>CAZPTI010000125.1:0-13914 GCA_964588925.1 uncultured Anaerolineales bacterium | reverse complement strand
TCGCTCGCGCCCACGGATTCCGCGCCACCGGTCGACGGCGCGGTCGTGGCGGCGGGCGCTTCGGTGGCTGCGGGGGCAGTCGTTGCGGCCGGCGCCTCGGTCGGCGCCTGCTGCGGGGCCTGCGTCGGCGCGGGCGTTGCGCTCGGGCCGCATGCAGCCAGGATCATCGCCAGGATGACGATGACGCTCAGTAAACTCCAACGCTTCATGTGCTTCTCCTTCTCTCTGATGGGCCTATCCAAACGGTTCTGGCTTGCGAACTTCAAATGGGTGTGATCGTCGATATGCGCCTCCATTTGCGTTGTCCGGCGACTCAAGTGGTCGCCCTGCGAATCAGGTTGAGCGGCAGCCAGACATCCTGGGCCGGCCGCGAGGGGTCGGCCAGGCGCGACAGCAGGAGATCGACCGCGACGCGGCCGGACTCCTCGAGCGGTTGACGCACCGTGGTGAGGCCGATGTAATCCGCAACGTCGATATCGTCAAAGCCAACGATTGCTAGATCGTGAGGAACCGAGAGGTGGCGCTCGCGCGCAGCCTGGAGCGCGCCCATCGCCTGCGTGTCGCTGGCGGCAAACACGGCGGTGGGACGTTCTGGCAAATCAAGCAAGGCATGCGCGGAGCGCCGCGCGTTTTCGAGGCTATGCGGCGAGCGAGCGATATAGCATTCCGGCAGCGCGACGTTGTGGCGCGTCAGCGCGTTCCGGTAGCCCTCCAGCCGATACTCGCTCGTGGGCAGCGCGTAATCCGGCACATTCGCATCGCCGATGAAGGCGCAGCGCGTGTGTCCCAGCGACAGCAGGTGCTCGGCGGCCAGCGCGCCGCCCGCTGCGTCGTCGATCCGCACACTGCTGAACCGCGGCCGCGAGAACTCGATCAATACGGTTGGCAGGTCGTGGTTCACCAGACGGTCCGCCGCGTCCTCGTCAAAGGGCAGCGCCATCACGATCAGGCCGTCAATGCGCCGTGTCACCGGCAAACTCGCCAGCCAGCCGATGCGCCGCGACGAAGAGTCAACGTTGTAAATCGCCAGCTCGAAGGGTGAGTCGTTGAGGGCGCCGGCGACGCCGCGCAGGCGTTGCACGAACGAGGGAAAGGTGAAGAAGGGCGCCAGCACGCCAATGCGGCCGTGCATCTTGCGGGCGCGCGCGGCAGCTTCCGCCTTCGGCACAAAGCCGAGCGCGTCGATGGCCTGGTGCACGCGGTCGCGGGTAATATCGTTGACGCGGTCGGGCGTGTTAAGGACGCGCGAGACGGTCGCAATGCTGACGCCCGCCTTCTTCGCAACCTCGTAGACCGTCGCCTGCGCCACGTGCTGTCCCCCACAATCTGCGTGCGAAACCGAATGTGTGAAAAGCTAAACTACTTCCATGAAAGCACTTACATACGATAAGTTAACACGTTTAAGCGCAGGTGTCAAGGGGTGTTATGACGGGGAGAGAGGAAATTTAAGGTTTGATAAAGGTTCAAACGCCAGTGGAGCCGCGGTCGAGCCGCGCTCGGCGCTCTTCCGTTTCGTTCGGGAGATCGGTCTCATCCTGCGGAAGCAGCAGCGAGCCGTCCTGGGGCAACGTCCGCATGGAGATCCCGTTCTCGTCGCCGGGCAGCCGGGGGCCGACGCGCGTGAATTCTACGCTCACGCCCAATGAACGCGCGAGCCGCGCCGCAACTGCCTCTAACTGCTCGACCTCGTCGGCATATTCAGCCAGCCGCACGCCGTCGTTGGACGCGGTGAGGATCACGGAGTCGTTCACCACCAACCGCGTCTCTTCCCGTCCCTCCGCCGTCCGCGCCGTTCGCACCAGCTTGACGCTGGCGCCGGATGCGGGGGCTTCCGGCTTGCCGAACGACCGCACGAGCAACCATCCCAACACCATGCCGATGACGAGAAAGACGAGGGAGTCAAGGATGAACGGCAAAGCGCGCCTCCAGGGTTTGCATCTGGGCGCAGTATACACCCCTCGGCCCGCGTCCGCAACGCTATGGTCAGGCGCCGGGATGAGAAGCGCCATTACTTGACACGAGCGTGTCTCGCTGTTACCATACGCTTGTGAAAAATGAAAGCGTTTTTCAATTTGCGCCGAACGCCGCGTCTGTGGAGTTAGTGGACCGCCTGACACGCGCGGGGTATTCCAACACCCGCGCGCGCCGCGCGGTGTTGGACGCGCTTATCGCATCAGCCGGGCCGGCCAGTCCTGCTGACCTGCTGGCGGCAGGCCGCAAGCTGCACCCTGCGCTCGGTCTCGTGACCGTGTACCGCACCCTCGAAATCCTCGAGCAGCTCGGCCTCGTTCGCAAGCTGCACCTTGAGGAGGGGTGCCACAGTTACGCCTTAAGCACCGCCGGACTGCGCGCGGAACACGATGACCGCGCGCATGGCGAAGACGCGCACGGTCACCACATCATCTGCCAGGAGTGTCACCGCGCTGTTGAGTTCGCGGGCTGCGATATCGATGCCGTGATTGCCTCAGTCCAGCGGCAAACCGGCTTCGCGGTCCGCAGTCATTGGTTGGAAATGTTTGGCTTGTGCCCCGCATGTCAGGAGAATCAGTCGTGAAGTTCGCAGTACGCTTCGCCTCCATACTCTTCGCAGTGTCCTTGACCGCCGCCTGCGCAGCGCCTGCAGCGCCCGTTGCGCCGACAGCTCAACCCGCCGAGCGGCCCTCCGTTCTCGTCGCAGAGACCTTCCTCGCCGACATCGTCAGGAACGTGGCGGGCGACCGAATGAGTGTTGATGCGCTCATCCCGCTCGGCGTCGATCCGCACAGCTTCGAGCCAACGCCGCAGGACGTCCGCCGCGTGGCAGACAGCAAAATCTTCGTCATTAACGGCGCAGGCTTTGAGGCTTTCCTCGATTCGCTGCTCAAGAACGCGGGCGGCACACGGACCATGATTGAAGCGTCCGAAGGACTGACCCCGCGCGAGCCGCAGGAGGGTGAGCATCCCGAAGGGGAAGAGGAACATGTCGAGGATGAACATGCCGAGGGCGACCCGCATTTCTGGCTCGATCCGAACAACGTCGTGAAGTACGTCGAAAATATCCGCGACGGCCTCACCGCCGTTGACCCGGCCGGCAAGGATGCGTACGCGGCCAACGCCGCATCTTACATTACGAAGCTGAACGAACTCGACGCGTGGATCAAGCAGCAGGTCGAGCAGATTCCTGCTGAACGCCGCTTGCTTGTCACCAACCACGAGAGCCTCGGCTACTTTGCGGATCGCTACGGATTCCGCATCGTTGGCGCCGTCGTGCCTTCGATCAGCAGCGCGGCTTCACCCTCCGCGCAACAGTTGGCTGCGCTGGCCGATCAGATCAGGGCCGCAGGCGCTCCGGCGCTCTTTCTGGAGGCCGGCGCTAATGCTCAGCTCGCCGAGCAGGTGGCGCGAGAGACCGGCATCAAGGTTGTAACGGGCCTGCTGACCGACTCGATCACGGAGCAGGATGGCAAGACGCCGGGTTATCTGGACATGATGCGCTATAATGTCGAAACGATTGTCAATGCGCTCAAAGCGGGATAAAGGCTTATGGCTATCGGCGCGCTGTTGAGAAGGCCGCATGCGCACCGCTCGGACGCGGCGGTAGTTGCGTTCGAGCATGTGACTGTGCGTTACAATGGCGCGCCGCCAGCCCTTGACGACGTGACGTTTGACCTGCAACCCGGCGAACGCGTCGCGGTAGTCGGCCCCAACGGCGCGGGCAAGAGCACGCTGCTAAAAGTCGTCGCGGGCATCCTCGCGCCGACGAGCGGCCGCGCGGATATTTACGGCTACGGCCCCGGCGGGCACATCTGCATCGGCTACGTCCCGCAGCGTTCCAACGTGGACTGGAGCTTTCCGGTGAGCGTTGCGGACGTCGTGATGATGGGGCGGGTGGCGAAGATCGGTCTCCTGCGCCAGGCCGGTCGCGCAGACTGGCAGCATGTTAATCGCAGTCTCGAACAGGTCGGCATGTCTGCGTTCGCTGGCCGCCAGATCGGCGAGCTTTCCGGCGGGCAGCAGCAGCGCGTCTTCATCGCCCGCGCGCTCGCGCAGGAGGCGCAGTTGCTCCTGATGGACGAGCCGCTCACCGGCCTGGATATGCCGTCGCAGGAAGCCATCTTCGGCATCCTCGATAAACTGCGCGCCGAAGGGATGACCGTGCTCGTCTCGACGCACGATCTGCAACTCGCATCGGACAAGTTTGACCGGCTGATGCTCTTGAAGCGGATGCTCATCGGCTTTGGCAAACCCGCCGAGGTGCTCACGCCTGCCAACTTGCAGCGCGCATACGGCACTCACCTCACCGTCATTCCGAGTGCGGAGGGCCTGCTCGCGTTGAGCGACACCTGCTGCGACGGGGAGCATGACCATGCTTGAGTTCCTGCTCTCGCCGCTGCGCTACGAGTTCATGCTGCGCGGGCTCATCGCCGCAGTCACGGTCGGCATTGTGTGCGCGGTGCTCGGGACGTATGTCGTCCTCCGCGGGATGACCTTCTTCGGCGACGCGCTGGCGCATGCCATTCTGCCGGGCGTTGCGGTGGCCTATCTGCTCGGCGGGGGCGCGCAGGGGCCGCTGTTCTGGGGCGGGTTGGTGGCGGGGATCGGCACCGCGCTTGGCATCGGCGCGCTCAGCAAGACGGGCCAGGTGCGCGAGGATACGGCCATCGGCGTGATTTTCGCCGGTATGTTCGCGCTCGGCGTCGCGCTCATCTCTACCGTGCGCAATTTCAGCGTCGACCTGACGCACTTCATGTTCGGCAACGTGCTCGGCGTCTCGCCGGCCAACCTCGCGCTCACGCTCATCTTCGCTGCGCTGGTGCTGCTGCTGGTCGCAGCGTTCTACAAGGAGTTCCTCGTCATCTCGTTCGACCCGGTGCTGGCGCAAATCCTGCGCATCCCGGATCAGGTCTTCCGTTATCTGCTGCTGGTCATGCTGGCTGTGACCGTCGTGGTTGCGCTGCAGACTGTCGGCGTCGGCCTGATGGTCGCAATGCTGGTGACGCCTGCGGCGACCGCCTCGTTGCTCGCGCGGCGGCTGCCGGTGATGATGCTGACCGCTGCCACAGTCGGCGCTCTGTCCGCAGTCATCGGCCTCTATCTGTCCTACTACGTCAGCATCGCGTCGGGCGCGGCCATCGTCCTGGTCTGCACCCTCTTCTTCCTGCTGGCGCTCGTCTTTGCGCCCGGTCGCGGCTTGATCTGGCGAAAGCGTTAAATGCAAGAACCCGAAGACCCCGTCGACATTGTTGCGCGCCTGCTGCCCCGGCACGTCTGGGTGAGCCTGGCCGTCGTCCTCGTCACCGTGCTAGTCGGCCTGCTCTTCTTCGAGCCGGCCCGCGCGCCGGCCGAGGTCGATGCTTCGGCGCAAACGGTCGAAGGCCGCGTCGTCGAAATCATCGCAGTTGACCCGCCGTCCGCGGAACAGCCGGGACCGGCGCAAACACTCAAGGTGGAGATCACGCGCGGACCGGACCGCGGCAAGCAAGTTGAGACGCGTTACGGGGAAGGGGAGGCGCTGCCGGAGAACGCGCTGGCGCGGGTGGGCGACCGCGTGCTCATGGAGGCGTCGACCGGCCCGGATGGCGAGCGTTACTTCATCAGCGACTTCGTGCGCTGGCCCGCGCTGCTGATCCTCGCGCTGATCTTCGGCGTAGCAGTGGTTGCGGTTGGCGGCTGGGTGGGCGTGCGCGCCCTCGTCAGCGCGGGGTTCTCCGTGCTCATCCTCAGCGCGTTCATCATTCGCGGCATTCTCGCCGGCTACAACCCGCTGCTCATCAGCCTCAGCGGCTCGTTCGCGCTCCTTGCGGCAACGCTCTACCTCACCTACGGCTGGCGAGCCAAGACGCACGCCGCGCTAGCCGGTCTCGGCCTGAGCCTGTTGATCACTGGCGCGTTAGCGGTCCTGTCCGTCAACTTTACGCGGCTGAACGGCCTGGGGTCGGAATCCGCGCTGTTCCTGCGGCTGCAATCGGGGATCGCGCTCGACTTGCAGGGGATCTTCCTTGCGGGGCTGATCATCGGCACGCTCGGCGTGCTGGACGACGTGACGACCAATCAGGCGTCGGTGGTTTTCGAGCTAAAGCGCGCCGCGCCGCATCTCTCCGGCCGCGAGCTTTTTGCGCGCAGCATGGTGGTCGGCCGCGACCACATCGCCGCGATCGTGAACACGCTCCTGCTGGCCTATGCGGGCGCGTCGCTCACCCTGCTGCTGCTCATCGCGTCGCAAAGCGTCTCCCTCGGCCAGACGCTCAACCGCGCGTTCCTGGCCGAAGAGATCGTGCGCACCCTAGTTGGCAGCCTCGGCCTCATCGCGGCGACGCCGATCACATCGGCAATCGCCGTCGCGCTCGCAAAGCGGACGGCCACCATCGAACTGGAGGAACACGGACACGCCCACACGCACTAGCGCATCAAATCGAAGTCGAACTCCCCATCCTCTGTCGACGTCGAGTCTCCCTCCGCCGCGCCAATGGTTCTCACGCGGTAGCTCCAGTTCACCTCCGCATCGCCAATCCGATTCGCGTCTCTCCACGTGACCGCGCCCGCGCCACAAGGGCTGATCGTCCCGGCCAGCGCAGCCGAACCATCACCGGGCGCAAAGTAGGGCACGGACGCGCGCCACACCTCGCACTTCGTGGCCGCAGAAGCCATCGTCCATGACAGCACCACGTCTGCGCCGTCCGCCGAAATGGTGACATCGAGCGGCAGGCGGCCAAGCAGCCGCGCGAGCGCGAAGTTGTCGGTCTGGCCTGCCAGAATGATGCCACCGTCACTCTGCGGCAGCAGCGCGAACGCCCTTGCTTCGGAGCCGTCGAAGCTGACCGTCGTCGCGCCCCCTGCGCCCAACCCTGTATCGAGCGAACCGTCCAGGTTGAATCGCGCCGCAAGGAAATCGTCGCGTCCGTCACTCGCCTGCTTCCGTCCGCCGATGAGCAGTTTCCCGTCATCGCCCAGGGCCAGCCCCGTTGCGCTCTCTCGCGCGCCAAAGTCCGCCGTTGTCTTGCCGTCGCCGTCGAAAGTTGCGTCGAGGCCGCCGCCGGCGTTGTAGAGGGCGAGAGCAATGTCACCACCATTCGTCTCGACTTCCCCCGCGACCGCGATCCGTCCGTCGCTCAAGACCGTAGCGCCGTAAGCAAAGCTGTTCGCGTCCCCAAAGTCCGTCATCAGCTTGCCGTCGCCGTCGAAACCAGCATCGAGCGAACCGTCGCCGTTGAGTCGGACAAGGGCAAAGTCGCTGCTTGCGCCGGTATAGGCATAGCCCGCCGCGACGATTTTCCCGTCCGGCTGAAGCGCAACACTCCACCCCGCGTCGGCGGCCGTATTGATGTCGACGGTCGCGAGACCATCGCTGCTGAAAGTCGTATCAAGCGAGCCGTTCGGGTTGTAGCGCGCAAAGGCGAAGTCAGACGGGCCTGTCCCGATGATGCCCGCGACAACGATTTTGCCGTCGCTTTGCAGGGCCAGCGCACTTGCGGCGCTCCCTCCCTCTGTAAATGTCGTCGCCACCGTGCCGCCGCTGCCAAAGCTGGCGTCCAATTCGCCATTCGGATTGAGTCGCGCGAGGGCAAACTGCCCATTTTGACCGCTGCCACCTCTGCCCGCAACGATAATCTTGCCGTCCGGCTGAAGCGCAACGCCGTGTGCTTCGCTCGGCGCGCCGAAGTCCACCACGCTTACGCCGCCCGCGCCAAACGACGCGTCCAGCGCGCCGGAGGGCAGATAGCGAGCAACGGTGAAGCTGTTGCCGCTGCTGCGCCCGACGCGTTGCGCGCCTGCCGCGATAATCTTTCCGTCGCTCTGCTGCGCCAGCGCATAGATCACGCTCTGGCCGAGCGCAAAATCCGTCGCTGCTTTGCCGTCGCCGTCAAAGGTCGCGTCGAGGCCGCCGTTAGCGGAGTACCCCGCCAGCGCAAAATCGTCGGACGCCACGCCCGCCGTGCCAGCCAGGACGAAACGCGCATCGGGCAGGAGCAGCACAGAAGCCGCTTCGTCCGCGCTGGAAGCAAAGTCGGTGGTTAGCAAGCCGTCAGAATCAAAGCCAACGTCGAGCGAGCCATCGGCGTTGTAGCGCGCCGCGGCGAAATCTTCCGTCGCGCCGCGCGCGCGGCCGGCGGCAAGAACTTTGCCATCAGGTGTGAGGGCCAGCGCGCTGACGAAATCGTACGCGCCGGCAAAGTCAGTGGTCGCCTTGCCGTCACCGCCGAAGCTGCTGTCGAGCCCACCGTTCGGGTTCAGCCGCGCAAGCGCGAAATCATCGTCGTTCGCGCCGGTGAACGCGCTACCCCCCAGGACGATCTTGCCATCCGGTTGAACCGCGACTGCGCGGGCTGCATCCCCTGCGCCCGCAAAATCGACAGTTGCGATGCCATCACCGTCGAAACCCGCGTCCAGGGCGCCGGCTGCCATATAGCGCAGGGCGAGCATGTCATCAGCCGCTTTGTAGCCGGTAAAATTCGCTCCGGCAACGACGATCTTGCCGTCGCTTTGCAGCGCAAGCGCATTCGCCGCGTTGCCCACGCCGCCCACATCTGTCGTGATCCTGCCGCCACCAAAGCCTGTATCGAGCGAACCGTCCGCATTCAGGCGCGCCAGCGCAACGTCCCGCTGGCTGCCGTCGACCAGCGCGCTGCCCGCAAGGATCAGCCGTCCGTCCGACTGAATCGCGAGCGCATTCGCCACGTCGTCCGAACCCGCAAAGTCGACCGTCTGCTTGCCATCCCCGGCGAAGCTTGTATCCAACTGACCATTCGCCAGATAACGCGCGACGGCGAAATCGCTGCGACCGCCGGTCGATGCAGAACCGGCGACGAGGATCTTGCCGTCTGCTTGAACCGCAACCGCTGAAGCGTTGTCCTCTTCGCCCGCAAAGTCAGTTGTGACGATGCCGCCGGAGCCGAAAGAGACGTCCAGCGCACCGTCAGCGTCGTAACGCGCAACGGCGAAACCGCCACCGGAACCGCGACCCACGACGACAATCTTGCCGTCGGACTGTCGCGCCGCTGCCGCGCCCCCCTCATCGCCCTTGCCAATTCGCGTCTCCACCTTGCCGCCCACGCCGAACGCCGGGTCAAGGTCGCTGCTTGCGTCGGGAGCAGAAGGCTCACTGATCTGCGCTGCGCTCGCTTCGCCTTGATTTAGATTGACTCTGATAAACCGCGGTCGGTAAATCTCGGCGTTGTTCCAGTTCTCCTGCGATTTGCTCGTGTTCACGTGGTAGCTGATCAGCAACTCGCCGGGCGCGGAGAGGTGGGGGTGCGCCTTCGAGCCGTAGGTGAACGTGCTGCGCGTCATCGTGTCTTCCGGGCAGGTCCAGATCGCGATAGGCGGCCCCCACGGTCCAACGGGCGACGCGCCGTAGCTCACTGCCACCTTGTCGCCGATTGCGTCCAGATGGAAGACGAGCAGGTAGCGACCGTCGGCGAGCGGCGTTACGCTGAACTCACTGGACACGCGGTCATAGACTGCGCGGGCGCGGGTAATGTCGGGCTGCCACGAGTGGCCGTCCCAGTAGCGGTAATCCGCGAAATTCTCGATGTTTTCCGGGCGGACGCGCGCCACGAGCAGTTTCTTGCTGAGCGCGTCGTTGCGGACGCCGTAGATGTACAGGTAGCCGTCGGGGTAGGGCGCGCCCGCTTCTGCCGTGTTCGGCGTGAGCGCGATGCCGTAGTACGCGTCGCCGTGGTTGCCGCTGGCCGGCGCGTAGAGCGGCGTCGAAAGCCGGGTGTAGTCGCTGAACGGCTCGGCGGAGCGGAGTGAGCTGCGCAGCAGGTCGATGCCGATCACCGCGAAGCCGGTTGTCGCGTCTGACCGCATCAGGAGGTTGAACATGTAGAGCGTGTCGTGGAGCGCGATGCCGTCAATCGGCCAGTACCAGTTGCCCGACGTCGGCGGCAGGACGCGCGAGGCTGCGCCGCCGGAGCCGTTGTCGCCCCAGAAGAACGTCAGTTGCGCAGGGTCGGGCGCAGAGCCGTACAGCCGCGCCATCGTGTTGTTGACCATGACCGTCCCGCCCGCGCGCGAGCCGTTCGGGTTGACGCCGCCGATGAAGGTGTCGGAGAAAACGAAGAAGGTGCTGGTCTGTCCGGCCGCGCCATTGCGCTCGTCGCCGTTCAGCGGAACCGTATAGACGCCGTCCGCGCCCGTCCAGCCGGAGTCGCGGTCAAACAGTGTGGTCCATTCCGGCGCGGCAACCGCGCTGTTCGGCTGGATGTCGCCGGTGGGCGCCAGGGGCGCAGCGTGGGCGGGAAGGGCCGGGAGAAGCGCCAATGCGCAGAGCAAGAGGAAGCAGAGAGCAGACATAGTCGCTCCAGGTTAGCTGTTGCTGGCAGGAATGGTGGGTTTCCAGGATTCGCAGGATTGACAGGATTGAACTCGCTACGGAGAGTTTATTCTCGATCCGCGTCTTGTCAATCCTGCAAATCCTGGAATCCTGTGAAAGTCTCAACTATGCGCGCAGTGTTGCGCTCAGCTCCCGCTCCAACCGCGCGACGATCTTCTGCCGCGCCTTCGCCGTATCTTCGGCTGTGAGGGTGCGGTCGGGCGCCTGGAAAGTGAGCGAGTAGGCGAGGCTGCGCTTGCCAGGGGCCACCTGCCCGCCTTTGTACACGTCGAACAGCCGCACATCGACGAGCAGCTTGCCGCCGGTCTGGCGGATGAGATTCGCTACCTGCGCCGCGGGGATCGACTCATCGACGATGACCGCAAGGTCCTCGAAGACCGCGGGCTGCGACGAGAAGGCGGTCATTTCCTGCTTCGCGCCCCAACCCGAAAGCAGCGCGGCAAGGTCGAGTTCGGCGACGGTCACCGGAACGGACGGCAGATCGAACGCGGCGCGAACCTGCGGATGCAGCTCGCCCACCACGCCGACCTCCGCGCCGTTAATCACCACCTTTGCTGATCGACCGGGATGCAGCGCCGGATGGCTGCCCCGCTCCCATGCGACGTTGACCAGGCCGAGTCGCCGCAGAAGCTCGTCCAGCGCGCCCTTGAGGTCGAAGAAGCCGAGCGGCTCCGCATCATGCTTCAGCCACGTGTTCGGCTCGCGCGGCCCGGCCAGCGCCGCGGCGAGGCGCAGCGGCTCCGCGGGAAGCTCCTGCCCCGGCTGCGGGATATACACGCGGCCGACCTCGAAGATCGCAACACGCTCGCTGAAGCGCAGATTCGCCTGCGCGGTCTCGATCAGCGCGGGGAGCAGGGTCACGCGCAGATGGCTGCGCTCCGCCGAGAGCGGGTTCAGCACGGTGACGTGCGGGGCCGGGGGCAGCCCCAGCTTCGCCTCATCCCGTACGTCGATCATGCTATAGGTGATAACCTCGTCCAGCCCGCAGCCGGTCATCACGTCGCGCACCTTTTCCTCTGCCTCAAGCGCGATGTTGCGCGGGGTGCGCGGAAGCTCGTCCTCGAGGAGCGTGGCGGGCATGCGGTCATAGCCGTAGATGCGGCCGAGTTCCTCGACCAGGTCGGCGGGGATGCTCACGTCCTGCCGATGGCTCGGCACGCCCACGCTCAGGCACGCGCCGGAGCGGTCGACGGTGAACTCGAGCGCCTCCAGGATGCGCACCATCTCCGCGGCGGGCAGGTCGACGCCGAGCAGCCGGTTCGCGTAGATCGGGTCAAGCTCGATGCTTTTCGGTTCCGGCTTGCCCGGATAGTTGTCCGCATAGACGGGGCGCGCCTTGCCGCCGGCCAGTTGTTCGAGCAATTCGCACGCGCGGGCCAGCGCCTTGACGGTCAGCTCCGGGTCGACGCGCTTGCCGAAGCGACTCGCGGCCTCGCTGCGCAGGCCAAGCATCTGGCTTGTCCGTCGGATGCTCAGGAAGTTGAAGTTCGCGGATTCGAGCAGGATGGTCTTCGTGCCGTTCGTGACTTCCGTTTCAGCGCCGCCCATGACGCCCGCGACCGCGATGGAGCCAGCCGTGTCGGTGATCATGAGCATGTCAGGGTCAAGCTGGCGCATCTCGCCGTCGAGCGTCTTCATCTGCTCGCCTGCGTGCGCGCGGCGCATGATAATGACCGGCTTGTCACCGGCACCGCTTGACTGCGCCCGCTGGATCAGCAGATCGTGGTCGAACGCGTGCAGCGGCTGGCCGAGTTCCAGCATGACGTAGTTCGTGATGTCCACGACGTTGTTGATCGGACGCATGCCCGCGCGCGTGAGCCGCTGCTGCATCCACAGCGGCGACGGGCCGATGGTGACGTTTTCGATCAACGCGGCCGAGTAGCGCAGGCAGAGGTCAGGCGCGTCGATGCGAATCTCAGCGAAATCGGCGTCGGGCGAGACGATCACCTCGTTTTGCTCGAGCAGGGTCATCACCCGGCGGCGCAGCGGCTGTTCCGTGAGCGCGGCGACCTCGCGCGCCGCGCCATAGATGCACTGGAGGTGGCCGAACGCGCCCTTCACGTCGTAGTCGAGCACCACGTCGCCCATATAATCCACGAGGGGCATGCCGACCGGCGCATCGTCGGGCAGCACCAGGTTGCCTTCGTGGCTGTCGCTCAGATCCAGTTCCTTCTCAGAGCAGACCATGCCCTCCGAGACGACGCCGCGAATCTTGCTCGGCTTAAGCTTGACGATTTTTCGTTCTTCGCTGTGGCCGTCGATCAGCCGCGCGCCCGACATGGCGTAGACCACCTTCGGCCCCCTGCCGCCGGAGAGATCCTGCCCGATAAAGGGCATCATGTTCGGCGCGCCGGTGACGACAGTCATCGGCTCAGGCGCACCATAATCGACGCGCACGAGGGTCAGCCGCTCCGCGTCCGGGTGCCGTGTCACGCTGAGGATCTGGCCGACGAAAACCTTGTCGCGGTCCCACAACTCGCCGATGCGCGTAATCGACTCGACCTCCAGCCCGGCCAGCGTCATGCGCTCGGCCAGCGCCTCGACGGGCAGGTCGACGTCGACGAAATCTTTCAACCAGGAAAGGGGCACTTTCATCTTCTAGCCCTCCATCAACCGAACTGGCCCAGGAAGCGCAGGTCGTTCGAGTAGAAATAGCGGATGTCGCTGATGCGGTGGCGCAGCATGGCCGGCCGCTCGACGCCCATGCCGAACGCGAAGCCGGTGAACTCGGCCGGATCGTAGCCGCCGTTCTTCAGCACGACCGGATGCACCATGCCCGCGCCCGCGATCTCCAGCCAGCCGGTGTACTTGCACACGCCGCACCCCTTGCCGCCGCACAACACGCAGTTCATGTCGGCCTCGATGCTCGGCTCGGTGAAGGGGAAGTAGCTCGACCGCACGCGCAACTGCCCCGCGCCGTACATCTTGAACGCGAACTGCTTCAGCGTGCCGATCAGGTCGGTCATGCGAATGTTCCTGCCGACCGCCAACCCCTCGATCTGGTAAAACTGGTGCTCTGAGCGCGCCGTGATCTGCTCATAGCGGTACACCTTGCCGGGCAGGATCACGCGGATGGGTTGCGGGCAGCGGTCGCGCATGACGCGAATCTGGCCGGGACTGGTGTGCGTGCGCATGAGCAGCCTGCGCTGGGCGGGGTTCAGGTTGTCATCCTGCGAAACCCAGAAGGTGTCCCACATGTCGCGCGCCGGGTGGTACGGCGGGATGTTGAGCAGGCCGAAGTTGTTGTCGTCCGTCTCCACGTCCGGCCCGTCGTACACCTCGAAGCCCATCTCGGCGAAGACCGCGCGATACTCGCGCAGGTTCTGCGTGGTGATATGCAGGTGGCCGTAGCTCTGCGGCCGACCGGGCAGCGTCACGTCCACCGCGCCGCTCGCCAGCTCCGCCTCGAGCGCCTGCGTCTTGAGCGCCTCTTGCCGCTCGGTAAACGCGGCTTCAAGCGCCGCCTTGACCTCGTTAGCAGCCTGGCCGTAGGCGGGTCGTTCCTCCCTGGGCAGGGCGCCGATGACGTCCATCGCAGCCGAGAGCGCGCCGCCCTTGCGGCTCAGGTAGCGGATGCGCCACGCTTCGAGCGCGTCCGC
>CAZPTI010000124.1:0-13915 GCA_964588925.1 uncultured Anaerolineales bacterium | reverse complement strand
AGGTCTGCGACAGGGTCGAAAAAAGAGCCAGGCAACCGCCTGGCTCTTTGCCACCAGCCAAAGGGATTCCTTAGCCCTTGACTGCGCCGACCGTCAGGCCGCTCTGGAGCTGGTCCTGGATGACGTAGAACAGCACCAGCGTGGGCAGCGCCGCCATCAGCGCGCCCGCGGCGAACAGGTTCCACCGCTGCGAGTACTGATCGCCGATGAACAGGCTCAGGCCGACCGCGACGGTGTACTGCGAGCTTTGCGTCAGCATGACGCGCGCCATCAGGTAGTCCGCATAGGTGGCGATAAAGGTCAGGATGAAGATCACTGCCAGGATCGGCCGCACCAGCGGGAAAATGATGTGCTGGAACGTGTACCAGCTCGACGCGCCGTCGATGTACGCCGCCTCGTCCAGATCACGCGGGATCGTGTCGAAGAAGCCCTTCATCAGCCACGTGTTGAAGCCCATCGCGCCGCCGAGATAGATCAGGATCAGCCCGAAGTGCGAGTTCAGGCCGAAGCCCGGATAGATCCGGCCGATGTTGAGCAGGATCAGGAACAAGGCAGTGACCGCCAGGATGTTCGGGAACACCTGCACCAGCAGGATGGTCCGCAGCAGCGGCTTGCGCAGGCGGAAGCGGAAGCGCGAGAACGCGAACGCCGCCAGCGAGGTCAGCGCCACCACCAGGATCGACGTAATCCCCGAAATCTTGACCGAGTTCCACACCCACAGGCCGAACGGGAACTGCGGGTCGGTCAGCATGGTGCGGTAGTTATTGAAGGTGGCGTTGTCCGGGATCAACTGTGTCACCGTCACCTGGCTGACAGGGTTGATAGAGGTCGAGAAGATCAGGACGACCGGGAAGAGCGAGAAGATGATCGCGATCAGCGCGACCAGCAGCCGCCACGCCATCGAGAGTCGTTTCTGGGTCTTGAGTGAGCCCGTCGATCGGGTAGCCGTGGCGCTAGACATTTTCGGATACCTCCTCGAGCATGCCGGTGTAGCGGAAGTTCATGATCGTGATGGCGCCGACGATGACGAAGATCACGATGGAGATTGCCGCAGCCAGGCCCAAATCCGCGCCGCGGCCACCGCCAAACGCTAACTTGAAGGTGTAGCTGATGAGAATGTCGGTGTACCCGGCCGGCGTCGGCGTGCCGGGGATCGGCGGCCCGCCATTGGCGTACAACTGAATGATCGTGAAGTTGTTGAAGTTGAAGGCGAACGAGCCTACCAGCAGCGGCCCCACCGACACCAGCAGCAGCGGCAGGGTGATGTTCCAGAACTGCTGGATGCCGCTGGCGCCGTCCACCCTTGCGGCCTCGTACAGGTCGCTCGGGATGCCCTGCAGTGCGCCCGTAGTGATCAGGAACATGTAGGGGTAGCCAAGCCACAGGTTGATGATCAGGATGCCGACCTTCGCCCAGAAGGGGTTGGAGAACCATCCTGGATCCCAGCTCGAGCCGATGATGCCGATCACTGGATTCAACATGCCGCGCCAGATCAGCACCGAGATAAAGGCGGGCAACGCATACGGCACGATCATGAGCACGCGCGTCATGCGGCGGAACGGCATGTTCGGCTCGTTCAACACCAGCGCCAGCAACAGGCCGAGCACGAACGTCGTGAGCACGCTGAGCAGCGCGAAGATGACCGTCCATGAGAAGATCGTAAACAGCGGCCCGCGCAGCGCGGGGCTGGTAAACAGCCGCACGAAGTTCTCGAAGCCGATGATGACCGGGAAGCCGGGGATCAGCGTCTCGCCCTCGGGCGAGGTGAACGTGCCTCGCACGTTCGAGTACACCGTGCCCGTCTGCTGGTCGATCATCGCGTCCTGAGCGCGATCGTACACGTACCGCTGCACGGCCTGCGCAGCCACGCGCGGCGAGGTGATATTGACCGGCTGGTCAGGCGGCCCGAACGTCAGCCCTTGCAACTGCGACAGGAGCGAGATTCTGCGGTTGGCCGGCACAACCTCAAAGCCATTGAAGGCGGTCAGGTTGCCGTCCGCATCGAACGTCGCGCCCTGCGCGGTCAATTCCTCGCGCGTGAAGGCCTCCCCGGTGGAGGTTTTGAACAGTTGCGTCTGCCCGTCCTGGCTGGTCAGCCACAAGCCGTAGCTGCCGTTTGGATTGGTGAAGGGCACGAAGGAGTACTTGGGCGCATCAGCAGGAGTGAAAGTCTTGGACTCGATTTGCTGAATTGCCACCTGCTTGGGGACGAGATGGCCGTCGCTGTAGTTGGTGAACGCCGTGTAGACCGTATAGACGACCGGGTAGATGTGCATCAGCGTCATAAACGCCAGCCCCGGCATGATCCACCGCAACGGCGCCGCGTTGCTGCGCAGGAACACTACAATGAAGGCCAGCGTGATGATCCACAGCACGGCTGCAAGGGGCGCTGCTCCGCCTTGTATGAATTGCCATCCGGTGAAAATGGAGAAGGCCGTAAGGACCATCAGGAAGAGCAGGCGGAGAATCAGAGTGAGAGTATTGCTACCCCCAAAGGAGGAGCCGCCAGTCGGCGGTCGAGCAATGTTGGTGGCACTCGCCATAGCATCCTCCACAGGCTAGTTAGGCGTACTGAGCGCAAATTGGAGCGGAGCGCATTGGGAATGTCAAGGAGCGACTGACGCGGCTCAGGTGGACGGCCCAGAGGGTGAACGGGCCGGCGCATCAGGCGCCATGTAGCAACGGAGGGGGTCAAGCGACCCCCTCCGCAGAACCTGCATCTTACTGGGCCAGAGCAGTCTCGATCTGCTTCTGGGCGTTCGTCATCGCCTCTTCAGGCTTCGCCGTGCCCTGCTGGATCAGGGTCAGCGCGTCGCCCGCCGGGCCCCACACCGCGGCCATGGCCGGGATGTTGGGCATCGGGACAGCGTTGGCGCCGGCCGTGCCGAACTTCTCCATCGCCTCGTCGTTCGGAGCCTCGCGCACAGCCAGGAAGGCGGACGGCCGCGGGTCGCTCTCGAAGATCGAGCGCATCACCGGCTCGGTCGCCACGAACTCGCTCAGGAAGGCCGACGCCATCAGCTTGTTCTTGCTGAACGCGCTGACGAAGAACGCCTGGCCGCCGAGGAACGGCTGGCTGGCGCCTTCCGGGCCCTTCGGGAAGTCGGCAACCTCGAACTTGACGCCGGAATCGCGCAGACGCGGCAGCGCCCACGGGCCGGTGATCATCATGGCGCAGTCGCCCGACTCGAACGTCTTGTGGTAGGTGTCCCAGTCCATGTCCTTCACGACGCTGCCCTGGGCCACCATGTCGGCGAGCCACTGCGCGGCCGCAACTGAACCCTCATTGCCGAAACCCACATCCTTCGGGTTCCACGTGCCGTCCGCATTCTTGCCGAAGATGTAGCCGCCGAACGCGGTCTGGATCGGGTAGAAGTGGTACGGGTCACCCTGCTGGCGGCAGAAGCCGTACTTGACCGTCCCGGCATCCTGGAGTTCCTTCGCCACGGTCTTCACATCATCCCACGTCGCAGGCACTTCCTTGACCATGTCGGGGTTGTAGAAGAAGGCCAGGTTCTCGGTGGCGTAGGGCATGCCCACCTGCTCGCCATTGTACTGGAACAGCTCAAGGGCGGTCGGCCAAAATTCCTTCGCCTTGTCGCCAAGGTCAATGGGTTCCAGAATGCCGTTCTCAAACAGCTCGCCAACCCAGTCATGGGCGCCGATGAAGACGTCCGGGCCTTCGCCGGCCGGGGCAGCGCGCTTCACGTTATCGCGAATGTCGCCAAAGCCGATTTCGCTGATGATCAGCTTGACGCCGTTTTCCTTCTCGAAGTCAGCGGCGATTGCCTGGATGGCCGGGGCGCGGGTGTTGTCCGCCCACACGACCAGCGTGTTCGCGTCGCCGGTCTTCGCCGGCACTGCGGTCGGTTCCGCAGTCGGGGTCGTATCGGCCGCAACGGTCGGGGTCATAGCCTCAGTAGCCGCAACAGTCGGCTCCTCAGTCGGAGCTTCGGTCGCGGCCGGGGCCTCAGTCGGGGCAGTCGTCGCGGCCGGGGCCTCGGTCGCCGGGGCAGTCGTCGGCGCCGGGGCCTGGGTCGGGGCAGCGCCGCCACCGCCGCCGCAGGCGGCGAGGACGAGGCTGGTCAGGACCAGCAGGACGAACAGGACATTGAACCTTCGAGCCATGTTTCTTCTCCTTTTCCTCTCTATGGGTGCTCAAGCAATACCGATGATAGCTGACTCAATGCGCAGGAGCATACGTCATTTCGCCGGGAAAGAACGTAACGCAGCTAACCAGACTCAATTCTCCCCCATTTGGGCAAGCGCAACGCTGTCCTGAATCACGCGCAGGATCAACCCGCGTCGAGCCAGGGCGCATGCAGCCATTGCGATACTAGCACGGAGAACAAAGAGTGTCAACAATGATGACCTATTACTGTAGAAGGATTGTTAAATCGTTTCAAGGTTTCATGTAAAACGTTCAAGGGGTTGGAGTTCCGGCCACGGTGGGGGCAGGCGTGTCAGGCGTCATATCGGCGACGCAGGCATCCGCTTCTGCCTGCATCAGCGCAGGCGCGTCATCGGGATTGACCTCGTTGCTCATCACCTTGCCGAACTGCGCATCCATCCCGCGCCATGCGCAGGACATTTCAAGCGCAGGGGGCACGCCGCGCGCCACGCGCAACTGGTCCGCCGCGGCCTTCATCATCGGATCCTCGGTGATCAACTTGCTGCCCAGCACCTGCTCGTTGCTGGGCAGCCGCTTCATCCTGGCAAGCCAGTCCTGCTGCGCGGGCGCGGCGGTCATAAACGTCACGAACTTCTTTGCCGCATCCAGCTTCGCGCCGGCCACGTGTTTCGCGATAAACCAGTACCGCCCCGTCGCCATCGGCGCCGGCAATTGCTGCGTCTTGCTCACTCGCGGCAGCATCGCAACACCCAGGTCCACGCCCAGCCCCTTGTACCGGTCAAGATTCCACATGCCGTCAATGGCATAAGCCGCCGCGCCCTGCCCGAACGCCTCGAACGCGCCCGCATAATCCATCTTTTCGGGCGTCACACGGTGCTGAAACTTGAGGTCGTGCAGAAACCAGAGCGCCTCGACCATCTCCGCGGTGTCCAGCGCGGGCATCTCATGCGCGTCCAACGGCCAGCCGCCATAGCCGCTGAGCCAGGGGATCAGCCAGTATGACTCCGTTTCATTGAAAACGAGGCCATAGCGCCCGTTCGCCGGGTCGGTCAGCGTCTTAAGCTGCGCAATCCATGAATCTGTGTCCGCGGGAACCTCGCTCACCAGCGACTTGTTGTAGAGCAGCATCAGGTGCCCGCCGAAGTTGTCCGGCGCCCCCCACACCTGCCCCCTCAGCCGCGCGCCATCGAGCGCGCCGGGGAGAAAGCTGTCGAACAGTTGCGGCGGGAACAGTTGATCCGCGGGTTGTACGATCTTAAGCTCGCCGAACGGCCCGGTGAACTCGCCCGGTGAGCGCACAAGGTCGGGCGGCGCGCCGTTGAAGAGCGACTCCGCGCGGAACTGGTTGCGCAGCTCGTCATAGGTGAAGTGCGTGCGCGTGATGACGATGCCCGGATTGTCGCGCATGAACTCCGCGGCCAGCTCGTCGAGCAGCACGTCGGCCGCGTCGTTGTCCTCTTCCCACAGGGTGAGCGTGATCGGCCCGGTGGGAGTGATGGCCGGGGTGAGCTGGAGCGCGGGCCGCGTAACCGAAGCGGTCGGCGCGGGCGGGATGCGCGCCGGCGCGGGCGAGCACGCAGCGGCCAGCACCGCCAGCCCGACGAATGCAAAGAGTGGCGCGCTCAGACGCCATAACGCGATTTTTGCGCCTGTTTTGGGGTTCATGTTACGGGATTATACCCCTGCGTGGTAAAATGGCGCTATGTCACAGACTTCCCGCTTCATTGATATTACGCAACCTTTTTCGAGCGCGCTGCCGGTGTGGCCCGGCGATACGCCCGTCGTCATCAACCGCTCCTATGGCGTCTCGACGGTCTCCGAGTTACGCTTGAGCAGTCACGTTGGCACCCACGTCGACGCCCCGGCGCATTTTTTGCGCGGCAGGGGCACGGTCGACGGGATGACGCCGGACGTGTTGATCGGCCCGGCGTGGCTCGTCGCGCTGCCCGACATCGACATCGTAACCGCGGACGATCTTGAGGCGGCCGGCGTGCCCGCGGGGACGGAGCGGCTGCTGATCGCGACCCGCAATTCGCGGTTATGGCAGCAGCGTTACGCGGCCGACCGGCTCGAATTCGATCCCGCATTCGTTTCCCTGCATTCATCCGCCGCGGAGTGGCTGGTCCGCCGCAACATCCGTCTGCTCGGCGTCGACGCGCCGTCGATCGACCCCTTCGGCACGCAGACCTTTCCGGTGCACCACACGTTGCTGGGCGCGGACGTCGCGATTATCGAGAACCTGGCGCTCGCCGGCGTTGCGCCGGGAGCCTATCGGCTGATTTGCCTGCCCCTGCTCTATCAGGGCGGCGACGGCGCGCCGGCGCGCGTCGTGCTTGAGCGCATCTAACGCGAGGAGAGCCCGTTGACCGATCTTCGCGGGGTTTTCGCCCCCATCGTCACGCCGTTTCGCCCATCGGACGGCGAAGTCGATCTCGCCTGGATCCCCGGCTACATCGCCTATCTGCATAGCCGCGGGTGCCAGGGCATCATCCCCTGCGGCACCAACGGCGAGGCCGCGTCCTTGAGCGTGGCGGAGCGCATGGCCGTCGCCGAGACCGCGCTGGCTGCCGCGCGCCCGCTTGGCATCTCGGTCGTCGTCGGGACCGGCGCATCGGCCCTGACCGACGCCATTGCGCTCACGCGGCATGCGTTCAGCCTGGGCGCGGATGCCGTGCTCGTCATGCCGCCGTTCTATTTTAAGAAGCCGGCGGATGCCGGCGTGGCCGAGTGGTTCCGCCGCCTGTTTGATGCGGCCGTGCCCGCAGGTGGTCGCGCGCTGCTCTACCACATTCCCCAGACGACCGGCGTGCCCATCAGCGACGCGCTGCTCGATATGCTGCTGAGCACCCACGGCGAGGTGGTTTACGGGCTGAAGGACTCGACCGGCGACCCCTCGCAGCTTCACCACTTCCGCGACGCCTATCCGCAGCTCGCCTATTTCGCCGGAAACGACCACCGCGTGGCGGAGGGGTGCGCGGCGGGCGGCGCCGGGTCGATCACCGCGGGCGCCAACGTCTTCCCCGACCGCGCGGCCGCGGCTCAACAGGCCGCGTGGAGCGGCGCGGGCATCGACGAAGCGCAGGCGCGTCTCTCCGCAGCGCGGCGCGTCCTCGATCTCTTCCCGCTGCAACCCGCCACCAAGGCCGCGCTTGCCGAAGTCGCCGGCCTGTCCGAGACCGCGGTGCGTCCGCCCCAGGTCGAGCTGACTCCCGAACAACGCGCGCAGTTGCGCCAGGCCCTCAAGGAGCTGTCATGACCAACCCCACCCCGACCATGCCCGGCGCGCCGGAGTTTTTGAGTTGGCAGGAGGTCGAGAAACTGGTCGACTATCTGCTGCCCCAACTGCGCGGGCCGTACGATGCGTTGCTCATGATCACGCGCGGCGGCATTATCCCTGGCGGCATGATCGCCGAGGCGCTCGAGATGTCCTACGTGCTCACCGCCGCGGTGCAGTTCCCGGAGGCGGGGCAGGCGCGGCTTGCGTGGCCGACGTTCCTGCAATTTCCCGAGGACCGGCTGCTGCGCGAAAAGAAAATCCTCATCGTCGACGACATCTGGGCGAACGGTCGCACGCTCACGACGGTCAAGGGCCGCGTCGTGGCCGCGGGCGGACGCGCGGAAGCGGCCGTCCTGCACTACAAACCCGGCAGCAACCTCTTTCGCGAGGCCGGCCCGGATTACTACGCGGCCGTCACCGACCGTTTTGTCGTCTACCCCTGGGAAATCCAGCGCGGCCCCGACGAGTTCAACACCCGCGTGCCGCAGTTCAATTAGGCCTCACACAGTCATAAAGCGTTTTGCCACAGAGGCCGCAAAGGTCTCAGAGTCCTTTGGCTCCGCTCAGGTGCTCTGAGACCTCTGCGGCCTCTGTGGCAAGTGTTGGAACCATCCTCAACATGCTGCCGTCAGGAGGGTGCCCGGCCGATAGATCCGGCCGGCGGACACAACGGTCCGGTACTCAGAGGAGGTTCCCAAATGTCTGTTCGACGCACGAGTCTGGTAGTTGTATTGGGTGTAGTGGCGCTGGTTGCCGCGCTGCTGATCGGCGGCCTCTTGCCTGCGCAGGCGGCCCCGGCCGCGCAGACCGGCGCAGCCCAGCCCGTTTCGCGCACGATCACCGTGGTCGGCCGCGGCGAAGTGAAGGTGAAGCCTGACGTGGCGACCACGACGGTCGGTGTGGAAGCCCTCGGCCCCACAGTGGATGCCGCAATGGAAGACGCGCAGGCGCGCATGACCAGCATCCTGGACGCGCTCAAGAAGCTCGGCATTGCCGAAAAGGACATCCAGACCAGCAACTTCTCGATCAACTTTGAGCGCCAGGGTTCGCCTGAGCCAAAGCCTGCCGCGCAGGGTGCGCCCGGCGCGTTCGAACCGCCCGCTGGTTTCTACCGCGTCAGCAATATGGTCCAGGTGACGATCCGCGACCTGACGAAGGTCAGCGACGTGATCGACACCGCGGTCAAGGCCGGCGCCAACAACGTCTGGGGCATCTCGTTCGGCCTCGACGACACCGATGCGCTTGAAGCGCAGGCCCGCGAAAAGGCCGTCGCCGACGCAAAGGCCCGCGCCGAATCCCTTGCCAGCCTGACCGGCGTCAAGGTCGGCTCCGTGATGGCGATCAGCGAGGTCGTCGGCAGCTCGCCGGTTCCCATGTTCGCTAACGCGGAGCGCGCGGCGATGGGCATGGGCGGTGGCACGCCAGCCGAGCCGGGCGAGGTCACATTCTCGACCCAGATTCAGGTCATCTATGGCATCCAGTAAGTAAAGCTTGCTAACGAAGAGGCCAGGTTTCTTAAGGAAGCCTGGTTTCTTCGCGTAAAATGCGCTATAATCTCCATCGAATCTGCTCACCATGCCGCACCCGACGCATCCGCCCTCCCGGCACGGAGATCAAATGGCCCGCCTATCTGCGCCTCTGCGCCTCCTCATCTGCCTGTTAGCCCTGTCGTTACTCGCGCCGCCTGCGTCCGCGCAGGACGGCCCGACGCGCTGGCAGGCGCTCGGCGGGCCGGGCGGACGCGTGACGCGGCTCGCCGCCGCATCCGACGGCAAGACGGTGTACGCGGTGAGCGTGGCCGAGGTGAACCGCAACGGCGACGAGACGCAGACGCGGGATCTCGGCGCGCCGACCCGCGCCGATGCGCTGTACAAGAGCGTCGATGGCGGGCAAAGGTGGACCCCCCTCACCAACGACCTGCCGCCGGGGGAGATCGCGGCGCTGTTTGTCGACCGGGATGACGCGCTCTGGCTGGGCCTCCAGCGCCGCGTTAGCCCGTACGGGGGCGAGCTATGGTCAAGCGCGGACGCGGGCGCCACGTGGCGGCAGGTTCAGTTAAACCTGGGCCATCTGCGAGTGCGCAGCCTGGCGCAGAGCGCAGACGGCGACCTCTGGCTGCTGGCGAGCGCGGTCAGGGAGCGGAGCTTCGAGGCTGAGAACTCGCTGTATCGCCGCAGCGCCGATGGCGTTTGGGCCGCCGTTCCTCTTAATTTGTCGGGTGTCCCTTCCACCAGCACCGCCGCCCGGATTACCGCGCACCCCACCGACCCGCGCCTGTTCCTGACCACCGACTTCAGCGACCTGCTGCTCTCTGGCGATGGCGGGCAAACCTGGGTCGCGAAGGGGGATCCTCCCGTAGCCACCGTGCCCGCGCAGCTTGCGTTTCAGCCCGATCAACCGACCGTTGCCTTGCTCGTTCGCGTTTCCGACAGCGGCCTGAGCCTCGAACGCTCGCAAGACAGCGGCGACACCTGGTCAACGGTTTCACCCCGCGGCCTGCCTGATGGGAAAACAGTCGCCGGGTCGCTCCTGGCTGCGGGCAACGGCGTCTTCCTGATGACCACCGACCGCGGCGTCTACCGCAGCGCGGACGGGGGCGACACATGGCAGGCGCTGGAGGGCGCGCTTGACACCGGCTATGTCTATCAGGTTCTCCGGTTGCCCAACGGGAGTTCGCTGCTCGCCGCGACGGCCTACGGCCTCTTCGCCAGCGGAGATCGCGGCGCGCTCTGGCGCGAGACGGGCGCGGGATTGCCGCCGAACAGCGCGGTGCTCGGCCTGCTCACCCATCCCAACCGCCCCGAACAAATCATTGCGTTCGTTCGCGCAGTCGGCGCGACACAGGCCAGCCTCATGCTGGTCAGCCGCGACGGCGGCGCATCCTGGCTTCCGGCCGGGCCGGGCGGCGCATGGACCGACGCGACCGCGTGGGCCGTTGATCCGCGCGACCCGGATCGCCTCTACATTGCCGGCGCAAGGTATGCGGCGATGAGCAAGGACGGCGGCGTAACCTGGCAGAAACATGAGATGTCGCTCTACGTTGGCCGCAGCGCCATTGCGATTGCGCCGTCCGATCCGCAGCGTATCTACGTTGACGGCGCGCCCAGGCTGCGCAGCGACGACGGCGGCGAAACGTGGATAGAGTTGCCGCCGCGCACGGACGGCCCCGCGACGGCAACCGGCGTCGCAGTCGATCCCGCAGACGCAAACCATGTCTGGTACGGCATGAGTGACGGCGTATTCGAGAGTCGCGACGGCGGGCGAACAATGCAGCGCTTCGGGCTGGACAATCAAAGCGTGCGCTGGCTGAGGGCTGCGCCGGAAACCGCCACGGGCAGGGGCCTTCAACTGTTCGCGGGCGTCGAGAACGTCGGTGTGATGCGCTGGCACGCCGCGACGCAGGACTGGCAGCCCGCGCAGAGGGGGCTGCCTCCCGCCAGTAATATCCTCGCATTCGCCTGGGACCCGCAGTCGCCCGGCCTGCTGTGGGCGACACGCGACGGCGGCGGCATCTATGCCAGCGGCGACGGCGGCGCCAACTGGCAGAACGCAGGCCGCGGCGCGGGCGACAACCTGGGTCTTGCGTTGGCCCCCAACTACGGCGCTGAGGGCGGCTGGCTCCTCGGCACGGCGACGGCCGGCCTGTGGCTGCTGGGGGTGGAGCAGCCTGCCGCCGGTGGAACCCCCACGCCGCCCGGCCCCACCAGCTCGCCCGCTCCCGATGCCGCGCGCTCCGGCGTCGATGCGCGCATCGAAGTCGTCTGGCCGCACAACTTCGCGCCGCTCAGTGACGCGACCCTCGCCAACGTCGGCTTGCGTCTCTTCCTCCCCCGCAGCCTGGAGCCCCCTTCATGCGGGTGGCGGCCCTCTGTCGAGTTGTGGCGCGCGGAGAACACCGAGCCTGCCGAACGGATAGAGGTCGCCGAGCAGCGCACCGTGGACGGGCAGCCGTTCCCCTACTGGGACGCGAACGACGTGGACGTTTCCCCTGCCCGCGACGCGGGCGCGAAGGTCTACTTCCTGGTCAAAGTGGATGGCGTGGACACCGCGACAAGCGTCTGGGCGCACGCAGCGGATGCGCGCACCTTCTTCCCCGAACAGCTTGTTCCGAGCGGCATCGCGACCGGCGCGATCGACGAAGTTGACGCGCGCATCCAGATCGTCTGGCCGCACGACGAAGCCGGGAACGCCCGCGATGTGAAGGACGCCCCCCTCGTCAACGTCGCCGTGACGCTCTTCAAGCGCGGCACCCGGCTCTCCGTGCCGCTCAACTGGCGTCCGCCGGGCGGCGATGTCCGCTTGATCGGCGCATGGAACTCCGAAGTGTCCCGGCTGCTGGACCTTGAGCCGGTCGTGACCCGGCGGCAGTCCGGCGTGACTGCATATCCGGTGTGGGAGTTCAACGACGTGCCCGTCGACCGCGCGCGCAACGGCGTCGACCGCATTTACCTCTGGACCGCGGTTGACGGCGTGCGCACCTATCCGACCATCTGGGCGCACGGCCTTGACTCGCGCACCTACTTCCCGGCCAGGGATGAGCCGGTGCTGGGGTGTTTGCCTTGATCGTGTTGGACGGCTGGCCCGCCATTCCCGCGGGCGTGGGGTTGTTGATCATCGTCGCGCTGCTCGTCGTCTGGTGGCGCCAGCAGACGTTTCGCTGGCCCGTCGTTCTGGCGCTCTGCCTGATCCTCGCCCCCGCGCTGAGCTACTGGTCCGGGCAGGTCTTTCGCGTGGAGCCGTACCGCGCCGGATGCGATGCGATCTGCCCCGGTCACGCAGGCGCGCCGATTGCTGTGCTGCGGATCGAGGGCGAACGCCAGCAGCGCGCGCCCGTAGGCTTTGCGCTCAACAGCCTGGCCTACCTCGCCCTTGCGCTTGCGTGGGCTGCGGTGGTGCGAACCGTCCTGGTGCGGGCCGGTGAGCTGCGGCGTAACTCGCTCCTCGCGCAACTCGCGCTCGGCCTCGTCCTGATCGTCGCGCCGCTGGCCCTGTCCCCGCTCTTCCTGCCGCCGCCCCAGGCCCAGCCCCGCGGCGATCCGCAGCGCATCGCCATTAACGCGCAGCGTGAGATATATATGTACGACGGCGAATCGCAGGCCCCCGTGATGCGCGTGGCGCTGGAGGACGTGCGCCCGCGCTACGACGGGCAGGAGGGCATGCGCGTCTGCTTCCGCGCGTACACCTTCTTCTATCTGCCCGCCGGTTATCTGTACCTGGATATGACCCGCGAGGGCGTCCACAGCAACGCGGGAGGTGCGCTCCCGCCCGGCGCGTCATGCTGGCCCTGATCGCGCCCAAAAACCGCTTGACATCCATGTTACAATCAGAACAGAAGTTCCTTTTTTGCGCCTTATCAGACTGCTTTGGTGTTTAGCGCAAATAAATCGCCATCCGGTGCGAGAAGCTAAATCGTTGCGCGAATTCGCGCAAATGCGTGCGTTGTGTTCCAGTCGTGACAATCTATCGACCGGAACACAACCGAAACAGACGGTCAAAAACCGAAAACGTCGCGGAACAGCGCAAAATGTTCCGCTCGTCAACCGTAACAAAATCGAATCAGGCCGCCAAAATCGAAAAATGTGACGGATCATCGCAAAATGTTACGATTGAGCGCCGGCCGCCCTGAGCGTCGCGGCGTTGTGCGCAGCGAGCTTATGTGCTAAGCTTCCCGTGTCCCGAGTATTGTTGCGAAAGGCGATCTGATGCAGAGCCAAAACCGAACTTTGTTGATTGTCCTGGTCGTCGCGGCCATCGTTATCTGCTGCTGGTGCGCCCTGATGGGTGGCGTTGGCGCGGTGCTGCTCAATGTGTCAACGCGCACCTCGAGCGATCAGCCGGACATCATGATCACGCGGGTTGTCACCCGCATCGCCACCCCCGCGCAGGTGGCGCGGCCGACCGCAACGCCGGCCGCCGAGTCAACGCCCGCCGTTCCCCCGACCGACGCGCCGCCCGCCGCAACGCCGGCAGACGCCACGGCCGCGCCCGCCACTCCGGGCGGGACAGGCGGGCTAAGCCAGCAGGATGGGGACGAGCTCGCCATGCTGGAGGCCAGCGAGATGCCCCCCGCGGACCGGCGCCTCCTCGCCATGCAGCTTGAGTCGAACACGGGCGACATTCCCGAAGTGGTGACAAACACCGCGCCGGTCTACAAGGTCGGCGACAGGCGCCAGTTCTGGGTGTCCAACACCGATACGCTGGAGCACAGCGAAATTACCGCCGAACTGCGCTACATGACCGATGTGGTGGCGATGTGGGTGCAGGAGGGCGTGCGGATGAACCAGGCCGACCTGGAGGCATCCGCCAACCGCTTCACCGAGAAGACCTATCCGACGAACCGCGAGTTCTTCGGCAGCGAGTGGAATCCCGGCGTCGACAGCGATCCCCGCCTGCACGTCCTCCACGCCCGGAACATGGGCGAGAACGTCGCGGGCTACTACTCCTCAGCCGACGAGTACTCGCAGCAGGTCAACCCCTACTCGAACGAGCGCGAGATGTTCTACATC
>CAZPTI010000123.1:0-13920 GCA_964588925.1 uncultured Anaerolineales bacterium | reverse complement strand
CGCGTGGCCCTCGCGGTAGGTGGTGAGTTTGTCGGTCATGGAGTTCACTCCTGATTTTCGCAGTTTCCCCGGCTTTCGCCTTTCCCCGGCCAAATCCCTGGCCTGTTAATTCATTTCGGCAGTAAATCCGCCAACTGTCTCAACGCATACGTCGGGCGGATGGCGGAAGACGCGAGCGCGCTTTCCGGTGTCGCGCCGGTCAGCGCGAGCGCGGCGGCCATGCCCGCGTTCAGCCCCATTTGAACATCGGTTTCGAGGCGGTCGCCGGTCATGATGCAGTGGGATGCTGGCAGGTCCAGCTCGCCGAGAATGGCGTCGATGGTGTGTTGCGACGGCTTGCCGACAATTGCCTCGCACTTTGTCGCCGTGCAGGCTTCGATGGCGGCGATAATGGACGCGGCGTCGGGCTGCCCACCGCCCGGCGTGGGGCAGTAGCGGTCGCCGTTGGTGGCGAAAAAGCGCGCGCCGTTGCGGATTGCGTCGAATGCGGTTTGCAGCTTGTCGTAGACGAATGTGCGGTCAAAGCTGGCGATGACGGCGTCGACGTGAGGCGAATCTACGACATCGAAGCCCGCTTCGGCCAGTTCCGTTTTGAGCGGCTCCTCGCCCGCCACGAAAAGGCGCGCGCCCGGCAGCCGCTTCTGGAGGAAGCGCACCATGACGAGGCTGGAATGGATGACGTCGCGCTCGGTGACGGCGAGCCCCATGCTGTTAAGACGGTCGACGTAGGCGCGGCGCGTGTGGGTCGGGTTGTTGGAGAGGAAAGCGACGCGCGCGCCGCGCGCCTTGAGCGCGGCAATGGTGTCGGCCACGGTGGGCAGCAGTTTGTCGCCCAGGTACGTGGTCCCGTCGAGGTCAAAGATATAGCCCGCATACCAGCGGTCAGCGTGGAGCGGCACGTTACGGAGAAGCCGGCTGTTGGATGACATGGCGTTACAAATCCAGCAGTAAGAACGAAGGCTGTTTCATTCTACTGCGAAGCGAAAGCAAACGCAAGTTTGCGGAGGAAGATCACAAGCCGAGAACGCGCGCCAGCTTCTTGCCGGTGAACCGCGCTCGGTAAAAGTGAGCGACATCCAGCCCCTGCTCGTACTCTTCCTGCGAAAGGGTGACATCGGCTGGTGTCGTAGCGCCGCCGAGTCGTTGCAACCAGCCGCGAATCTCCGCCTCGCGCGGCACTTTCGCGATAGCTGCCTCGATGTCAGCCCAACGCTCGACGATGCGCGCCTTGATCGCGTCGAACTCCGCCTGCGCCATGCCGAGGATCGGTTCCTGCGCCTTGATTACCGCATCGGCCAGCTTCCCGTAGGCGGCGCGGATGGCCGCTTCGTCCGCCGCGCGGTCGGGCAGCCGCGCTCGCTCCGCGCGCTCGCGCGCTTCGTCGGGCGACAACTCGCGCAACCTGTCGTAGACGCCCGCGCTCGCCAGCACGCCCACGCCGACCTTTGCGCCGTGGAATACGGAATGCCGCCCCTCGCGCAGCAACAGCATTTCCCAAAAGTGCGAGATGTGGTGCTCGTAACCGGACGCAGGGCGCGTCTCGCCGAAGTCGAGCATGCAGAAGCCGGATTCGATGAGGCCGTTGAACAGCGCTTCAACCCCCTCGCACTCCCGCGCGGCGAGCGCATCAAGCCTGTCCACGCAGTCCCACACGGCCTGCCGCGCGCGCCGCGCAATCTCGGCATCGAACGGCTCATCCCAGACGAGGTGGCCGATCTCCCAGTCTGACACGGAGGTGAGCTTGGCGATCAGGTCGCCAAAGCCGGCTGCGGTGAGCGCGCGCGGGGCCGCGCAGAGAGTGGGGAGGTCCGCAAAGACGGCGAGCGGCCCGTGCGCGTTCACCGTCACCTTTGCGCCGTCGACGATCATGGGCGCGCCGATCGAGGTATACCCGTCGACCGAAGCCGCGGTGGGCAGGGCGATGAAGCCGGTGTTGGAGCGGTGGCTGACGAAGCGCGCGACGTCGGTCACGGTGCCGGAGCCGGCGGAAATGAAGGTGTAGGGTTCGTTGTCGAGCGCGAGGAGAACCTGGTAGACGGAGGCCGCGTCTGCGCCGATGTCGTCGCCTTGCAGGATAATCGCGCGCACGGTGAAGCCCGCGCTGTCGAGAGTCTGTTCCGCTTGTTCACCAAGCGCGGCATAGGTGTTTGGGTCCGCGATAAGCGCGAGGCGGCGGAAGTCGTTCTGCTGGCAGAACGCGACGAGGCGCGCGAGCGCGTTGTCGCCGACGTAGACGGGGAGATGTTCGGGCACTGATACACTCCATTCGGAAACAATGACCCGACGGGTTTCCACCGCCACGAAGTGGCGCACCCGTCGGGTCTCAGTCTACCACAAAACCGTTTTTGTGACCTCAACTACACAGTTACGCGTAACGCGCGCTATAATGTTCTCGTCTCTCCTCTGAGACGCCGCCTTCCCGTGCGCCCCGTCGACGCTGCGCGCCTTCTCGGATTTAATAGGAGCATGCCCGGTGACGCCCGAACCCAGCGAACTCCTTCGGATTTACCGCACCATGCTGCTCATTCGCCGCTTCGAGGAGCGCGCGACGCAGTATTTCCTCAACGGCCAGATTCGCGGCTCTTTTCATCCCGGCATCGGGCAAGAAGCGACCGCGGTCGGCGCGATCTTCGCCCTGCGGCCGGACGACTATATGCTGTGCACCTACCGCGGCCACGCGCACTCGCTTGCAAAAGGGCTGGACCCGAAAGAGGCGATGGCGGAGTTGCTCGGCAAGCGCACCGGGTGCAGCAAGGGCAAAGGTTCCTCCATGCACTTCACGGACCCGGCGGTCGGCCTGCTTGGCGAGAACGCGATTGTGGGCGCGGGCGTGCCCATCGCTGCCGGCGCAGCGCTGCGCGCGCAGCTCGATAAGACCGGGCAGGTGGCGATGGCCGTCTTTGGCGATGGCGCGCTCAACCAGGGCGCGCTCTTGGAGGCATTCAACCTGGCCGCGGCGTGGAAACTCCCGCTGGTGCTCGTCTGCGAGAACAACCTGTATTCCGAAATGACGCCCATCAGGAACATGGTCGCGCACGACCGCCTGCTCGACCGCGCGGCGGGCTTCGGCATCCCTGGCGTGGTGGCGGACGGCTACGATCCGCTTGCCATGCTTGACGTGACGCGCCATGTGGTGGAGAAGGCGCGCCGCGGGGAGGGGCCGCAGTTCATCGAGGCGATGACGTATCGCCTGGTAGGACACATGGTAGGCGACTCCGAGCCATACCGGACAAAGGAAGAAGTTGCGCAGTGGCGCGCGAAAGATCCCATCACCACATTCCCCAAACGCCTCGTCGCGGAGTTCGGCGTCCCGCAGGCGCAAATCGACGCAACGATCCAGTCGGTTCAGGACGAAATGGTCGAAATATCGCGCTTCGCAGAGGAAAGCCCGTGGCCGGAGCCGGGCGAAGCGTTTGAAGACGTGTGGGCATGAGGGACGGCGCGCTGAAGCGCGCACTACAAACGGTTCGTAGTGGGCGCTTCAGCGCCACGTTTCCACTGGAGGACGCATGATAATCGACACGCACCAACACCTGTGGGACCTTGACCGCGTCGCCTATCCGTGGCTTGTGCCGGAGTTTGGGCCGATTGCGCGCACGTTTGTGCCCGCCGATCTGGAGCCGCAGCTTGCGCCCGCGGGGGTGATGCGCACTGTGCTGGTTCAGTCGGCGAACAGCTATGCGGACACGGAGTACATGTTCGAGCAGGCCGCGCTGTATCCGTGGGTGGCGGGCGTATCCGGCTGGGCGCCGCTCCTGTTTCCCGATGTGGCGGCGCGGGCCATCGAACGGTTCAAGCGCAATCCGCTGTTCGTCGGCATGCGCCACCTGATTCATAACGAGGCTGACCCGAAGTGGCTGCTGCAGGAGCGCGTGATCGAAGGGCTGAAGCTGCTGGCCGGCAACGACCTCGCGTTCGACGTGGTCGCGGTGAACCACGAGCACCTTGAATGCGTGCCGGTCGTCGGGGAAAAGGTCCCTGCTCTGCGCATGGTCATCGACCACCTCGGCCAGCCGCCGATCAAGTCGGGCGAGTTCGGTCAGTGGGGCGAAGACATGAGAATCGCGGCGCAGAATCCGAACGTGTACGCGAAGATCAGCGGCCTCGGCACGGCCAGCGGCATGTGGGACACGTGGACCGCCGAGCATATCCGCCCCTACGTCGACTTCGTCCTCGAAGTGTTCGGCCCGGAACGGTGCATGTGCGGCGGCGACTGGCCGGTGTCGGTGCTGGCCGGCGGGTTTGTCAAGGCGTGGAGCGCATATCGCGAGGCGCTGTCGTATCATCCGGCGGACGTTCAGGAACAGGCGCTGAGCAAGACGGCCATTTCGTTCTACCGGCTGGAAATCTGAATTTGGCAGACAAACCCGACGAGTCTCGAAGACCGTCGGGTTTCGCGTACATACGAAAGGCGATTATGCGCGAGATAACGTACAGCCAGGCGCTGCGCGAGGCGCTGACCGAGGAGATGACGCGCGACGAGTCGATCATCCTGCTCGGCGAGGACATCGGCGTATATGGCGGCGTGTTCAAGGTCACTGAGGGGCTGCTGGCGAAGTTCGGGCCGGAGCGCGTGCGCGAGACCCCGATCAGCGAGGCGGCATTTATCGGCGCGGGGGTCGGGCTGGCGATGACCGGCAAGCGTCCGGTGGCCGAGCTGATGTTCATGGATTTCATGTGGGTCGCGTCCGACCAGATCATCAACCAGGCGGCGAAGATGCGCTACATGACCGGGGGCCGGGTCAAGATGCCCCTTGTCATCCGCACCCAGCAGGGCGGCGGACGCGGCAACGGCGCGCAGCATTCGCAGAGCCTCGAAGCTGTCTTCGCGCACACCCCCGGCCTGCAGGTCGTCCTCCCGAGCGCGCCTGCGGACGCGAAGGGGTTGCTCAAGACCGCGCTCCGCCAGGACAACCCGGTCATCTTCATCGAGCACAAGCTGCTGTACAACACGAAGGGGCCGGTGCCGGAGGGGGAATACACGGTTCCGTTTGGCGCAGCCAACGTGACGCGCGCGGGGAAGAACGTTACGCTCGTCAGCTACTCGCGCACCGCGTTACATGCTTTGGAGGCAGCTGAGGAAGCGGCGAAAGAAGGCATTTCGGTTGAGGTCATCGACCTGCGTACGATCTATCCGCTCGACCTCGACTGCGTCATCAAGTCGGTCAAGAAGACGAGCCGGCTGATCGTCGCGCACGAAGCGCACCGCTCGGTCGGCTTTGGCGCGGAGCTGGCGTCGCTGGTCCAGGAGCACGCGTTCGACTACCTCGATGCGCCGATCATGCGCGTCGGTGCGGCGCGCGTGCCGATCCCTGCGTCGAAGCCACTGGAGGATGTGGTTTTGCCGGGGCCGTCGCATATCCTGAAAGCGGTTCGGGAAATCGTCGCCTGAGAGGTGAGTCATGCCGGATGATCTGCTCGATCTGGACTACCAGCCGCATCTGCCGCCGAAGACTGACTACGGCATCGCCATCATCGGGTGCGGCGGTATCGTCAACTATGCCGCGCTGCCAACGTACCGCAAGCACGGGCTGAACGTGGTGGGCTGCTACGACGTGCGGCCTGAAGCGGCCGAGAAAACCGCGACCGAGTTCAACATCCCGCGCATCTATCGCACGCTGGAAGAGGCGCTCGACGATCCGCAAGTCGAGATATGCGAGATTTCAGTTCCGCCGTGGGCGCAGATGGACATTGCGTTGCAGGCCATCGATGCGGGCAAGCACCTGCTGTGCCAGAAGCCGCTCGCGGACAAGCTCTCGCAGGCCGCGGAGATCGTCTACCAGGCGCGCGCGAAGGGCGTCAAGCTGGCGGTGAACCAGCAACTCCGCTGGGGGCAGGGGCTGCGCGCCGCGCGCACTCTCATCCGCAAGGGGTGGATCGGCCGGCCGACCGACGCGTCGATCCAGGTGAGCGTCAACACGCCGTGGGATATGTGGCCGTGGCTCGCCGCGCAGGAGCGGCTGGAAATCCTCTATCACTCCATCCACTACATCGACGCGATCCGCTCGCTCTTCGGCGACCCGGAATGGATCACCTCGCGGCACACGCGCTATCCGCTGCAGGGCATCGTGAGGGGCGAGACCAAGACGATCACGATTCTCGACTACGCGGACGACATGCAGGCGATGGTGGCGGACAACCATTACAACCTGAGCGACGACTATTTTGCGGTATTCCGCTTCATCGGCACGGAAGGCGTCATCACCGGCACGCTCGGCGCAATGTATAACTACCCGCATGGCCGGCCGGATACGCTGGAATGGAGCAGCAAGCGCCACTACCCCGACAAGCGGTTTGAGGCCAAGCTCGAAGGGAAGTGGATCCCCGACAGCTTCATCGGCCCGACCGCCTCGCTGATGCAGGCGATCCAGGAGGACGGCGTGCCCGAAACCGACGGCTACGACAACCTCCAGACGTTGCGCGTGGTGGAGGCGTGTTACCTGTCGGCGAGGGAAAACCGCACGGTGAATCTGGGCGAATGCGAGGCGATTCCGTGCCGGGATTAGGAGCAAGCGCATGAACCGTTTTCAGGGCAAAGTCGCGATTGTGACCGGGGCCGGGCAGGGGATCGGGAAGGGGATCGCGGCGCGGCTGGCGAGCGAGGGCGCGACCGTGGTAATCGCGGAGTACAGCGCAGAGACGGGCGCGGCGGCTGCGGCGGAAATCGAGGCGGCGGGCTGCAAGGCTGTATCGTATCGCGTTGACATCTCTGACCCCCATGCGACCGGCGCGATGGTGTCTGCGCTGGCCGCGCGGTTCGGGCATGTCGACATCCTCGTGAACAACGCGGGCGTTGTCCAGACGAAGCCGATGATGGAGCTTTCGCCGGAGGACTGGGATCGCGTGCTGGACGTGAACCTGCGCGGCGCATTCTTCCTGACGCAGGCGGTCGCGCGCCAGATAATCGCCCAGGCGCCGGAGGTGCTGCGGAGCGCCGCTGCGCCTGCGGACATTTTTCTGACGAAGAAAGAAGCGGCGACGGACGCGCCGGCAGCGGAGCTCGCAGGGAGCTACGGGAAGATCGTCAACCTGTCATCCGTTGCGGGACGCCGCGGGCGTCCCTTGCAGACGCACTACGCCGCGTCGAAGGCAGGCATCATCAGCCTGACGCAATCGGCTGCGTTGGCGCTGGCGCCGTACCGCATCAACGTGAACGCGGTGTGTCCTGGCATTGTGCCCACACCGATGTGGACACAGATCGACCAGGAGCGCGGCAAGCTGTTCGGCGCGAAGCCGGGCGAGGCGATGAACGCGTTTATCAACACCGTGCCGCTCAAACGCGCCGCGACCGCGGAGGACATTGCGGGCGCGGTGGCATTCTTCTGCTCACAGGATGCAGATTACATCACCGGGCAGGCGCTGAACGTGGACGGCGGGTACGAGATGGATTGACGGTTGTAACAGGATTGCAGGATTTTCCGGATTTCCAGGATTGGAATCGCTTTCATACAGGTCGTCCTGTCAATCCTGAAGAATCCTGTAATCCTGTGACCTGCCTTGTGTCTTTTGTCCTTTGCGGCTATTCTTCTCCTTCGACAAAGGAGGTACACCACCCATGAACGCACCCCATCAAGAGCTCCCTCTCGAAGCGACGATCTCGAACCTTGAACGCCAGTGGGCCGCCGCGTTCCAGCGGAAGGACATTGCCGCGCTCCAGGATATGATGGCCGACGGCTACGCGCTCGTCATCGCGGTCCAGAATTTGCCGCTCCAGGTTGTGGGCCGCAACGCGTGGCTCGCTGCGCTCGATGATTACCAGATCAGCGAGGCCTCCGTCGAACACATTCACGTCCGCATCTACGACTGCGTCGCGGTCGCGGTCATGCTGTGGCGGCAGGTTGCCACGCTGCACGGCGAGGATCGCTCCGGCGTGATGATGCTCACCGACATCTGGGTCGACGTTAGCGGCGAGTGGAAACTGGCCGAGCGCCACTCCTCGCGGCCGGAGCATCCCGGCGCGGCCCGGCCGCGTACAGAAACGCTTGAGTGCGACGTCTGCTAATTCGCCGCTCTCACCGACGAGGCGCCCCAACCCGGCGCCTCGTTCCTTTTTCTGAAAGGTAGTGCGCATGCTCACATACAAAACCGGCGAACTCCCCCTGATCCCCACACAAGTCATCGGCTCGGCCGGCGTGCCGGGCTGGATGTGGGTTGTCCGTGACGCGGTTGCGGCGGGCAAGATGGGGCCGTATGACATCGACGAGGCGCTGAAAGACGCGGTGCGTCTGGCCGTGCTCGAAATGGAAGAAGCGGGCGTCGACATCATCTCGGACGGCGAGTTGCAGCGCGCGGACTTCACCTGGCATTTCCACGGCAAGGTGAAGGGTTTGCAGCCGATCGAGTACGCGCGCAAGCTGGGCTATCCGGGGCCGGACCAGCTCGACGCGTTTCTCGCGGTGGAGCCGCTCACCGTGCCGGAAGGGTACGGCCATGCGGAGGAGTTCCGCCACGCGCGGACGCTCACCAACAAGCCGCTCATCTCGCCGATCCAAAGCCCGCTGACGCAGGCGTTCCGCATCAATCCGGGCAAGGTCTACAAGAGCAAGAGCGAGGTTGCGTGGGCGCTCGTGCCCTACATCAACAAGGAGTTGAAGGACGTCGTCGCGGCGGGGTGTAAGCACATTCAGTTTGACGAACCGGCGTACTGGATCGCGGACGGCGGGCCGGAGGAGATGGTCGAGATTTTTAACGCGTGTGTGGAGGGGGTGGAGGCGACGATCGGCTTCCATCTGTGCTTCGGCAATTTTCGCGGCCGGCCGGCCACATCACACCGCTCCTTTGCCGCGTTCGCGCCCGCCTTCAAAGACCTCAACGTCGATGTGATCCACATCGAGTTCGCCAACCGGAACATGTATGAAGTCGAGCTGTGGGAGAAGCACGGCGGCGACAAAATCCTGTGCGCGGGCGTGATTGATGTGAAGGGGCGCAGCCTGGAGCCGGTGGAGGTTGTCGCGGATCGCATTCGGGCGTGCCTGCGCTATTGCGCTGCCGATAAATTGTGGGTCGCGCCCGACTGCGGCTTCTCGCAGACGCCGCGCAATCTGTCGCTGCTGAAGATGCGCGCGATGGTCGAGGCCGCGCGGCTGGTGCGAGAGGAAACAGGATAAGGATGCGGGTCTGGGCTGGCGGGTTACGCGGCCATCTCGAATAAGCGAATGGAGTCGAATAAGCGAATGCCGCTACAAACGGTTCCTGCTCATCCGGCATCCTTGCGCTCGCATTCGCTTATTCGAGATGGCCGCGCCACATCTCCTCCGTCTAAAGGAGTGCTTGTGCTACGAATTGAACACAGTTCTGTCCTTGGCCGCGTCATACGGTTGGACGATCTGAACACGCTGGGCGTCTCGACGCAAACCCCGGCCGAGCAGGCGATCACTGAGGGACGGTGGGACGAGGCTGCCGCGCTTGTCGCGTATTACCACGATGAGATGAGCATCATGCACGGCATCCTGACCACATGGATCAAGGACATCCTGCGCTACATCATCGACCGTGCGGGTGCAGAGGATGCGGCGGCGCGGGCTGCGTCAGCGGGCATTGCGCGCATGCTGGAAACCTATCCAATTGGTGTTGCGCCGCGCGAGCAGTGCTTGCGCAGCATCGCGGAACACAACGCTGACTGCGCGGTGTATTATCTGGAGAAGATGCGGCTGGAGGTCAAGAACCCGCATGATATGCTCGTCGCGTGGATACAAGACTTACTGACTTACGTCGCGCAGGCGTGGGGCGAGGAGGCCGTGCTGGACTCCATCCTGCAGACGCACCAGAGCATCTGGGGCGACCGGTACGCGAACTGGGACAAAATGACGCCGCACGAGAAGCTGGCGCTTACGGTCGAAGGGATGCGCGGCGGGCATTTCTCCGGCGAGCGGCGGCGCGGGGATGTGCTGGTGCGCGATGAGGGGGACCGGCTGGTCATGGAAATGACACTGTGCGGGTCGGGCGGGGTGCTGCGCCGCGGCGATCCTGAAACCGGCCGCGGGCCGCACCCGATCGCGCCGGAAGGGGTCAACCACGAGACGCACCTGTGGACGTGGCAGAAGACGGACATCCACTGGTATTGTAGCCACTGCGCGATTGCGATGGAGTGGCTGCCGGGGCGGAAGCGCGGGCGTCCACTTCGCCCGCTCGATCACGTGATGGACTCTGCCGCGCCGTGCACCTGGTATATCTATAAGGACGAGGCGCAGACGCGCGCGTATCACTACCCTCGCACCGGGCTTGAGACGCCCGTCGACGCGCCGGACACCGGGGAAGACTGGCGCGCGGAGTATCCGGGAGGAAGCTAACCTGATGCCAGCACTTGACCATAATTTCCTCCGCTCAGAGGACATCCACCGCCCCGACCGCATGGCGCTCCGTGGAGAATGGTACCGCCTGCCGGACGGCCGCGAGCAGGGGCCGTACCGCGTGCTTGACTATCCCGATTGGGTCAACGCGCTTGCGCTCACGAAGGACGGGCAAGTGCTGCTCGTCCGGCAGTTCCGCCCCGGCCCGAAGAAAGTCACGCTGGAGTTGCCCGGTGGCGCGGTGGAGCCGGAGGAGGAGTCGCTTGAAGCGGCGATGCGCCGGGAGCTTGAGGAGGAGACGGGGTATGGCGGAGGGTCGCTGACCTATCTCGCCAGCCTCTCGCCAAACTCGGCCAGCCACACGAACCGCGTCCATAGTTTCCTTGCCGAGGACGTGGAACGCATCGGCGATCTCCGGCCGGACGACACCGAGTTCCTCGAAGTGGTCGTCAAGCCGCTGCCGGAGGTGGTTGCGCTTGCGCTCAACGGCGGGCTGGACCAGGCCATGCATGTCGCGACCCTGTTTCTGGCGCTCGCTCGCCTTGACCCGACAGGTTTCGACCGTCACAAAGTGACGCACCTGTCGGGTCTGTTGCGCGCGAAATCGGACTGACATGAACGCGCACGTCATCGACAACCGCTTCCTGCGCGACCTGTTCGGCATGGAGGAACTGCGCGCCGTCTTTTCGGACGCGGCCCAGCTACAGAGGTGGCTCGACTTTGAGGCCGCGCTGGCGCGCGCCGAGGCCGCGGAAGGACTCGTGCCGCCGGAAGCCGCGGCTAAGATCACGCGCGTGGCGCGGGCCGATTTGATCGACCTCGATGCGCTGCGCGAAGGGGTGAACTTCACCGGGCATCCGCTCATCTCGCTCGTCCGGCAACTCGCCGCGCTTTGCGGCGGGGAGGCGGGCCGCTACGTTCACTGGGGCGCGACGACGCAGGACGTGACCGACACCGGGCTGATGCTTCAGGCAAAGGCCGCGCACGAGATCATTCTGCGCGACTTGCGCGACCTTGCGCGGGAGCTTGCCGCGTTGGCGCAGCGCGAGCGCGACACGCTGCAAGCCGGTCGCACGCACGGTCAGCACGCGACGCCGATCACGTTTGGTTTCAAGGTTGCGGTCTGGCTGGATGAAGTTCTGCGGCACATCAAGCGGCTGGAGCAGGCCGGCCCGCGCTGCCTGGTGGGAGAGTTTGCCGGCGCATCGACGACGCTGGCTTCTATTGGTGAAGACGCGGGGAAGGCGCTGCGGGTGCAGCAGAGGCTCATGGCCGAGTTGGGGCTTAGCGTTCCGCTCATCGGCTGGCACGCCGCGCGAGATCGTTTCTCGGAGCTGGGGATGCTGTGGGCGATGGTCGCGGGGACAATGGGCAAGATCGCGCACGAGGTGATTTTGCTGCAGAAGAGCGAAGTGATGGAGCTGGAGGAGCCGCACCATCACGGCAAGGTGGGGTCGAGCACGATGCCGCACAAGCGCAACCCGATGGGCTGCGAGGGGATTATGGCGCTCTCCCGGCTGGCGCGTTCGCTGGCGCCCGCCCTGCTGGAATCGCTCGCCACCGCGGAGCATGAGCGCGACTGGGCCGCGGTGCATACAGAGTGGTCGGCGCTGCCGGAAATTGCCGTGGCGACCGGCGCGGCCGTGGCGCAGACGCGTGACGTTGTCGCGGGCTTGATCGTGTACCGCGAGCGGATGCGCGAGAACGTCGATGCGCTGCGCGGGCTGATTCTGTCGGAGGCGGTGATGCTGGCGCTGGGCGAGTTTGTGGGGCGGCAGGAGGCGCACGACATCGTGTACGAGGCGGCCATGAGCGCGTTTGAGACGCGGCGGCCGTTAAAGGAACTACTGCTGGAGGATGCCCGCGTGACGGCGCATCTGTCGGCGGAGCAGATCGACGCGCTGCTGCGGCCGGAGCGGTATACCGGGCTCGCAGGGGTATTTGTGGACAGGGTTGTAGCGCAAGTCGCCTGACTTGCGTCGATACGAGAAGCGGGAGTGAGCGTGTTAGTTCAAGTCTGGCATTTCAGTTTCACGGTGTCGGATATCGAGCGGTCAATTGCCTTCTACCGCGACATCCTCGGCCTGGAACTCGTTCACCGGCAGGAGCAGGCGAATGAGTACACGCGCAGGTTTGTCGGGTACGCGGACGCGCATCTGAAGGTAGCGCAGTTCCGTATCGCCGGCGCGCCGATCCACAGGTCGGGACATATGCTGGAATTGGTGGAGTACGTTGCGCCGGTGGGGGAGAAGGTCGACACGCGGACCAAGAACCCGGGGACCGCGCACCTGGCCCTTGAGGTGGATGACGTGATGGCCGAGTACGAGCGGATGAAGGCGCTCGGCGTCCGCTTCCGCAGCGAGCCGGTCGCCATCGAAGCGGGCATCAATAAGGGCGGCTACACCTGTTACTTCCTCGACCCGGACGACATCACGCTGGAGATTATCCAGCCGCCTAAACTGGGATTTTGAGGATTCAAGGATTTCCTGGATTCCGACGCGAATCCAGGAAATCCTTGAATCCTGCAAATCTCAGTTAGAGTCTATTCCGTCGAGAATATCCCCGAGCTCGTCTTCCCACATGTCGTCCAGCGGCATGAAGACGTTCTCTTCAAATTCCTCGCTGATGCGCGCCATGTGCTCCTTGACCTTGAGCGACGGCATCTTGCGGTCGAGCTTCTCCAACTTCGCGCGCATCTCCGCCGCGGACTCCGCGCCCTTGCGCTCCAGGTCGGTCAGGTCAAGCCAGATGCCGAACATGGTGTTGAGGCGGTGCATAATTTCGGCCCAGGCGCGGTAGTCATCCTCCACGCGCACCCCATCGACCTGCGAGTTTTGCGTCGAGAAGTCGTAAGCGGGCACGAAGCCGTAGAACGAGATGAACTCGATCCCCTCGCGCTCCGCGCGGTCAATCAGGTAGGTGCTGATCGTCACGCCGCCCTCGTAGTTGGAGAACTTGACCGCGTAGTCTCCGAGCTTTTCGTCGAGGCCGGGCAGGCTGTAGACCGCGTGCACCTCACGCGCCTTGTCGTAAGGCACCGGGCCGTAGACGCCGCCCAGCGCGACCACGCGCTTCACGCCCAGCTTCTTGACCGCCGCGAAGAACGCCTCCGCGTAACGCTCCACGTCAAGGTGCGGCTCGTTGCCGGCGAAGATGACCAGGCCGCGGCCCTGCTGCTCCGTGTAGTACAACTCGTTCACGTACTTCGTGATCGACTCGCGGTAGCCCTCGGTCAGCTTGATCTCGGGGCGCAGGAAGTGGTGCGTCCCCGGCACCTGAAACAGGTAGCAGCCGCCGACGTTCAACTCGCCGATCTTGCGCGCGCCGGTGGCCTCGATGATGTAACCGGGCAACCCCGATGATATGCAGCCCGCATCGGCCCACTGCTGCCATCCCGCGATCATGTATAGCTCGGCGGCGGCAGGTTGCTCGGTGAGGCGAACCAGTTCAGAGATGGAAGGCATTGGCAGAAAATCCCCTTTCCAGAAGTCATTCTGGCAGGGCCATTATACCATTGTGAAGGGGAGGGAGGGCAAGGGTTTGCGAAAAACGCTAACAAAAGTCACATACGGCAGGCTGGTTCGTAGTAGGCGCTTCAGCGCCCGTGCGTGGTGAAACACACGGGCGCTGA
>CAZPTI010000122.1:0-13980 GCA_964588925.1 uncultured Anaerolineales bacterium | reverse complement strand
TGGGACAGGGTGTTTGAGCTCGGATTCACTACGCGCGGCCGCGAGGGCTCGGGCCTCGGGTTGTTCATTGCGCGCATTCTGCTCCGCGCCATGCGGGGGCAGATCCGCATCGAAAGCAGTTATGTTCCACTCGGCACAACATTCTTAATCGAGATTCCGGCCGCATAACGGCCGCGGAGGTGGGTCATGGACGACACCGGTCTGCGCGTGCTCATCGTCGACGATGAGGCAAGCCTGCGCGTGCCTCTCCAATCAGAGTTGAAAAGGCAAGGCTACCGCGTCGATGTTGCGGCAGATGGCGAGGAAGCGCTGCAGCTCCTTGCGGCAGCCGACGGGCAGTACGATGTCGTCGTCCTGGATAAGAACTTGATACCGGATCCAGACGGCATTACGGTCATGAAGGAGATGCGCCGCCGCTGGCCCAGTATCGAATACCTGATCATGACCGGGTGGGACGATCTACGCGACACCGCGCTTGCGGCGGGCGCATTCGCCTATTTGCAGAAGCCGTTCGATCTGCGCGAGTTGGTGCTATGGCTGCGTAGCGCGGGACAGGCGGTGCGTTCCCGCCAGATTCAAGACGCGATCCTCCGGCGCGAACATGCGGATGAAGTGCTGCGGCTTGTTGCGCAAAACGCGCAGGCCTTGCTCCAGGCGGACGAGACGGCGATCGTCCTCGCCGAAATTGGCAGCTGTCGGCTGCGCGTGCACGATTTGCCTGCGTTCGAGCGCTGGACGCGGCACTTCAAAGAGCGCCTGCTGTCGCGGGAGATCATGGACCTGCGCGAGCCGGTCTTTATTCCCGATCTCAACAAGGTCGAGGGGCTGGATGAGCGCTTCGCGGCAAGCGGTTACCGGTCGCTCATCGGCGAGCCAATTGTGCTCGGCGATCGCTCAGAAGGCGTCCTGTACGCTTACAGCAGGAAGCCCGGGCATTTTGACGACTGGGCGCGGAGCGCGCTGCACGTGTTTGCGCGCTTTGCGGCACTGGCGGTCGGCAACCTGGACATGACCCGGCACGCGGATGCTTATGCGGCTTACTCAGAACCACTGCTGGCGCTAAGCCGCGCGCTGGTGCGGGCGAAGGACGAGCAGGAACTGCTTGAGCTGGCGTGGGCGTTCGTCCGCGACACGTTGCGCGTGGACACCTTTTTCGTCGCGTTCTACGACCAGGCCACTGACACGCTATGGTTTCCCGCCGCATACGATATGGGGCGCACAGTACCCGTGACGCCGCGCAAACTGGCCGGGGCGGAACAGGGTTGGGGCATTGCGGGGTATGCGGTTAAACGCAACAGCGAGATCACCTGGCACAGCGAAGCAGACATGCAGAAGCGGATGCAGTCGGCGGGGTTTGCGCCGGTCGTGATAGGCGACAACTGTCTTTCCGTTTTCTGCATCCCCATTCAACTCGACGGCGAGCCGGTCGGGTCGTTGTCGATTCAGTCGCACGCGGAGTTCGCATTCACCCCCGCGCAAATGGAGGCCTGTCGCGGGTTAGGGCGGCTGCTTGCGCCCGCGATCGACAATGTCCGCAAAGCCGCGCAACAGCGCAAGTCCGAGCGGCAACATGTTGCGCTGAACGACCTGACGCTGCGCATTGCCGCGGAAGACGACCAGGAAGCGCTGCTCAACCTTGTTATTGAAGCGGCCTTGCCGCTGCTAGATGCAGAGGGCGGCGCGATCTATCTGCTGGAGCCGACGGAGGACCGCTTCCGACTCGCAGCAGCGCGCCCTCATCGTTTCGGAGTCGAGTTCACCGGGCGGGACGAAGGGATCAAGGGCCTGGTCTTGCGCACCCGCAAGGCGCAGGCGATCCCGAAGTATCACGAATGGGATCAGCGAGTCAAGGAGTTGGATTCGTATCGCCTGACCGCCGTCGCGGCCGCGCCGATCCGCCTTGGCGACTGGATTCTGGGTACGCTCAACGTTCACCGCACGACGGAGAACGAGCCTTTCACGGGCGACGATCTTCTCATTCTCGAACAGATCGCGAGCCACGCAGGTCTGGCGCTGCAAAAGGCGAAGCTGGCGCAACAGTCACAGCAACTTCAGCAACTGTCCGCAACCATCGCGCAGTGGTCAGACTACGAGCAGGTTCTGACCGAAGTATGCAAGGCAGGTGTCAGCCTCTTCTCCGCGGATCACAGCGGGCTGCTCTTGTTCGACGACGATTTGCGCGCGGGGAGCGTGGCGGCGGAGTGGCCGTCTTCGGTAGGCGCGCGCGGCCTTCGCATCCCGCTGGCGGACGTGCCAGCCGAAGAGCGCCTTGTCCATGATAATGAGGAAATTATTATCTCCGACCTCGACGACGCGCGCGAGGGGCTGGGCCCGGTGTATGACATCCTGCGCGGGCTCGGCATACGCTCGCTCGCGATCGTTCCCATCACCTACCAGGGGCAGAAGCTAGGCTCTTTGAGCCTGGATGCGATGCGGCAGCCGCGCCAGTTCGTCCCCGAAGAAGTTGAATTCATGAAAGCGTTTGCGGCGCAAGCAGCAATTGCGATCACGAACGCCCGCCTGTATGCTCAGAGCAAGCAGCGCGGTGATCTGCTTGCTGCGCTGGATCGCGCGGCCGTGAATGTGCTCAACCACAGCGATGACCCGGACATCCTCATCCATGTCGCGCGCTCGGCTGCGGAGATGCTGCGCTGCCGGACCGGCTGCCTGTTTGCCTACCATCGCTATACCGAGCAACTTGAGGTGGTCGGCGTATATGGGTTGCCGGATCATCTGACAGGCGTGCGCCTGCCGGTTTCGCAGGCAGGCTTTGCCGGGCAGGTGGCGCGCGCCACACGTGATCAGCATCTGGCGCAACCCCTCTCCACTGACACTGAGCAGACGGTTGCGGGCATCACTTTCAGTGTGTGCGCGGGAGTTCCGTTAAATCCCGGCACGGCAGCGGATTATGTCTTGTTGCTCGGCGAATGCGCGCACGGGGCCTGCCTGAGTGAGAACGAAGTCGAGGTGCTGGGTCGCTTCGCCTCACAGTCCGCCCTGCTGTTGCGGACGGCGAGCATTCTCGCGCCTGACCGGCGCGCGTTCGCCCAACTGAGCCTGCTCCACCGCATCAGCGAGTATATCCAGGAGGCAACCAAGCTGGAGACCATTACCAGCGTGGCATTGACCGGCGCTACGGCCGGCTATGGGCTGGGCTTCAATCGCGCAGCCTTGTTCCTGCTTGATGCGGAGCGCGGCTGCCTGGTCGGCCATACGGGCATCGGGAACCTGACCGAAAAAGCGACTTACGAGGCATGGACGCGCGACCACCAGTGGCGCCGCTACACGCTCGACGACTTCATTTCACTGTGGGAGGCGGGCAAGATCGAGCCGACCGAGGCGCATCGGAGGGTGAGCGGGCTTGCCATTCCGCTCGAAGCAAGCGGCATCTTTGGGCGGGTGCTGGAAAGCCGCCGGCACGAACGGTTCGATGCCGGTCAACGCCCTGATTTGCCCGCAGAGCTGGTCGCGGCGCTTGCGCCCGACGGTCCGATGGTCATCGCTCCACTCGGCGCAGGCGATAAGGCGGTGGGCGTGCTCCTCGTCGACAACAAGTTCACACGCGTGCCGGTGAATGACCAGTCGCTCGAAGCCCTGCTGACCCTTATAAATGAAATGGCAATTGTCATCCGCAACCATCAGTTGCATGAGCGGACCCGCAAGGACAAGGAGCGGCTGCAACTGTTCCTGGAGACCGGGGCTGCGCTCGTTGCTGGCGAGTCGCCGGCGGATCAGGTGAGCAAAAACTTGAATGCTGCGCTTGCGGCGTCCGAAGCGCAAGGCGCCTCAGTTATCTTACTTGATCGCCGCGGCCATATGGAGAAAGTGTACAGCGCAGGCATCGACAAGAAAGAAGAGGTGCGTGATCTCGTTCGCCCGAATGGGTTGTCGATGAGGGTCCTGCTCGGTTTAGCGCCCTACGAGAAGATCGAGGATGCGGATAAGGAGCGAGCGGCGCAGCGGGACATCAACAGCAGCGCGCCGTGGGGGCGCATCAAGGCTGCGCTCTGCCTGCCGGTCACGGTCGAAGGTGACCGGCGTGGCGTGATGTGGTTCCATTACGAAAGCCCACGCGTCTTCAAAGCGCACGAGATCGCCTATTTTCAAATCTTCGTCAACCAGGCGGCGCTGGCTTACGATGCCTCACGGCGAGTCGAGGTGCTGGAGCGCATGAGAGAAGCGGCTCAGCGACTGGCTGCGAACGGCGGCGACCCGGCAACCCTCCAGGCCATCGTGGAGGAAGCCCGTAAGGTGCTTGGCGCGCAGGCAGCATGGCTGTGGCGCTATGACTCGTCTACGGAGCACCTCGACCCGCAGAGTTGCGTTTCGGCGGGCCTGGATGACTCCGAGGCCGCGGCGATTCTGCGCACGCCGCCCCGCCGGGGCTTCACTAGCACGGAAATCTTGAAGCAAGGCTCCATCGAAGTAGAGGACACACAGGATCCCGAAAAGCGCGGGCCGCTCGATGCGGAGCGCAGCGCCGCGCTTGCCGCAAACAGTCTCTATAGCCTGCGCGGCGAGCGGCTGGCAGTCGGTGAGAAAACGCATGGTGTGCTTTACGTCGGCTACGGCGCGCCGCGCACCTTCACCGAGTGGGAACGCCAGATGGCGCGCAACTTCAGCTATCACGCGGCGTTGGCAATCGACAACTTTGAGTTGGTCACGGCGGTCCGGGTGGCGAACAAGACGGCGGCGGCTGTCGCGGAAATGAGCACGCTCGGCCGCCTGTCTGATGTCATGGAATCGGTGGCGACGGAGTTTGCCCGCGCGCTGCATTGCGACACCGTCACCATCTACTCGTATGACGCGGAGCGCAAGCAGTTCGACTTTCCGCCGGCCACCTACGGGCTGCGCGAACCGGAGCAGGTGCTGGCCTTGCGCCATGTGGAAATGAAGTCATCTGTAGGCCGGGTCATGGAGCTTAGCGACGCGCGTTTTTCGACCGACGCGCGCAACGACTCGATCTTCAACCAGGGCAAGTTTCTGTCTCGCGAGGGCGTTTTCTCTTCAGTGGGCATCCCTCTAAAGGAGCGGGACGAGAAGGTTGGTGCCGTGTTCCTGGGCTACCACGCGCCGCATCAGTTTACGGAGGATGAGAAGGAGGCCGTTCGGCTGCTGGCGAACACGGCCGCTATCAAGGTCGGCAACGCGCAGTTGTATCAACGCACGCAAGATGACGCGAGGATGCGGTCGGCGATTGTGGAGGCGGGCCGGCGGATCAGCGAGGCGCGCAGCCTGGAAAAGATGCTCGCAGAGATTGCGCGGCAGGCGGTCGCGCTGTCGCGGGCCGAACGCGACGACGCGGACGGCGTGTTCGCCCATGTCGCGCTCAAGTTCGGGAGTTGGCTGCGATTTATGGTGGCATCGGACCCGGCGCGGGTCTTCGAGTGGCGTCGGCGGTTCGGTGACATCGATCTGAAGTCGGAGAATGTCGGCATCACGGGAGCCGTAGCCTTGACCCGTTACACGCGCAATATTCCGGACATCCAGGAATATAAGCGGCAAGGGGGGCCGTACTTACCGCTCGATGAAGGCACGCAAAGCGAGTTGTGCGTGCCGATGGTGCGCGGCGGCCGGGTGCTGGGCATTATCAATCTTGAGCATCCCAAGAGGTATGCGTTCGCCGACAACCTGCAACGGTACCTGGAAATCCTTGCCGACCAGGCTGCGATTGCGGTCGAGAATGCGTTGCTGCTCGAACGCCTGCAGATGGTTAGCGAGATCAGCCGCGATACGGCGCAACCGCTGGAGTTGCAGCCGTTTCTCGAGCGGCTGTTCGGACGGCTCGCGAAGGTGTTCCGCCTTCGGAGGACGCCGGTCTTTCCCAGCCTGGCGACGTTTGATGCGAAGACGGGCCGTGTTGACACGCACCTGACCCGCTTCTACACGAAGGCTCCGAGAATCGAGTCACGCGACGTATCCAGTCCCGGCATCATCCCGCACGTAATCAGGAGCCGCGAGCCTTACTATGCGCCGGACGTCAGTCAGCAAGGCAGCAAGTACTACCCTTACCGGCGCGGCACCAGGTCGGAACTGGCCGTCCCGATCTTCTTCGGCGACACACTGCTCGGCGCGCTTGACATTGAGAGCTCTGTGCTTGATCCGTTCGAGCCTGGCGATATTGACTTTATGAAACAGTTGGCGAATCACGTGGCGACGCACCTGAACGCGATTCAGCAGTTCCAGTTGCTGGCCGAGCAGAGGCAGCAACTGGTGGCCCAGGCCGCGGTCAACTGGATCGGCATGGTGGGCAGCGTGTTCCGTCATTCGGTCGACCGGAATGCAGCGACGATACGCGATGATGTCGTGCTGGTGCGCCGCGCGTTCGATCGGGGCGACCGTTCGGACGCGGACCACTGGCTCGAAGTCATTTCTCAACTTGCGAATGCCATACTGGACAAACCCCTTTCGACCCCGCTATCAAGCGAACAGGGTGCGGAAGAAATCGCGCTCAACAACTGGCTTGAGGGTCGGATCGGGCGTATGTGGACGACTGAGCCGTATCGCCGGGTTCCGCAGACGCTTGACCTTGCGCTAATGGCAGACGACTGCGTCCGCGCGAGCAGCGAATGGCTTCGCCTCGCGCTCGAGATCGTGCTGCAAAATGCCGCTCGCGCAGCCTTAAGTTCTGCCAGGCCGCGCATCGAGATTACGACGCGGCGCAACGAGGAGTACGCCGAGATGCTGATCACCGATACAGGCCCCGGCATCTCCGAAGCTGTCCAGCGCCTGCTGTTCCGTGAGCCGATTCCCAAGGCGGCCGGTGAGTCGGGCATGGGTCTGGGGTTGCTGCTGGCGAGTATGATCTTTGAAGTATATAAGGGGAAGATAGAGGTCGCTACAACAGGACCGGCCGGAACGACGATACGCATTTCGCTGCCGTTAGTTGCAGACGGGCCAAAACAGGAGACGACCAGTGATTGACCTCCGCCGAACTATCCTTTTCGTCGACGATGACCCGCACTTTCTTGCGAAGAGCGCCGCGCATTTCGGCGGCGAAGCAGGTGGCGGCTTCCGCGTCCTGACGGCGACGAACGAAGAGGAAGCGCGCCGGTTGTTACGCGAACATGAAATCGACATCGTCTTGCTCGACGTGAGACTCCACCACGACGACGATCCGACGGACATCAGCGGCCTGCTCTTCAGCCCGGAAGCGGGCGCGTTGACCCAGGTTATCCTCTTCTCCCACCACCTGCACGACAATGAATCGTTGTGGCGACAGACGTTGAACTACAGGGTGGACAGCGTCATTTCCAAAACAGAACCAATCGAAATATTGCTGGCGGAAATCCATCGACTGCTGGCAACCGCTCCCTTCGGCCCTGCCAAGAGGGCTGCACCCGCGCCCGCTCTCGATATAGACGCGCCCACGCTTCCGACAGAGCTACTGGCCGCCCTTGCGGACAACGATGTCGTGCTGTTCGCGGGCAGCGGCATTCGGTCCAGCGCGGACGCGCGGGGACAGGCCGCGATGGCTAAGGACCTGTTGCGCCTGCTTCGGGGCCGGCCAGACGTCGATCAGGAGGCAGTGCGAGGCTTATCGCGTCGCTGGCGCGACGGTCAGGTCGAGTCGACGCTCGAAGATGCGCTCGCCACGCTGATGCAGAGCAAGGGCGGACCTGCTCTGCTAACCGAGTATTGGCAAGTGCGCTTTCCGCCAGCTTCACTCGAGGCTTCAAAGATGGCAGGCGCGTTGCTGCAACTTCCGCTCGCTGGCGTGATCACCACCGACCTCGATCCGGCATTGAAGACGTTGTGCGCTTCCGCGGTGGCGCTCACTACACGTGAGTATGGAGCGCTTGAAGGACTGCTCCCGCAGCGCAAAGCCTTCCTGTTGCAGCTTGCCGGCGATCCGCGCAAGCCGGAAACCGTGAGGCTCACGTCCAACCAATGGCGGCGACTGCTACAAGCCGACCCTGGCTTGCATGAAGCACTGGCGCTGATGTTCGATAGCCGTACCATTCTGTTCGTCGGTTATACGCTCGAGGAGTTGGCCGGGCTACTCGATGCCTTAAGGTTGGGCAAGCCAGCCCGGCCCCATTTTGCGTTGACACCAATTAACGAGCCGGGATGGGAAACCCGCGCGGAAGATGTAAAGCGATGGTACGGGGTGCGGTTGCTGCCATTCAACGCCGCGAACGGGGCATCCGACGCGGTAGTGTGTCTGGTGGAGGCGCGCCGCGCGTTGGGCGACGAGAAAGCGCTCGCCGCGCGCTTGCCGGGCCGCAAAGAACGCTCGCTCCGCTTGAGCCGCCTCAGGCTGTCGAACATCGGGCCGTTCGACGCCCTGGAACTGACCCTGGATCGCCGCTGGAGTGTGTTGCTGGGCGAGAACGGTTCGGGCGCATCGACCGTGCTCAAAGCCATTGCGTTTGCCCTCTGTGGCGCGCAAGCGAGCCATTATGCGCAGCGGTTGCTGAAGACGGGCGCCACACACGGCCAGATCGACCTGGAGTTTGAAGATGGCGCAGTGAACCGCATCGAACTGAAGCGCGACGGGGGCGAAGCGCGCGAACTCGAGTTTCGCGACCTAAGCTCGGAGCAGTGGCTTGCCCTCGCGCTGCCGCCCCTGCGGTTCATCGACGCGGAGAGTCCGCGCGCAGCCGAGACCGTGTACCCTCCGCCGCGGACCGTGCTCGGCTACGATCTCGCGCCGCTGCTGGACAGCCCGCTCGACCCGCGCATGAACGAAATCAAGCAACTGCTGCTGGATCTCCGCTTCGAGGGGGCGCGACGAGGGCGTCGTCTGATGGAGATGCTGTTCGAGACGCACAACCAGATTGCGGTGGGCGCGCCACTGCGGTTTGATTCGGTCGGCCCTGATGGGATGCCGCATGTGCGCGTTGCCGACGCCCAACCTGTGCCCTTGCCGGCGCTGAGCCAGGGCATGACGGGGCTGCTCGGGTGGGTGGGCCTCTTGTTGAGACGCTTGCGTGAGGTGTACAGCGAGTCAGAGGATCCGCGCCGGGAGGCTGCGCTGGTGCTTATCGATGAAATCGATGCGCACATGGATCCCGAATGGCAACGCGCGCTCATCCCACATCTGTCGGAGTTGTTCCCGAACACGCAGTTCGTCGCGTCCACCCACTCGCCACTAGTGGCGGATAGCCTCGCTGGGGAGAAGGTCTGGCTCCTTTCGCGCGGCGCGCCGCCAAAGCATCCGCCAATGGAAGTCGCCACGATCGAAGCTTCTGCTGCGGACCAGCCGCCGTTTGAGAAACGTGCGCTTCTTGATCGATAAGCTACTACTCAGGGAGGCACTGCGCATGATTATCCTGATGGCCGACAATGATCCGTTCTTCCTGGCGACACGTTCGGTGTATCTGGAGCAGGCGGGGCATAAGGTGATCCGCGCGCGCAACCCGCAGGAGGCCGAGTACGCCCTCCGTCACTTATACCTCCACGCAGCCGTGATGGACGTGCGGCTAACCGACGATGACGATGGCACGGACGAATCGGGGCTGGCGCTGGTAAGGCATCCGGACTTTCGCGACATCCCAAAGCTTGTCCTGACTGGTTTCGCAACGGTGAAGCAGGCAAATCAGGCGATGGAGCTTGACGAACACGGTCGGGCCGGGGCATTTGGCTACATCGAGAAGCGCTGGCCCGCGGAGGAGATGGTGAGCCGGGTGGAGGGGCTCCAGAGCCGGCTGCGCATCAATGCCAACCTTCGCATTCACGCGGATGCGCGCGCGCTGCTTGACGTCGCCAATCTCGCGCATCTCATTCCCCTGCCGCCATCGGCCCCGGTGCTGGAGGACCAACCGCCGGCGGATTACGGCCGCGAGTTTGAAGACCTGATCCGCCGCGTCTTCTTTGAGTATGGGCAGATCACACTGCAACACTTGTTGTGGCGTCGGGACGAACGTTTCGCGCTCGTGATTCTGGCATACAAGCCCGGCAGCGAGAGATCGCAGGATAGCGCGTACATCCTGACCTGCGGTCCGGTGGACGCGATCCGGGCCGAGGCTGAGCGCTACCACCGCCTGGCGCCCGCTTCCGTCAGGCCGGACCACGGACCGCTGTTCGAGACAACTACCACGACTCATTTCGGAGTGAACGCGCGGCGTTTGGCGCTCGGGGAGTTGGAGGGCGCGCGACCCCTGCGGAAGTATTTCGGTGACGCAACCAGGGCACAGATCGGCGAGGTCCTCGACAAGCTGGATACGACGTTGCTGCAAAAGTGGCACTCGCACATGCGTGTGGAGGCGCCAAAAAACCTGGTGGCGATTGTCGAGGATACGCTGGCGTGCCCGCAGCAGGAAGCGAGCGCGGCGCTTCAGGCGCGCATCGCGACCGTCGCTGCTCAGACGAAAACGCACGGCCTGGGAGACCTTGAAGTGTTGGAGCAGGAGCTCCGGCTAACCCTGCCGCGGCTGCAACCGGTGGAGCTACCGAATCCCGCCCGCTGCCTCGCCGGCGCGCCGCTGCTGAGCGCAACACGCTCAGTCCAGTACAGCACGGTGATCGGCGCGCTCGACGGCGAAAGCGCGCTCGTCGCTCCGCCGGATCGCATCTGGCTGACCGATTTTAGCGGCTTGAAGAACGGCCCCGTGGTGGCGGACTACGCCGCGCTCGAGGTGGAGATCAAGTACGACAGCACCGACTGCGCGGACGCGCTGGAACGCTACGAGTTGGAAAAGGCGCTGGTGGAAGCGCGACAGCTTGAGGCAAATTTCAATGCGAGCGTCCCCGCAGCGCTTGACAAAACGCTATCCGCCGTGCGCCGCGTTCGGAAGCTGGCGGCTAAGGCTTGCGGCGCGGACCCGCAACCGTATTTCGCTGCGCTGTTCGCTGCGACGACCAACCGCTTGCTGCAGATCGATCCAAACGTTCTGCTCACACCGGCCGAAGTTGCCCGCTTGCTGCACGCAACCCTGTCACTGGCGCTAATCTGCCGTCGAATGCTTGAGTCTGCGACGACGCTGGATCTTACTGGCGGACTGCGTCTGCTGCCGAACCGCAGGGAGGCTATTGTTGGCGCAAAGAGCGTCCCGCTCACCCCTCACGAATACCAACTACTGCGCTTTCTTTGGGATAAGAATGATGAAGTAAGCAGCCGCGAGGCGGTCGAGCGCGCCGTCTTTGGCGATATTCGCGTCGGCACAGATTCCGCGCGACTTGGTGTGCTGGTGAAGCGCCTGCGGAGCAAGATCGAACCGGACCCCGAAAAGCCCATCTACCTTATCACCGTGCGCGGCCACGGTCTGCGGCTCTGCCCCGGCGGACAGCCTGCTATACCGGATGCGGACACCCCAACTGAGACTTAAACTGTTACTAAAACGTAAGGTCTCAATCGAGCGCGCGCGTGGATTGAAACGTTTTCAGTTGCGCGTAACAGGATTGCGCGTCTCCTGATATCTCCCCGTCGCGTTCATCCTCCCCTTTTGCCTTTACCCTTGCGGCATAAGCTGTTGCATGGGGCGCAGCGCGAAGGGAGGACACCGATGGATCTGCTACAAGTGCTCTGCTTCTTCCTGGGGGCGTTTCTCGCTGGCGTCGGCGCAACTATCCTGGTGCTCGCAAATGCCAGCAAAAGACAGTGCGAAAACGACCCCTGCCGCGACCGGGTCGAGGGCTGCCTGACCTTCGTATTCGGCGCTTTGCCGACCTTGATGGGCTGCATTTTCCTGATCGGAGCTGCGGTCCTGCGCCCATAGCCGCGCGACTGTAGTCAATACGCCAGGCCCACCGCCTGCTCAATCCACCGCGCGTCCGTTACGTTCTCCAGCAGAAAGTCGGCGACGTCGGCGCGAGAGATTTGCAGGCGGTTGAGGGTTATCTTGCGTCGCCGACGACGGACGCGTTCGCGTTTGTTTACAAGACAAGCATCGCTGCGCGCGCTTAAACTCCCGCGCGACTTCTATGCTACAATCCCCTCATCGTATCGACCGAACCCAACGGAGAGACAACTATGCTGCCTGATCCCTTTCGCGCCACCGACCCGCTCTGGTACAAAGATGCGGTCTTTTACGAATGCTTCGTGCGCGGCTTTGCCGACTCCAACTGTGACGGCATCGGCGACCTCGCCGGGCTGACGTCGAAGCTCGAGTACCTCCAGTGGCTCGGCATCGACGCGCTGTGGATGCTCCCGCTCTTCCCCTCGCCCCTGCGCGACGACGGCTACGACGTGGCCGATTTCTTCTCCCTCAATCCCGATTACGGTACGCTCGACGACTTCAAGGCGCTGCTCGACGAGGCGCACCGCCGCAACATCAAGGTCGTCGTCGAGCTGATCCCCAACCACACCTCCGACGCGCACCCGTGGTTCCAGGCATCGCGCGACCCCGCGCACCCTGAGCACGCGAAATATCGCGACTGGTACGTCTGGAGCGATACGGACGACAAGTACAAGGAAACGCGCATCATCTTCATCGACTACGAGCCGTCCAACTGGAGCTTTGCGCCGCTGCGCCGCCAGTACTACTGGCACCGCTTCTTCCATCACCAGCCCGACCTCAATTACGACAACCCCGAAGTGCAGCGCGCCATGCTCAAGGTGGTGCAGTTCTGGCTCGACCTCGGCGTCGATGCGTTCCGCGTGGACGCCACGCCCTACCTCTTCGAGCGCGAGGGCACCAACTGCGAGAATCTGCCCGAAACCCATGCCTATCTCAAGCGGCTACGCTCCTTCGTCGACGGCTACGCGCCCGGCACGATGCTCCTGTCCGAAGCGAACATGTGGCCGGAGGACGTGCGCCCTTACTTCGGCGGCGACCCGAATGATCCGTCGGTGAAGGGGGACGAGTTCCAAATGAACTTCCACTTCCCCGTCATGCCGCGCATCTTCATGGCGCTGGCCCGGCAGGACCGCACCGCCATCGACGAAATCCTCGCGCGGACGCCGCCCCTCCCCGAAGGGTGCCAGTGGGCCACGTTCCTGCGGTGTCACGACGAGCTCACGCTGGAGATGGTCACGCCGGAGGAGCGCGACGAGATGTGGCGCATCTACGCGCCCGAGCCGCGCATGAAGTCGAACCTCGGCATCCGCCGCCGCCTCGCCACCCTGCTCGACAACGACCGCGCTCGCATCGAGCTAGCAAACTCGATCCTTTTCACCCTGCCCGGCTCGCCCGTCATCTGGTACGGCGATGAGATCGGCATGGGCGACAACATTTTTCTGGAGGACCGCCGCGGGCTGCGCACGCCCATGCAATGGGCCGACCAGAAGAGCGGCGGCTTCTCCGACGCCGACCCCTCGCAGCTTTACCTGCCCATCATCACCGACGACACCTACGGCTACCACCGCGTCAACGTCGCCGCGCAGCGCGCGGACCCCGACTCGCTGCTCAACCGCATGCGCCGGATGCTCGCCGTCCGCAAGGCCAACCCTGCGTTCGGCCGCGGCGGTTTCGAGATGCTCCATCCCGAAAACAAGGCCATCCTCGCCTGCCTCCGCAGCTACGGCGGCGTGACGCTGCTCTCGATCAACAACCTGGCGACCGGGCCGCAGTCCGCCGCGCTTGACCTGTCGCGCTTCGCGGGCATGGCGCCGGTCGACCTCTTCACCGGCGAGCGCCTCGCGCCCGTGACGGAAGGCGCGTGGCAAATCGAACTACCTGCCAGCGGGTATCGCTGGTTCCGGCTGGCCTGAACGCATCGGGGTCGCAAATCGGGGGAGGGGTCCATGAGCGCGCGCGAGACTGACACGCCCGCCACCGTCGAGGACGTGATCGCGCTGATTCGCGCGCTCCCGCGCGGCGAACGACAGCGCCTGCTCAACGATGAGGAGCTGCTGACCGGCCTCACCGACAGCCTGAAGCGGAGCAAAGCCACGCCGCTCATCGGCGCGCGGCTGCTGCCCGACGCGCTGAAGATCGCCCTCTCCGGCTGGTCGTGGAACCGCAACAGCCGCCGACAGCTCGGGCTCAGCGTCACGGCGCGCGTGTATATGCAGGACCCCGTCGGCGAGGAGGACGGAGACCCGCGCCTCGCGCCCAAACCGATCGAGATCGACTGGGAGCCGTGCCTGGCCGACGG
>CAZPTI010000121.1:13313-14106 GCA_964588925.1 uncultured Anaerolineales bacterium | reverse complement strand
GAGACCCGTCGGGTTTTACGCTCAATCCGCCAATCGCTTCTCCACCGTCATCAGAATCGGCGCGCTCGGCCGCGTCACCCCCACATAGCGCACCGACCCATCATGCGGCCGCGCGAGGCGCAGGCGGAACCGCTGCGCGACGTCGGCCAGGATCAGCACGGCCTCCATCTGCGCGAAGTGCAGGCCGATGCAGATGCGCGGGCCGGCGCCGAAAGGCGCGTAGGCGTAGCGCGGGCGCTTCTCGACCGCTTCCGGCGCGAAGTGCTCGGGATAGAACTCCAGCGGGCGCTCCCAGAAGTCCGGGTGGCGGTGCGTGTTGTAGAGCGCGACCACCGCCAGCGTGCCCTTCGGGATATGGTAGCCCGCCAGCTCGTCGTCCTCCTGCAAGTCGCGCGCGACGATGGGCACGGGCGAGTAGAGGCGCAGCGCCTCGTCGAGCACCATGCGCGTGTAGGGCAGGTTCGGCATGTCCTCCAGCGCGGGACCGCGTCCGCCCAACACCTCGGCCAGCTCGCGGTGCAGCTTGCGCTCGGCCACGAAGTTCTGCGCCAGCAGGTAGGACGTCCACGTCAGCAGGCTCGCGGTCGTCTCGTGCCCCGCGAAGAAGATGATCAGCGCCTCGTCGTGAAGCTGCTCGTCGGTCATGTACTCGCCGGTATCCGCGTCCTTCGCGGTCATCAGCATGGAGAGCAGGTCTTCCCGCAGCCCCTCCTCGCGGCGTTTTTTGATGATGCCCATGAGGAACTCGCGCAGCTCGCGCTTGGCTTCCTTCAGGCGGCGGTTGGTCGGCGTG
>CAZPTI010000121.1:0-13303 GCA_964588925.1 uncultured Anaerolineales bacterium | reverse complement strand
GAAGAGCGGGATGTCGATGAGGCCGGTCGAGCTGGCCGCGGTGTATTCGAGCAGCGCGACGAGCGCCTCGCTGGCCGCCTTGAAGTCGCGGTCCATGTCCAGCCCGAACATCGAGCGCGAAATAACCTTCATCGTGACGCGCTGCATCTCCTGGCTGATGTCGACCTGCGCGTTGGACGGCAGCCTGTTCCAGCGGTCGATGAGCGCCTGCGTCTCGTCGATCATAATCTCGGCGAACGGCTTGATGCCGCGCGGGGTGAAGGTGGGCTGCATGAGCTTGCGCTGGCGGCTCCACACCTGCCCTTCCAGCGTGAGGATGCCGTTGCCGATGGCGAGGCGCAGCTTGTCGTGGCTCAGCCCCTTGATGTACTTGTCCGCGTTCTTGACCAGCACGTGCTGGATGTGTTCGGGCCGCGTGACCATGAGGAACTTCATCGGGCCGATGGACGCGGTGGCGATGTCGCCGCACTCTTCCCACAGCTTGCGGTAGAAATCCAGCATGCCGTGGCGCTGCATCTGGAGCAGATTGCCGATCACGGGCAACCCGGCCGGTCCCGCCGGGAGCGCGCTGGCGGGGGCTTGAACGGTCATAGTCACCTCTTACTGCGTTGCGCGGACGGCCAGTCCGCAGGGTACGTCGAAATTGTACTCGCGGGCGCAAAGCGCGGTCTGCAAGCTGCGTCACCAGTTCTGTCAAACCGCGTTGCCGCAAGAGCGGAAACGGCGTTTCTACGTCAGACCGAATTAGATGATCATAAAGTATGCAAGCATCTTATCTTGCGCTAGAATCAACAATAGATTGGAGCGCGAACATGGATGTCCGCAAGAGAATCGCTTTAGGTCTGATGGCACTGCCGGCGATTTTGACCGTGTCAGCAGTGATCATACTCAGCCAGAGGGTTGAACCGGTTCCTGCCGGTCTGGAGCCGATCCGCGCGACCGCTGGCGCAGGGGATTCGGGTGCGAGTGCGACGATCATCGTGGAGAATGGCATGTTCCGCGATGAGGCCGCTCGTTACTACCTCAAAATCCCCGGCGGCTGGGTTGCGGGCAACTACCCCGGACTGTTTCTCAGCCCGGATGCGGAAGGGCTGGTGGGGTATGCGGACACGAGGGGAATGGCGCTGATGGTGGATCGCAGCCCAAAGGATGCGGCTGTCGGTGTGGCGGAGTGGCTGGCGCAGACCGGAGAGGAGCGCCACCTGACGCGACGGCTGGACGCGCTGACCGTTGACGGTAGGCCCGCGCTGCTGTACGAGGCGAACTGGGACACCCAGGGCAAGGCGATTACGGCATTTGTAGATGATCGCGATTCGGTGTTGCGGATCAGTTGCTTCCATCCGACGAGTGGGTCAGGGCAGGCTTGTATGGATGTGATGGCCGAGTTGCTGCCGACTGCGCAGCTTGAGTGACGGAAGGGCGGGCGCGCTAAAGCGCGCACTACGAACGAATTCTCCCGCTGGTTCGTAGTAGGCGCTAAAGCGCCCCGGCGCGCTGAAGCGCGCACTACGAACCGAACGAAGCTTAAGCCGCGGCTTTTGCCCCTCACTCCACTCCATGCTATGATAATGACTCTGTGCGCAAACAGAACCGTCGCGCGCGCAATCAACACCAGGAGCAACGCGTGGTCAGCCCGCTTAATTGGCTTCTCGGCCTCTTCTCCCTCGACATCGGCATTGACCTGGGCACGGCGAACACCCTGGTCTACGTCCGCAACCGGGGCATCACGATCAACGAACCATCCGTCGTCGCCATCGATCGAAAGAGCAAAAAGGTGCTGGCTATCGGGTCAGAGGCGAAGGAGATGGTCGGGCGCACCCCCGGCAACATCGTCGCGATCCGCCCCCTGCGCGACGGCGTCATTTCCGACTTCGACGTGACCGAGCAGATGCTCGATCACTTCATCCATAAGGCGCATGAACGCACGGTCCTGCGCGTGCCGCGGCCGCGCGTGGTCGTGGGCATCCCCTCCGGCGTGACCGAGGTGGAGAAGCGCGCGGTCTACGACGCGACCATCAGCGCGGGCGCGCGCGAAGCCTTCCTCATCGAGGAACCGATGGCCGCGGCCATTGGCGCGGGGCTGCCCGTGGCCGAGCCGCGCGGCAGCATGATCGTCGACATCGGCGGCGGAACAACCGAGGTCGCGGTAACGTCTTTGGGCGGGATCGTGGTGGCGGCATCCGTGCGCGTGGCCGGCGACGAGATGAACGAAGACATCATCGCGTACGCGCGGCAGAAGTACAACCTGCTGATCGGCGAGCAGATGGCCGAACGCGTCAAGATCGAAGCCGGGTCGGCTTATTCGCTGGACCCCGAGCTGACGGTCGAGATTCGCGGGCGCAACTTGATCAGCGGCCTGCCCGAAGCGGTCGAGATTAGCAGCGTGGAGTTGCGCGAGGCGCTGCGCAACTCGGTCAGCATCATCGTCGACACGATCAAGCAGTCGATCGACCAGACGCCGCCCGAATTGATCGCGGATCTGATGGAGCACGGCATCGCGCTTGCGGGGGGCGGTGCGCTGCTCAAGGGCCTGGCCGAGCGCCTCACGTCCGAGACGCGCATGAAGGTGTATGTGGCCGAAGACCCGTTGAGTTGCGTGGCCCGCGGGTCAGGCATGGTGCTCGAAAACTTCCCGCTGCTGCAAAAGACGCTTGCCAGCATGCAGCGCGGGAGCACGTTGCACTAATACCCTTTTTGCCACAGAGGACACGGAGTCCTCAGAGGCTCTGAGACCTCTGTGGCAAAAGAAGAACACATGAGACGCAGTATCCCGACGCGCCGGTTGCCCGGCAGCGGTTGGCTGTTTCTGGCGCTGGCCTCCGTCAGCATCATTCTGTTGATCCTGTCATCCACCGGTCGCATGGGGCCGGTCGAGGGCGCGCTGTCCGCGATCGGCAAGCCCTTCCTTAAGGTATTCAACGACATCGGGCGACAGGTCGATAACGTCGCGTCTACGATTCGCGATCTCTCCACCCTCCGCACGGAAAACCGGCGCCTGCAAGCCCTCGTCGACACGCTCACCATCGACAACGCGCGGCTGGGCGATGCGCAAATCGAAAACCAGCAAATGCGCGAGTTGCTGCGTTTCCGGCAGTTGAACCCCTTCTACGATTTCCGCGGCGGCCAGGTCATCGCGCGCGTCATTTCGCGCGGGCCAACGAACTACCTCTCGGCGCTCTCCATCGACCTGGGCACGGAACAAGGCATTCAGCCCGGCATGCCCGTCGTGACCGAGCGCGGGCTGGTGGGCCGCGTGATGAAGGTCGGGCCTACCACGTCGACGGTGCTGCTGATTACCGACCCGGCGAGCGGCGTGCAGGCGATGATCAAGCGCGAAAACAGCCGCGCGGTAGGCGTGGTCAGCGGGCAGGCCGGCGGGCAGCCGGTGATGGACTACATCGCGCAGGAAGCCGACGTCGCGGCCGGCGACGAGGTGATTACGTCGGGCCTGGGCGGCAACTTCCCGAAGGGGCTGACCATCGGGCAGGTGGTCGAGGTCAAGCAGAAGGACTTCGACATGTACCAGCAGGCCGTCGTGCGCCCGACCGTCGATTTCAACCGGCTGGAGTTCGTGCTGGTCATTACCAACTTCCAGCCGCTGCCGGGGCAGCCGCCGGAGATGGAAAGCGTAGGCTAAGGGGGTTCGTAGTAGGCGCTTTAGCGCCGAGCGCTGAAGCGCTTACTACGAACGGTTTTATGGCATGAACACAAGCGCGTTTCGCGACCGCAACTTGTATTTAATGATCCTGGGGCTGGGGCTTGTTGTGCTCATCCAGGCGTCGTTGCTCGCGCGCGTGCGGATTTTCGGGGCGCAGCCCGATTTGCTGCTCGTGACCGTCGTGTGCTGGAGCCTGATCGCCGGCGTGACGCAGGGGCTGGCGATTGCGTTTGTGGGAGGCATTCTGCTCGATCTCGTGGCCGGGCTGCCCGTGGGCGCGTCGTCGCTGGCGCTGATGCCGGTGTGCTTCCTCGCGTCGATCGGCCGCAGCAGCGTGTACCACAACAACCTCTGGCTGCCCGTGCTGCTCGTGGGGCTGGCGACGCCCCTGCACGCGTGGATTCTGCTGCTCACGCGGCAACTGCGCGGCGCGCCGATCGACTGGCTCGGCGCCACGCTCCACGTGATCCTGCCCGAAATGGCGCTGAATATCGCGCTCACGTTGATCATCGTGCGCGTGCTATGGCGCATCAACCGCGAACTTCGTTTCGCGCCTGCGGCGGGGTGACATGATGGGCGGGAATCGCGATCCGAAGACCACGCGGCTGATCCTGTTCCGCATCGGCATCGTGCTGCTCGCCGCGGTGCTGATCGGCCGGCTGTGGCAGTTGCAGATGGTCGCGGGCGAGAAGTATCGCCTGCTGGCCGACGCGAACCGGCTGCGCGATGTCGACCTGCCCGCGCCGCGCGGGGTGATCTACGACCGCAACGGCGAAATCCTCGCGCGCAACCAGCCGAGCTTCACTGTTGAGGTGGTGCCGGGCGACCTGCCCGAGGACGAAGAGGGCGAGCCGGAGGGCAGCGGGGACGCGATGGTGCTGGACCGGCTGCTGGCGATCCTCGCGCGGCCGGTCGGGCAGAACAACACCGCGCCGCTGGCGCTCGACCTTGCTGCGGCGCCCACCTCTCAACCCACACCAACGGCCGCGCCGAAAAACGGCGCGAAGGTCACGCCTGCGCCCACGCCCGACCCGCGTTCGGTCATCAAGGAGCGCGACCCGTGGGTCATGCCGCGGGCGGAGATCGAGGAGAAGATCGTCGACGGGCGCAAGGGCGGCGCGTACCGGCCCATCACCGTCGCGCGCTACATCGACCAGGAGACCGCCTTCCTGATCGCTGAGGATGCGGTCAACCTCCCCGGCGTGCAACTCGTGCTCGAGCCGATCCGCGATTATCCCAGTGGCGCGCTCACCTCGCACATTATCGGCTACATGGGGCACATTCCCGAGGACCAGTTGCCCGCCTACCAGGAACGCGGCTACCGCCCAAACGACCAGGTGGGCCTGACCGCGCTCGAACTCGGCATGGAAGACGAGTTGCGCGGCACGCCCTCGCAGGAGACCATCGAGGTCGACGTGAACGGGCGCAAGGTGCGCGTGGTCGGCGAGCCGAAGCCGGCGGTGCCCGGTTATAACCTCGTGCTGGCAATCGACCTTGAGTTGCAGAAGGCGGCCACGCAGGCGCTCCAGGCTGCGTTCGACCGTTCGTCCGGCTTCACGAAGGCGAATCAAGGCGCCGTGATTGCGCTCGACCCGCGCAGCGGCAAGGTGCTGGCGCTGGTCAGCCTGCCCTCTTATGACAACAACCTCTTTGCCAAGGGCATCACGCCGGAGGCGTACAAGGCGCTGCTCGACGATCCGCTGCTGCCGATGTACGACCAGGCCATCGCGGGCATGTATCCGCCCGGCTCGATCTTCAAGACTATTGTCGCGGCCGGGGGCCTGCAGGAAGGCGTGATTAACGCTAATACGCGGCTGGGCGACGGGTGGGACGGGCGCAACGACGGCATTATCTGGGTGCCCAACGATTTCGCGCCGTGGGACCAGTCGCTGGCGCAGCCGTTCTACTCCTGGACGCACAAGTACGGCTACGGTCACGGGTTCCACAATGTGCGGCACGCGCTGGCCGTCTCCGACGACATCTTCTTCTACGAGTTGGGCGGCGGGTACCGCGAGAACTTCAAGGGGCTGGGGTCGAAGCGGATCGGGCAGTACGCGTCCGCCTTCGGGCTGGGCGAGCCGACGGGGATCGAGCTGCTCGGCGAGAGCGCGGGGCTGGTGCCCACCTCCAAGTGGAAGCGCATCTGGTATGCGGAGAGCTGGCTGACCGGCGATACGTACAACATGAGCATCGGCCAGGGCTACGTGCTGGCGACGCCGCTCCAAATGGCGAATGCGACCGCGGCCATTGCCAACCGCGGCACACTGTACAAGCCGCAGTTGGTCGACCACCTGACCGACGAAAACGGCGACGTGGTCAAGCCCTTTGAGCCAAAGGTGTTGCGCCAGGCGCCGGTCGATCCGAAGTATCTCGACCTCGTGCGCGAGGGCATGTACGGCGCGATCAACTTCCCCGACGGCACGGCGACACGGGTGCGCGTGCCGGGCGTGGTCATCGCGGGCAAGACCGGCACGGCGGAGTACGCGCGCGACTGGAACAAGGACGGCAAGCCGGACCGCGACGACAAGGACAACCTGCCGACGCACGCCTGGTTCACTTCCTTTGCGCCGTATGTTGACCCGGAAATCGTGGTGACGGTGTTTGTGGCGAACGGCGGCGAGGGGTCGGGCGTGGCTGCGCCGATTGCGAACGAAGTGCTCAACGCCTACTTCGCCGCGAAGAATCCGCCGGAGCAGATCGGCCCCGCGGAAGTACCCACTGCCACGCCCACGACGCCGGCCGCCGGAGGCGCGCCATGAGGGCCGCCATCTCCCGCCGCTTCGACTGGACGCTGCTGTTGCTGGCGCTCGTCCTGAGCGCGTTCGGCATCCTGATGATCGCCAGCGCGCTGTCGGGCAACGAAGTGCTTCAGGATTACCCGTGGCGGCAGGCGCTGTTCCTCGGCGTCGGCATCGTCCTCATGTTCGTAGCCGCGGCGGTCGACTATCGCCTGCTGACCACGCTCGCCTACCCGATCCTGATCTTCTTCCTCGCCGCGCTGGTCGTCATTAAGGTGATCGGCACGGTGGCGGGCGGCGCGCAACGGTGGCTGACGGTCGGCGAGTACTTCCTGCAACCGTCCGAGTTGACGAAGATCGCGGTGATCCTCGCGCTGGCGCATTTCCTGTCGTCGCGCGAGGAGAAGATGGAGAGCATCCTCACGCCGATTATGGGCTTTGCGCTGATCGTGCCCGCGGTCGGGCTGATCTTCTGGCAGCCGAACCTGGGGACCGCGATGGTCGTGGTCGCCATCGGCGTCGTTATGATTATCACCGCAGGGCTGCGCTGGCGCCATGCGGCGTTCTTTGGCGCGGTGGGCGCGATCGGGGCCGTGGCCGCGTGGCGCTTCGTCCTCAAAGACTACATGAAGGAGCGCGTCTTCATGTTCCTCGACCCGAGCAAGGTCGATCCCGATAAGATGTACAACGTGCAGCAGGCGATGATCGGCATCGGGTCGGGCGGCTGGCTGGGCCGCGGGCTGTTCCGCGGGTCGCAGAGCCAGTTGCACTTCCTCCGCGTCCGCCACACAGACTTCATCTTTACCGTCACCGCAGAGGAGCTCGGCTTCCTCGGCGCGGCGGCCTTGATCGTCCTGTTCGGCCTGCTGATGCTGCGCATGATCCGCATCGCGAGCCAGGCGCGCGACACGTTCGGCATGTTGATCGTGACCGGCGTGACCGCGATGATCTTCTTCCAGGTGCTCATCAACATCGGCATGAACCTCTCGATCATGCCTGTCACCGGCATCCCCCTGCCGTTCGTCAGTTATGGCGGCAGCTCGCTGTGGTCAACGTTGATCGCGATCGGGCTGGTTGAGAGCGTCGCGATCCGGCATAAGAAAATCGGATTCGATACATGATGAACCCGCGTCGATTTGCCGGGCGGCTTGTCCTCGCGGCGGCTGCCCTGCTTCTGCTTGCCTGCGCGCCGCAACCGACCGTCACGCCGCTCCCGCCGACGGGGACCGCGGCCCCGACTGCGACACAACCTCCGCCCAGCCCCACAGCGCGGCTACTTCCAACGGCCACGCCTGCCCCCACGCCCACCACTGACGCCTATGCCGGATGGCAGACCGCTGCGACGGATCTATTCAGCGTCCGGTTGCCCGCCGGGTGGCAGGTGATGGAGCTGACCGAAGCGGATTTAGCGCAGATGCTGGCCGAGTTGGAGCCGTATCAGGAAGTGATCGGCCGGCGACCTGATCCCGCGGAGGGCGCCGCAGGGCTCGACCTGGTGGCCGTAGCCGAGGCCGATAGCGACCTTTCCCACAACCTGAATATCCGCCACATGCCGTCTGGCGCGCAGCGGCACGAGGACGCAGCCGCGCTGCTCGGCACGTTCGCGCCGCAGATGGAAGTCCTCGGCTTCACGGTGACTGAGCAGCGGGCGGACCTGCGCACGGACGGCGGTTTGCAGATGGCGCGGCTGTCCTACCACCTGGTTCCCACGATGAAAGGGCAGGTTGAGGCGCGCGGCGAGCAGTACTACGTCCTGACCGAGACTGACGTTTGGGTGCTGACCTTCACGTCGGCGGGGATGCAAGTGGCAGACGCAGCGGCGGAGTTCGAGAAGAGCGCGAAGACGTTTGCGCCGCGCTAACCTTTAACTCACAACAGCTACGCCGGAAGGCGCCTGGGGGTCGCCTCAGCAGGGGTTGCGCCCGCCAGCTCCCCGACCACCTCCGCGCACCGCCGCCGCACGCGCTCCTTGTCCCACGCGATATTGCTCCCCGCGTCGCTCTCCGCCTCGATCAGTTGCGCCTGACGCGCCAGCTCCGCGCGCCGTTCGGGCAGCGCGGCCTTCTGCCCCAGCAGCGCAATCGTGTCCAGCATGTGGAGCATGACCTGCGCGTTGTCGCGGGACACGCGGCGGAGCATGCCGAACGCGGCTTCAAGCAGCTCGCCGTACGTGAGCGGATCGAGGATCACGCGCAGTTTACCCTGGGTGTCGTAGAAGACCCCGCGCGCAGGCAGCACCTCCGAGTAAAGCCCGATGCCGGCGCCAATGTGGTCGAGGCACGTTACCGCGGTGAAGGGATCGTTTATCGCGGGCGACATGGCCCGCAGCGCGACTTCGACGAGCTGATTGAGGCCGTAGCCGATGTCCTGCGCGGGCGAGCGGCTGTTGCCCAGCGAGTACGCGCGGCGCACCGCCAGCAACACGCGCTCGGTTGCGTCCTCCGGCGGCCACACCTCCGCGATGAGGTCGCCGGGATGGATGAAGTCGCCCGGCTTACGAACGAAGTGAACGACGAGCGCGGGGTGCTCGGCCAGCAGGTCGGCCAACCGCGGGTTAATGTCGCGAATGTAGCCTAGCCCTTCGGCGCGAACCGGCTTTCCCTCCGCGCGGACGCGCGCCACCAGCGCGGTCTCGCCTTCAGTTTGTTCGCCTGCCCGCAGCAGCGCGCCCGGTTCGCTTGCCGCGGCGGGCCGGTATGAGCGCACCACATCCCGCAATTCCTCGCTGGCCGCGGCAATCATGTTTGGCGCCTGGAGCAGCACGCCGATGTTGTGGATCAGCACGATCAGCGAGCCGAACGCGGCCAGCGCCAGCAGCAGCCCGAACAAGGCCGAGATTTGCGGCGCCGCATAGGACGAATCGTCCACCGGGATGAAGATCACCAGGCTGAGCGCGTAGGTGAAGGCGCCGACAAACAGACCGAGCACTATTTGCGCGGTGGGGTTCTTGAGATAAACGCGCAGCAGGCGGGAGCCGAATTGCGACGCGGCCACCGACATGGGCACCGTCAGCAGCGAATAAACAACGCCGGTTGTCGCCAGAACCGTCGCAGAAATGCCGATGAGCGCGGTGCGGGTGACGGCAATCGAACCCGAGCCGAAGAGGCCGAACGAGGCGCCTGTCAGGTTGGGGACGACAGCGTCAACTGCCAGCAGGACGCGGGCGAGCGCGATGCCGATCACCCCGGCCACCAGCGGCACGAACCAGTAGCTGACTTGAATGCGGTCAAGAAACTGTCTCATGTCGACCCTCCTCCTGTCCCTGCGCCTGCTCGCCCGCGTCCTGTCGCGGCAAAGCGACGGGCAGCAGCCCGGCCAGCAGCAACGCCAGCAGCGCCAGCCCGACGAGGACCAGGAACGCCGTCTGGAGCGCCTGCAACCGCGCCAGCTCGTTGATCGCAGTCGCGGCAATGATCTGGTCACTCGACGCGCCGACAGATGCCAGTAACCGCTCCAACTGCCGGTCGCTGACGAAGCCGATCTGTCCGCCGGCCAACTGCATCCGCAGCCCATCGCCCGGCGTGCCTGCCGCGGCCAGGCCGCCTGCCAGCGCCGCGCTTAATGCGGTTGCGAGCACGACGCCGGAAATCGAAGCGCCGAACGCGCCGCCGAGATTGTTAACCGTGCCGCGCACTGCGCCCACCTCGCCCGCAACCGCGCGCGGCGACGAGGCCACGAGCGCGTTGGCGAGAACGGTGTTCGCGGAGCCCGCGCCGAGGCCGGTCAGGAGCAGCCCCAGGCCAAAGAGGACATCGTGGGCCGGGCTGCGAAACGCAAGTGCGCACATCAGCAGGCCGCCCGCCATCGCAACGAACGCCAGCCGCCCCAGCCGCCGCACCGAGAGCGGGCCGATCAGGCGGGCCACGAGGATGGACGCGCCCAGAACTGCCACCGTGTAGGGCAGCGTGCGCAGCGACGACACAAGGGGCGAGACGCCGAGCGCGATCTGGTTGTACAGCGGCACCAGGAAGATGATGCTGCCGTAAACCGCGATGCCCAGCAGTTGCGCGGTCACCGCGGCGCGCTTCATCGCGGAGTCAAGCACCACCGGCGACAGCAGGGGCGCGCGGCCACGCGCCACGCGCAGTCGCTGCCAGCGAAAGAACGCGGCGATGAGGGCGACCCCGGCCGCCATCAGGAGGGGCGCGGGCGAAAGGCCGAGCGGCTGGAACGGCGCGCCGGGCTGCGCGGCCAACACCCCCCACGTATTGAGGTTGTTGATGCCCACGGTGAGCAGCGGGATCGCCAGCGCCGAAATGCCCGCGCCGCGCCAGTCAATCGCGAGGCCGGGCCGCGGTGGCGTCGGCTGAAAACGCACGCTCGCCAGCAGGATCGCGAGCGCAAACCCGGCCAGCAGCCAGAACGGCGCGCGCCAGCCCGCGGCCGAGCTGACCGCGCCGCCCACAAGCAGGGCGACCGAGATGCCGGCGCCGCTTGCGGCCGACAGTGCGCCGATGGCGAACACCTGCCCGCGTCCCCGATAGTGGACAGCGATCAGCGCAATGAAGGACGGCACGAGCCCGGCCGCAGCCAGCCCGAGCGCAACCTCCGCGGCGATGATCGCGCCCGGACTGCGCGACAGCGCGACGCCTGACATCCCGGCCGCGTAGACCAGGAGCGCGGCGCGAAACACCTGCCGCGGTCCGAAGCGCGCGCCGAGCTTGCCGCCCAGAATCATGAACGCGGCCGTGACGAGCCAGTATGCGACCAGCGCGGACTGGACCGCAGTCACCGTCGCCTGGAACTCCGCCACGATCCCGCCGATGGAGAGGCTGAGGGTGGTCGAGTTGGATACGATCAAGACTTGAGCCAGTGCGATGATGCTGATGGGCAGCCAGTCCGGCCTGGCGCGGGGGTGAGGTGCGGCGGAGACGTCGGGCGTAAGAGTCATGCAAGCCACGTCCGTATGCGGGGGATGAACACAAACATTAAGACACTGAGCACAGTATATTCGGAGTGGCGGCGGATGCAACTTGCCAGAACGGACGCCGATCAACGGCCCTTTCAGCGCGCACTCGATCTACGCCAAAGATACACTTAACTTGCCCCTTTGCGCCAGCGCGTCGGTGTTGTATTCTACGATGTGGAGGGCTAAGACATGGCCGCTGACTCATCTCCCGCCGTCCCTGCTCGCGGCAACCTCGTCACCGACCTCATTGCCGGACTTACCACGGGCGTCGCCAACATCCCGGACGCAATGGCTTCGGCCATTCTCGCGGGCGCGAATCCGGTGCAGGGGCTTTATGCGCTGATGATCGGTTCGCCGCTGGCCGCGATCTTCGGCAGTTCAGCCTTCATGAACGTCTCGGCCACGAGCGCGCTGGCGATCACCGCGGGCATGGCGCTGACCGGGCTGACCGGCGACGCGCACGCGTCCGCGATGGCGACGCTGGCCGTGCTGACCGGACTGGTGATGCTGCTCGCGGGCCTGCTCAAGCTGGGCCGCCTGCTGCGGTTCGTGTCGAACTCGGTCGTGATCGGCTTCCTCACCGGCGTCTCCATTAACGTAGTGCTCTCGCAGGTCGGCGACTTCACGGGCTATTCGAGTGAGTACAGCAACCGCGTCATCAAGGCGGTCGACACCCTCCTGCATCCGGGCAGCCTCCACTGGCCGACCGTGGCGGTTGGCGCGCTGACCGTGGCGGTCATCCTGCTCGTGGACCGCACGAAACTGCGCAACTTCTCGATGCTGGTTGGCATGGCGGTTGGCTCGGCCGCGGTCGTCCTTCTCGGCCTGAGCGGTGCGCAGCAGGTGAGCGACGTGGCGATCATCCCCACCTCCCTCCCCCTGCCGCGGCTGCCCGACGTCTCGCTGATGCCCCGCCTGCTGCCCGACGCCATCGCGCTGGCAATCATCGCGCTGATCCAGGGCGCGGGGGTGAGCAAGGCCTATCCCAACCCGGACGGCGCCTATCCCGACCCATCGCGCGACTTTGTGGGCCAGGGCGCGGCGAACGTCGGCGCGGGCTTGCTGCAGGGGATGCCCATCGGCGGTTCCGTGTCGGGCACGGCGCTCAACATCAGCTCGGGCGCGAAGTCGCGCCTGGCGAACATCTTTTCGGGGCTGCTGGTCGTGGTGGCCGTGCTGATCTTCTCGCCGCTGGTGAGCCTGGTCGCGATGCCGGCAATGGCCGCGCTGCTGATCGTGGCCGGGGTCCAGTCGATCAAGGCGGAGCGCATTGCGGACGTGTGGGACACCGGCTGGCCGCCGCGCGTGGTGATGCTGGTCACGCTGCTGCTGACGCTGGCGATCCCGTTGCAGCGCGCGGTGTTTATCGGCGTGCTGCTCTCCATCGTGTTCCACTTCTTTGTGACTTCTTCGCACGAGGTGCGTGTGGCCCGGCTGACCGCGAACGCGGACGGCGCCGTCGCCGAAGGCCCGGTTCCGTCGGAGTTGCCCGGCGGCGAGGTGACGGTGTTGCAGGTGTACGGCAACATGACATTCGCCGGCGCGGAGACGCTGGAGGCGCAATTGCCGAAGGTGGGCGGGGGCGAATCGCCCGTGGTGATCCTGCGCCTGCGCCCGCAGGAGGGGATCGGGAGCAGCTTCGTGTCGGTGCTGGAGCGGTACTCGACGCAGCTAAACAATCGCGGCGGGAAGCTGATGGTGGCGGGGGTGAATCCGAAGGTGAAGGCGCAGCTCGACCGGACGGAGACGAGCAACAAGGTGCTGGGCGAGGAGAACGTGTTCGTGTCGACGACGACGCTCGGCGCCAGCACGCGCGAAGCGTATGCGGCCGCGGAGCGCTGGCTGCGCGAGAAGGGGGACGCGAACAAATAGGGGGCGCTGGATTTGCCGCGTAGCGGGGAATGTGGTATATTCCGCTTGTCAGTCGGGGATAGTTTAACGGTAAAACATCTGACTCTGGATCAGAAGTTTGGGGTTCGAATCCCTGTCCCCGAGCTG
>CAZPTI010000120.1:0-14169 GCA_964588925.1 uncultured Anaerolineales bacterium | reverse complement strand
AGGTCACGGTCGGCTTGTCGCCCGTGAAGACGCGCGCGCGGCTCTTGCCGAAGGAGAACGCCTGGTTGCCGGCGCCCTGCGCCTGCCGCATCAGGAAGATGAAGAAACCGGCGAGCAGCAGGACGGGCAGGATCGAGACGAGCAACGGCATAATGCTCACCCAGATGCTCGGCGCCTTCACAATAATCTCGATTTGCCCCGGCCCGGAGCCGAACGACTCCCGGTCGACGCCGAGGCTGGACAGGGTCTCGACGACGCTGCCCTCCTCCTTGCGCGACCGCACAGAGTCGCCGTCCCGCAGCTTGATGGTCAGATCGTCGCCGCTAACCACAATCTGCTCGACTCGGCCTTCGGTCGCCAGTTGCGCGACGCGGCCGATGTCCACGCCTGGCAAACTCTGGTTGTTGCGCAGCAGGGTCGTGACCAGAAAAACGACCAGGATGAGCAACAAAAGTATATAGAGCGCATTGTTGCGCACTGACTTCATGTTATTCATTCAGTTTGGAAACTCCTCGAAGGCTGTTCAACCGTTACGACGCGCGGCAGGCGCCACCGAAACCCTTTCGGTCTTAGCAGGCGTCGCCGCGCGCCTGCTAAGACGATAAGCGCATTATAAGGTATAAGTCAAAGAAAGCTTGATGAGCGCATCCCCATTATCGCACAGGGGGGTGGGTTATCCGTAGTTGGTATTCCCTAAGAGGGGGCGCGGCTTATGCTCAGCGCTACTTGCGCAGCCCGCGCGCCAGGTTCAGGATCGCCTCGCCGTGGTGCTGGAAGTCCCCCGGCCGGAGCGTCGCCACATCGACCCAGCGCGGCCCCTCCGCAGAACTGTCCTCAACCTCGTCGTCGCGTAGCAAGGCAGTCGTGACCGGTTTGCAGAGATAGTAGGAGTGCAGTCCGTGGTAGGCCCGGTCGGAAGGGTCATAATAGAAGTAGACCTCTTCATAATGGCCCAGCGGGCCTACTTCGATTTCAATGCCGGTCTCCTCGCGCACCTCGCGGCGCACGGTCTGTTCCGCTGATTCTCCCTCTTCGATGCCGCCACCGGGCAAGTGGTATTTCATCGTAGAGCGCAGGCGGAGCAGGAGGAGCCGTCCGTCCAGGACGATGACCGCGTAGGCGGCGGGCCGACGGATGAGGCGCGCCGCGTCAACCAGCTTCTTGCTGCCGTCCAGGGCAACGCATTCGACTGCGCGCATCAGGCGAGCCTTTCAACACAAGCGTTTCAGTCCGCGCTCCAGTCCTCGATGCTCAAACCTTCAAAATGAATGAAATCAGAAAAGCTCATTGTCACCAGAATCAGGCCGTGAACGGCCGCGATAGCGGCGATCTGTCCGTCTGAGAACACTGGCGGTCGCCCCAGGGCTGTAAGGCGAGCGCGTTCAACGGCGTGCCGCGCGGCTGCCGCCTCATCATAAGGAAGGATGGGTATCGTCCGCCCCACGACGTTCAAGAGATATGTTTCGATAGCGGCGCGTCGCGTCGAGACGGGCAACCGCCGACAGCCAAACCATGCTTCATGCCAGACGACCGAAGCGGTCGCGAGCTCCGTTTTGTGCTCTTTCAGGCGAGCTATCACTTGCGGCCGTGGGGCCGGCTTCAACGGCTCGGAAATCAGGTTGGTGTCGAGCAGGTACCGCAGACTCACCACTCGACCTCGCGTCCAGTCGACCGGTCGCGAACGCCATCGAATACCTCCGGCCCAATGTCCAGACTTGCCAGGTCGTGCTGCTGTCGAAATGCCTGATAAGCTGACCAAAAATCTGGCTTGTCTGACCGAAGTCGTTCATACTCTTCCACAGAAAGCAATATAGCAACGCGACGCCCTCGACGCGTCACTTCAATGCGCCCAACGCGCTGCAAATCATGAACCAATTCTGCGAAGCGGTTACGCGCTTCGACTATGGAATAAGAATTGAGCATGACTCACTCCGAAAAAGCCATCTTTAAAGCCATGTTACCCATTTCTGGCAACTCTGTCAATAGCAAAAGCAATCGGATGATTTGTTTAGTGAGTCGTCCTCTCACGACACTGACTCCCACCTCGATTCATCGGCTTCGCAACTTCCCATCCGGGCAGCAGATCGTCGTCCAGCCCATTCAGATAGTCGCACAAGTGGGCAAAAGGGACCTTCAGCGAGGGCGGCACCGTCACCGCGACGAGGCAATCGCTGGCCCGCTCGTAGCCGCAGCCGAATGCGGCGAGCTGCTCGAGCACAGCCTTGCCTTCGGATGCGCGACCGACGCCAAACAGCAGGCGGAGCGTGCCGTTGCCGCTGTCCTTCGCCAGCGCAACCGGCTCGGCCCAACCGTCGCGCATCGCGCACTTGACGATGTCGCCTTCCGCATACCCGTAGACCTCGAACGGGATGTTTGCGAGGCGGTACATGTTCTTCCCGACCGGCTCGGCCCAGAGGGTTTCGGCCGCCGCAGCGCGGGAGCGGGATAGCGGGAACCGGACTTTCGCGTAGGAGGGCGCGGCTGCGGTCATAGACAACCTGGCAAATACTCCACTGATCGAACTGCAAGAGGGTCCAACGATGTTAGTCGTTATTCTATTGCTGGCCGCGCATCTGTCAACTGCGCGATGACTGCAATCCAATCACGGCTCCTTGATCCTGTCGATCCACCCCCTCCACGTCATCTGCGATAAACTCAGCCTTTGTTCGCGACAACGACCAGGTCGGACGAGGCGTTCGAGTCGAACGGCTCAAGGGGGAGGGACATGCGGCCATAGGAGCGCGGCGCGGTGAACCCGGCTTCGGCCAGGGCCGCGGCCAGATCGGACTCGAAGAGGGGGCGGTGCGGCGTCGTGTGGACGTTGACCTGCCAGCCCGCGTCGCCTTTGCGGAAGAGCGCGATGTGGAAGGAGATGCGGCCGGAAAGCTGGTCGTAGTCGGCGAAGCGCCAGACGAGCGCCTCGCGGCCGTCGAGCGTCCCGCCCTGCGCGGCGAACCAGCGCGGCTGCTTCTGCCAGCGCAGGTCGTAATTCAGGTTTTGGAGGATGAGCAGCCCGCCGGGCTTGAGAACCGCGGCCATGCCTCGCAGCGCGGCGGCCAGGTCGGCCTGCGTGAGGAGGTGGGGCAGGGAGTTGCCCAGACAGAGCGCCGCGTCATAGGGCGCAAGTCCCGCCACGCCGAGCGCGCTGTCGTCGTCCGTCTGGCCTGTAGCAAGTTCGGTCAGGCCGGCCAGATCGGTCACGGCAAACGGGATGTCGAGGCCCGCGTCGGCTGCCTTGCCTCGCGCCATGTCGACCATCACCGGGCTGACGTCCGCGCCCCCGACGGTGTAGCCCCACTGCGCCAGGGCGAGCGCGTGTCCGCCGCTGCCGCAGGCCGCGTCCAGAACGACGCGCGCGCCGACCTCTTCGAGCATTGCCTTGAGGAACGGGCCTTCCGCCTCCAGGCGCGCGTTCCAGTCGGTCATGACGTCGAACATGGGCGCGAGGGCATCGTAGAAATCGGTGGCAGCATTGTCGGAGGGTGTCATCGCAAAACCTCACTTGCCATAGGCGGAGCGGCGGGCGCGCGGCAGCGCGTGCAGGGCAAAGGCGAACAGGGCCAGCAGTTGGAGCGCGCCGACGAGGACGCCGGGCCACGGGATGGGCAGCAGGCTGGCGACAATCGTGATGGCGAGCGCGGCATTGAGCAGGACATAGGCCGCGACCGCGAGCCATGCGCGCGGCCGTTCCGTGCCGAAGCGCGGGAGGATCCAGTAAGCGACGCCCAGCGTGAGCTGGAGCACCCAGCCCCAGGTGAGCAGGTGGATGTGCGCGGTGAGGAACTGCCACGCGTAGGGGATCGGCGCCGCCTTGCTCCAGAGGATCGCGCCGCCGAGCGTTGCGCCGACCGCGAGCCAGATCAGCGCCGTGCGCACGTAGAGGGCCGAGAGGCGCGGCATGGTTCAGCGCCCCAGCGGCTTGACGCGCGGCCACGTCTCGGCCGCGAACAGCCATGCGGCGGCAACTTGCAGCACGGCGGAGGCTTGCAGGACGACAGGCGGGATCAGGCCGGGCCGCAGCGCGCCCAGCGGCTCGCCGACCGCGCGCAGGATCAGACCGGCGTTGAGGCACCAGAACGCAGCCCACAGCGCCTTCTCATTGCCCCGCGGCGCGTCCTTCGACAGGTGGGGGAACATCCAGTACGCGACGCCGAAGATCAGTTGCGTGGCCCAGCCGAAGAGCAGCAGGTGCCACGCCAGCGGGCGCATGGCAAGCAGCGCGGGCGGCAGTTGCGTCGCGTTGGAGAGCGCGAGCGCGGCCAGGATCGCGCCGACGACGAGATAGACGATGGCGCTTCTGACGTACCAGCGCGCAAGCTTGGGCATGTGACTCCTTCCGGCAATTTCGCCGGGGTCATGTTACGACGCAACCGGCGCGCGGCGAAGGACTTTTATCGCTCAACCGGCCGCGGCCGACGGCGTTTGTCATGCGTCCGGTTCGTCGGGCTGGACGATGACTGTCGGCGCTTCTTCCTTCTCTGCGTCGCCCGTTTGCAGCGCCTCCTCGATGCCGCCCTCCTGAACGGCCGCGATCGTCTCGCCTGCGCCGCCGCCCGGCGCAACCTCGACCGTGGGAGCCTCCATCTTTTCGTCCTGCCCCAGCAGCGTCTCGAGCGGCGTGGGCGGCGCCTCGTCGGCCTGCTTCTCCAGCTCGATCTCGGGCAAGGCGTTCGGGTCGATCCACCCTTGCATGGCCGCGTGCTCGGCAAGGGGCAGGGTGGTTTCGGCAAGGACAAGCACGCTCCCCGCCTTCAGCACCTCCTCGGCCAACGCCTTGATCTCCTCGATGCGCTTCGGGTCACGCGAGACGTTGCGGATGTAGACCGCCCGGATGCGGTTCGGGTAGAGCGAGACCACTTCCGTATAAATCTCCGGGTCCTCCTGCCCGCTGTCGCCGATTAAGATGAAGGGCAGGTGGCGGAACGTTTCGATGATCTCCTTGATGTAGCTCAGCTTGTACGCGCGGTTCTTGATCGGGAGGAAGCCCTGGTCGGTCAGGCCCCAATCGCGCAGGAAGAGCACCGGGCCGACGGGAATGTCCTGCAGGTTGAAGAACTCGCTGAGCAGGTCGTAGAGATTCCACGGCGAGCTGGAGACGTAGAACATCGGGTTGAGCCTGTCGCCTGTACGGCCGCGATGCAGCGCGCGGTAGAAAGCGGCGACACCCTCAAACGGCAGGCGCAGCCGGGCATTGCCCAGGAACGTGGCGCGGGCCACTTTGAACAGACTGGTGACGTTGCTCTGCAGGACCGTGTCATCGATGTCGCTGACAACGGCGAAGTCGGCGTCAGGCGGCGGCACGAGGATTTGACCTGTCGCGCGGACGGGCGCGCCGTCTTCCCGGACCGGCTCCAGCAGTTCAAGCTCGACCTCATGCCACAGACGGCCGGCCGGCAGCGGTTCGCTCGGTTCGATCCAGACCTCGAAGAAACCCTCGACGTTTGCGGTGACGACCTGCTCCTGGCCCCCGAAGCGCGCGAGCACGCGCGCGTGCGGAATCTCAATGCTATTCGCGCGACGCCACATGTTCAGCAGATTTTCCCAGCTGCTGTCGTCTTCCTCGGCGGGCGGAATGTGGCGGTCCTTAAGCACGCGTCCGCGCAGGAACATGCGCTGTGGCGTTCCATAGCCGCGATAGGGGAGGATCATGATCGGATCGCGGCGGCCCAACCGGTCGCGGAGGCGATTCTTGAGCCGGTCGTAGTGCGTCTCGACGTCTACGCTCAGGTGGGTCAACACTTCTTTCCAGTCAGCCATCTCATCACTCCACCACAATGCCAGTCCATGCGCTTACCGCTATAGATACACGCGCGGCCCGATTAGACCAGTGACGGGCGTTACGTTTGGTGCGGTTCACGATTTCGCGCGAAGTCCGGTTTTGCTGCGCACGCGCAGCCGCGGGTATTCGAGTTGAACGCGCGCCGGTTTGGCGGCGGGCGCGGCGGGGCGAGTTTTCCGCATGTCATCGGGGGCGCGGGACGGACGGCGGGGAAGTCAAGGGCTTTTCCGAAATTACGCGCGCAATTTTGAACCCCGCTCAAGCGTTTGCGACGACTGGAGCGCTGCGCCGCTTTGTGTTACAATGCTGCGCGAACGTCCAGTCGCGTCGAAATGAGTTGCGCACCCCTTCCCGCTCGGCGGCAGTCAAGGATCACGATTGATGTCCGAACAAGATCCGCGACCTCCTCGGAAGATGTTTGTCGACGGTCGACGGTTTCGATGGGCTATTCCCGACCGGCAGTTGCAAGCTGCGCTCAACAAAGAGATTGCGGCCGACCTGCGCCCCGTCGCAATCGGGCTAGGTTTCATCCAGATAACGCTTGGCCTGGCGCCGTTGATTCTCGCGCCCGGCGAGCGGCTCGCGCAGGTGGCGCTCGATGTTACGGTCGGGCTGATCCTTCTCGCGTTCGGCCTGGCGCTTATGCGCGTGCGAGTGCCGACGGCAGGTGCGGCAGCATATGCGTTTGGCGTGGTGGCGCTGATCCAGCTTTGCGCGCTGCACCAGATCTGGCTGACGCGTGAAATCGACCACACGACGCTGGTGTTGATTGTCCTGATCGGCGCGGGCGCGCTCGTTCTGTCGCCCGTCTGGCTCGCCGTGTTTTACACCCTCAGCTGGGGCGCCTGGATGGCAATCGCTACGACGGCGCTGCCTCAAAACGAGTTTGCCCACTTCTTCTTCATGATGGTGATCGCGAACGCGGTCAGCGTCCTCGTCAATCTCCAACGGATCGCCAGCATTCGCGGCAGCGAGGCGGCGCGACTTGACGCACTCAAGATCGATTACCAGATGCGGGCGAGCAAGGAACAGTTCGACAGCATTCTGGACAATATGGACGACCTGCTCTGGTCCATTGCGCTGCCTGAAAACAGGCTGCTCTATTTGAACCGAGCGGCGAGCCACGCATTCGGTTGGACGCTGAAAGACTTCAAGGCGGATCCTGAACTGTGGATGCGCACGGTGCCGGTTGAAGACCGCGCGGCGATCCTCGAAGAACGCGCGCGGATGCTGGGGGCGGGGACAACATCGGAACTGGAGCATCGCATTATTCGCCGCGACGGCGCAGTGCGTTGGTTGCAGAGCCGCGTGCGCGCTTTCTTTGAAGACGGCCGACCGGTCCGGTTGGATGTGCTGGCGACGGATGTGACGGAGCGGCGCGAGGTGGAAGGGGCGAACCGCCGCCTGGCCGCTGCGGTGCGCGCGACGCAGGACGCGGTGATTATTACGAATATTGACGGTCGCATCGAGGAGGTCAATCCGGCATTCGAGGAGCTCACCGGTTACACGCGAGAGGAGGCTGTGGGGCAGACGCTTCGGATTCTGAAGCTGGACGAACACGATACGGAGTATTACCGCCGCATCTGGCAGTCTTCGGCCATTGAGCATGTCTGGCGCGGGACGTTCACGAACCGGCGTAAAGATGGCTCGTTGTATCAGGCCGAACAGACCATTGCCCCGATCCGAGACGCCCACGGGCAAACGGTCGGTTATGTGGGCGTGCAGCGAGACGTGACCGAACGGGAGCAGCGCTCGCGCCAGCTCGAGCAGTACAGCCAGGAGATCGCGCAGGCTAACCGCGAACTCGCGGTGGCGCGCGACCAGGCGTTGGAGGCGTCGCGCGTCAAGTCCCAGTTCCTCGCGATGGTCAGTCACGAGCTGCGAACGCCGCTCAATGCCGTGATCGGCCTGACCGGTCTGCTGCTGGACACGGCGCTGGACGGACGGCAGCGCGCCTGGGTCGATGCGGCGCGCAGCAGCGGCGAGGCGCTGCTGACGATCATCAACGACATCCTCGACCTGTCGAAGATTGAGGCCGGCAAGCTGGAACTCGAAGAAGAGGTGTTCTCGCTCAGCGAGTGCGTGAACCGTGCGCTGTCGCTCGTTGCGCCGGCAGCCGGGTCGAAGGGCCTGCGCCTCACCGCGCGCCTGCACCCGCAGTTGCCGGAACATCTCTTCGGCGACTCCACGCGCACCCAGCAGATGCTCGTTAACCTCCTGAGCAATGCGGTCAAATTCACGCCTGCGGGCGAGGTCTCTGTCGAAGTCGACAGTAAATGGCTGCAGGGTGACGAGTACGAAATCCGGTTCAGCGTGAAGGACACGGGCATCGGGATTAACGCGGCGCAACTTGCGCGACTGTTCACGCCGTTCACCCAGGCCGACGCATCGACTTCGCGCCGCTATGGCGGCACCGGGCTTGGGTTGGCAGTGACCCGGCAGCTTGCGGAAATGATGGGCGGCCGGGTGTGGGCTGAGAGCGCGCTGGGATCGGGCTCCACCTTCTACTTCACGGTGGTGTGCGCGCGGCCGGAGCAGGGTGGGCTGCACGCCCTCCTCTCGGGCAAGAAAATCCTCCTTGTGTCGGACGAGCCGGACAGCCGCGAGCGCCAGGCGCGGTGGATTGAGTCGTGGGGCGCGTTCCCGGCCGCGGCAGAATCGCTTGCGGAAGCGCAAGCCTGGTTGCGCGAGGACGGGCCTTTTGACGCCATCGTGATCGACGTCGACCTGCGCTCTGCCGAAGCGCAAGCGCATCTCGGCCAAGTGCAGGCGGCTGCGCGCGAGCACCTGACCCCACTGGTCCTTCCGGCACGCGACCCGTCTCAGCCGGGTCTTTCGCGTCCGGTCAGGGCGTCCCAGCTTCACGAACTGCTGACCGCAGCGCTGGCCTCCGAGCCAGCGCGCGCGGTCACCGAAGCTGCCGTTTCGCCGACGTTCGGCGAGTCGCATCCGTTGCGCATCCTGCTCGTGGAAGACAGCCTCATCAACCAGACTGTCGGGCTGAATCTGCTCTCTCGCCTCGGCTATACGGCGGATGTTGTGGCGGGCGGTCGGGAGGCGCTCGATGCCGTGCGGCAGAGCAGCTACGACGTCGTCCTGATGGATATCGAGATGCCCGACATGGACGGGATTGAGACGACCGCCGCCATTCGGGAGGCGCTGCCGAAGGCGCAGCAACCGCGCATCATTGCGCTCACCGCGCACGCTCTCACGGGCGACCGCGAACGCTTTCTCGCCGCGGGGATGGATGACTATGTTACTAAGCCTGTGCGGCTTGACGCGCTGGCGTCGGCGTTGCGACGCTGCAAACCAACGAGCTCCGCAACGCCCAACCGCGCGTACGGCATGGGCGAAGCTGCAAGCTATGCGGACAACAAGATCGTCGACCCCCATGCGCTCCGAGAGCTGCGCGAGGTCATGGCTGAGTCCGGGCCGAATGCGTTCGATGAGCTGGTTGAAACGTTCGGCGCGTACGCTGAGGAACAGATCGACGTAATGGAACGCGCCCTTGCGCAAGGCGAGCCAGAAGCGTTGCGGGAGGCGGCGCATGCGCTCCGGTCGAGCAGCGGCAACCTCGCGGCCGTGCGGCTGCGCGATATGTGCCGCGAGCTGGAACGCGCGGCGCAGAACGGAGCGAACGCCGACAAGCGCGCGCTCCTGGCCGAGATCAAGGCGGCATATGCGGAGTTGCGCGTGGCGCTGGCGCAGGCCGGGAGGCAGGTGACGTAAGAAACAGGCGCATTATTTGACAGTAAGCCTTCATCTGAATATGATTTCGTTATCACCTCCGAGCCGCGACCATGCGCTCGGAGGTTTTGCCGCCCAACGGCATTCAAAAGTCTACCAGCGCGAGCAGTCGCAACAGCAGGAGCAGTTGAAGCATGATCGGCGTTCAGGACCTTCGCAAGGGAACCACTTTTACGGAAGACAACGAGCTCTACCGCGTGCTCGATTACCAGCACATTAAGTCGGGCCGCGGCAACGCGACCATCCGCGTTAAGGTCCGCAACGTCCGCAGCGGCGCGACGATGGAAAAGACGTACCCGTCGGGCAGCCGCGTGCAGGACGTCCGCCTCGATCACTCAGAGGTCCAGTACCTCTACCATGACGGCGACCTGTACACGTTCATGAACGTGGAGACCTACGAGCAGCCGGTGCTCTCGGCGGACTTGCTGGGTGATGCGGTCAATTTCCTTGTGGATAACATGGTGGTTGATCTGGAGAGCTACGAAGGCGAGAACATCAGCGTGGCCCTGCCGACCACGGTCGAACTGGAAGTGGTGCAGACCGATCCGGGCTTTGCGGGCGACACGGCGACCAACGCCACGAAGCCGGCGAAGGTTTCGACCGGTTACACGGTGCAGGTGCCGCTGTTCGTGAACATCGGCGACAAGATTCGCATCGACACCCGCACGGGCGAGTACCTGACGCGCGTCTAGGCCGTCAATTTGCGGGACAAAGGGGTCTCGCGTATAATTGCGCTATTCCGTGGCCGGCCACGACGGCAGCCACGGGCAGCGCAAGCCAACCTTTGCCACCCTAGCTCAATCGGCAGAGCAAGCGCTTCGTAAGCGCTAGGTTGTCGGTTCAATTCCGACGGGTGGCTCCTCCTGAGGCCCCGACCTGTCACCGGTTGGGGCCGATCTTTTATCTTGAGGCAGACGGCCCTGAACGCTCCCGCTGACCGTCGGCCCGCCGGGTTGCCGCCCGGCCGCCGCATGCTGGACAGCCTATGGTTTGCCGCCAGCGCTCCTCACCTGACCATTGCGCTGACGGTTCTTCTGGCATTTACCTTCGCGCTCGCCGCTCTGCTCCCTCAGTTGCCCGCCGGTTCTGATCCCATCGCCGCAAACCGCTGGCTTGCGACCACGGCCGCCAGTTATGGGCGGTTCGGCCCCTTCCTTGCCAGCAGCGGCCTCTTGAACGTTCTCGACGGACCCTGGATCGCGTTGCTGCTCGGCGTGACCGCGTTTCACCTTGCGTTACGCGTGGCCGGGCAGGTCCGCCATCTGCTGCGCGCCCGCGCGTCTGCGCCCCTTGCGCCGCAGGGATTGCCGTTCGAACTGGCGCAGCTACCGCTCCAGCCTCAAGATGTTGCGCCGCGAATCGAGGCGCTGGCGGACGGCTTCCCGCGCCGTCACATCACCGCGCAGCTTGAACCAGATGCGCAACTGACGCCCGCGCGCCCGCGCGTCGACGCGTTTTTCGAGCGCCGGTCGTGGGCGGCAATCGGCCCCCTGCTGACCTATCTCGGCCCTCTCATCCTCATCGGCGGGCTGCTGTGGAACACGGTGGCAGGGTGGCGGGCGCTTGACGTTGGCCTCACGCCGGGCCGGGTTGCCCAACCCGCGCAGGCCAACGGCCTGGCGCTAACGCTGGTCGCGGCGCCGGACCCCGCGGCTACGCAACCCGGTGTGCTGACGGTTGCGCAGGGGGGCGCAACCCATGACACATGGATTGACGCCGGCCGTCCCGCTAACTGGGGCAGCGTGTGGATCGCGCAACGTTCGAGCGGCCCCGCGCTCACTGTGATCGCGGAGCAAAGCGGCCGGCGGCTGCCGCTACAGGCGCTCGAAGAGGGGGAAGGCGCGGGCGAGACGCTGCGCCTGCGCTTTGCCGAGAACGAAAATGAACAGGGCTTTGCCATCCCCTCCGCTAGCCTCGCCTTTCGCGTGGTCAGCTTCGACCGACTGCCTGAACGCGGCATTGACCGGCCCGTCTTCCTGCTGGAAGGGTTTGTCGGCGAGGACGCGACGCCGCAGCTCAACGAACTGATCGAAGATGAACGAACGGTGACATGGCAGGGCGTCACCCTGTCATTGCGCCGCGACCGCTACGTGGTGGTAGACTTGGCTTCGGCTCCCGGATTGCCGTTGCTGCTCGCAGGCGCGCTTGTATTGTTAGCCGGCGCGGGCCTTGTTTCGTGGGGCGGATTGCGGCGGCTGTGGATTAACGCCGCGGCGGAGGGGGATGGAACATTGCTTGCGGCGCGCGCTGCTGCGCCCGCGGCGGGGCAACGCGAGGTTGCGGCAGCGATCCATGCCTTGACGACGGACCCCGTGACGGACGCCGGTTTGCCCCTGTGGAAACTGTTGACAGGGGGCCGAACCTGGGCGACGATGGCGCTTGCGGCTGCGGTGGCAGTTGCGGCTGCGCTGGTTGCGCAGGCATTGGCGGCGCCTGCGGCAGGGCGCGGCCTGCTGCTGGCGCACGTGGCGTTGGCCGGGTTGGGCGTCGGCGTCTGGCTGCCTGCCTTTGTCGCGACGATCCGCTGGGCCGCGGCCGAAGCCGCGCCCGCGTTTGAGCCAGGGCAGGGCGCGCCTGCGCCACTCATGCAGGGCCGCGCGGGCGATCCGGGCCGCGGGCTGGCGCTCCTCACGTTCCCGCTGCTCGTCGCGGCGATCCTGCTCGGCGGCGCGTGGAGCCTGGTGGCATTTGCGCTGCCGCTCCGCGCGGTTGCGGCCGAGATGTGGCTGCTGACCGCGCTCTGCCTGGCGATGGCCTATTTTCACGCCACCTCTCCGTGGCGACCGCTGCGCGTCCCCGCGTGGCTGCCCGCGCTGCTGTCGCTGCTGACGCTCGCCGCGGGCGTGGGGCTGGCGCTGACCGCGCGGTCTTTGTTGACGGGTTGAGCAAAGGGGGGCGCGTATGGAACCGATCACGCTGGGTGTTTGCGGAGGAACCGGCTCGGGCAAGACGACGGTGGCGCGGCGCATCCTGGAGCGCGTGGGCGCGCACCTGATTGCGCACCTGCCGCATGATGCGTATTACAAGGAAGCGGGGCACCTGCCACCCGAAGAGCGCGCAAAGCTGAACTTCGATCATCCCGACGCGCTGGACAACGACCTGTTGATCGAGCACCTCAAGGAGTTGCAGGCCGGCCGCGCGGTCGAGATCCCGGTTTATGATTTCAAAACCCACAACCGCCGGCCCGAGACGTTCCGCGTGGAGCCGCAGCCGGTCATCCTGGTCGAGGGCATCCTGATTTTTGCGGACAAGCGGCTGCGCGACCTGATGGACGTGAAAATCTACGTCGATACCGACGCGGACCTGCGCCTTTTGCGCCGCTTGCAACGCGACATCGAGGAGCGTGGCCGGTCCATCAGCTCGGTCATCGACCAGTATCTGAGCACCGTGCGGCCCATGCACCTCGAGTTTGTCGAGCCGAGCAAGCGGTATGCCGATGTCATTATCCCCGAAGGCGGGTTCAACGAAGTCGCAATTGACATGGTGGCGAGCCGGCTGCGCGCGCTGATCGGCGATCCATCGAGAGGGTGAGGAATATGGTTGACAAGGCGCAGCCCAACGTAGCAGTCATCGGCTGCGGGTACTGGGGCAAGAACCTGGTGCGCAATTTTCAGCAACTCGGCGCGCTGGCGATGGTGGCCGACGTGACCGAGGCGGGACGCAACGCGGCCGTTGCGGTGGCAGGCGGCGCGCCCATCGTGGCCGACGTCGACGAGGCGCTGCGGTCGGATGTTGCGGGCGTGGTCATTAGCACCCCGGCTGAGACGCACTTTGAGCTGGCGCAGCGCGCGCTCGAAGCCGGGAAGGACGTGTTTTGCGAGAAGCCGCTGGCGCTGCGGCCGGAGGAAGGCGCGGCGCTGCTGGCGCTGGCCGAAGCGAAAGGGCGCATTCTGATGGTCGGCCACGTGCTGGAGTACCACCCCGCCGTGGTCAAGCTGCGCGAGTTGGTCGCATCGGGCGCGCTGGGCAAAGTGCAGTACATCTACTCGAACCGGCTCAGCCTGGGCAAGGTGCGCCGCGAGGAGAACATCCTGTGGAGCTTTGCGCCGCACGACATTGCGATCATCCTGCGGCTGATGGGCTCCATGCCGCTGCAAGTCGCGGCGACCGGCGGCGCATACGTCCAGCCGAACATCGCGGACGTGACCGTGACCAACCTGCTCTTCGACAATGGCGTGCGTGCGCACGTCCACGTGTCGTGGCTGCACCCGTTTAAGGAGCAGCGGCTGGTGGTCATCGGCTCGCGTAAGATGGCAAGTTTTGACGACGTGAGCAAGCAGCTTGTGCTGTACGATCAGCGCGTCGAGGTGGAGAAGGGGCAGCCCGCGCCGATCAAGGGCGAGGCGGAGCCGGTGGAGTTCGCGAAGGACGAGCCGCTGCGACTGGAGTGCCAGGCGTTTCTAAACGCTATTGCGACGCGCACGCCCCCGCTCACCGACGGGCGCAGCGGCCTGCGCGTGCTGCAAGTGCTCGGCGCGGCGCAACGCTCGCTCATGCTCAACGGCGAACCCATGACCCTTGCCGCAAATTAGGCGAATTTGGAACGGAAAAGGATAACCATGTCCGATAAGCCTTACTATGTCCATCCCAGTTCTTACGTCGACGAGCCGTGCGAGATCGGCGCGGGGACGAAAATCTGGCAC
>CAZPTI010000119.1:13975-14265 GCA_964588925.1 uncultured Anaerolineales bacterium | reverse complement strand
GTGATCGAGTAGGAGTCGTGGTCGATGGCGTAGGCTGCGCTGCGGTCGCGGGCCGCAACCACGTCGAACGGCCGGACGCCTACAGGCACGCTCGCGACAAAAGCGCGGCTGGCCGTATCCAACACCTCGACCGCGCTACCCTCGCGCCGATACACCCCGACGAACACGCGCTTCTCGTCCGGCGAGAGCGCAAGCCCCATGCCGCCCGCGCGGTGCTCGCCGTAGTCAACGGCTTCGACCGGTTGCGTATACGGAACGAAGGCCAGCCGCTCCCTTCCGCGCAGATCAAG
>CAZPTI010000119.1:3948-13965 GCA_964588925.1 uncultured Anaerolineales bacterium | reverse complement strand
GACACGTAGGCGCGCCCGCGGGAGTCGACGACAATGCCCCACGGCGAACCGGCGGCTTCGACGACGGCAATCTCGCCCGTGGCCGGATCGACGAGCGAGACGGTGTCGGAGGTGGAGTTGGTGACAGCGAGCAGATAGCTGTCGCGGGCGGTAACGGTCGGCTGCGCTACAGGGGAAGGAACGGGCGTCACGGTCGCCACTGCGGCAGGCGCCGCGGTAGCCCTCGGCGCAACTGGCTGCCCTTCAGCGGTCGGCGCGGGAGACGGCGCGAGGATCGGCGCAGTCAGCGTTGGCACAAGGGTGGGAGCACGCCCCGTCGGCGCAACCGGCGCGGGCGACGATGGGAAGCAGGCGCCGAGCAGCGCCGACAACAGGAACACAGAGGCCAGGGCGACACTGCGCGTGACCCGTTCTCCGGTGATTCTTTGCATGACAACCTCCGCGCGCTTCTTTCACGCATCCGCAGCTGGTCGGCGGAGACGGCCGATCAACTGTAGCGCAGGCGGCGGAGGTTGTCAGTAAAGCCGCTTCTGTATGGGCGCGCGTGGGTGTTTGGCCCGCGGAGCCGCGGACGTGACGGGAGACGCGCGGTTCAGGCATTCGCCGGCTTCTTGGATGCGCGCTCCGGCTTCTCGCGCCGGCCGTCCACCAGCAGGTGCATGATCGCCAGGTACGGGTGCTTGAGCATCATGCGCGGGCCGGCGTACTTCATGACCTCGCGGACTTCTTGCCGCCTGTCCGGCTTGTAGCAGTGCGTGGGACACTTCACGCACGTGGTCTTGCCCTCCTGATACGGGCACTTGTCCAGCCGCTGCCCGGCGTAACTCAATAACCCCTGGCACTCCGCGCAAAGCGCCTCACCGCGCGTGCCGTGCTTGTCGTGGCAATAGATCAGCACCATCGCCTCGATCGTCCGCGCCTCGCGCGTCATGCGGCGGTGCTGGTTGCGAAGTTGGATCGGTTCCACGCGTCTCTCCTCGACGAGCTTATTGTTCCATCCGTCATTATACACGCGAAGCCGGGTGGGTAAGTGACTTTTGTCCCGCGTGACTTCGTATGCAACGGAACTTTCTCGTGTTCCCCTTGCTATCCCCTCACGCCCCTCAACACAACTTGCCCATTCTTGCGGCTTGCGGCTATACTACTGCCCGTCTGCCACCGCAGGCGCCTGCCTATCGGCAGCTATCTTTCCCCCGCCAGGTCTCAGCGTTGAGCGTGCTCGGCCGTTGCCGGCCGCGACGAATGTGTCACGTAGCGCGCCCTTTTCCGCGCACGCCAGCGCTGCCATTGTCTCCCGGATCGCACCTTGCCCGTGCCGCAGCCTGGATTGCCCTTTGCCGCTCCGTGACATGCTCCTCGCACGCGCGCTCGGACTTGGCCCATCACCGAACGGAGGAGCATCTATGTTCGTGCGACTGAGCAACGGCAAGCAGATCCCGGTCGAGGCCCACAAGGTCAAGATCATCCAACGCACCGACCTGCCCCCGGTCGACCAGCGGCTTGCGGCCATCGAGCAGGCCGGCTACAACACCTTCCTGCTGCGCACCCGCGACATCTTCCTCGACATGCTGACCGACAGCGGCACCAACGCGATGAGCGACAATCAACTCGCCGCCATGATGGTTGCCGACGACGCGTACGCAGGCTCCGAGAGCTTCTACAAGCTGGCAGACGCGGTCAGGGACGTGTTCGCCTTCAAACACACGCTCCCCGTCCATCAGGGCCGCGCGGCCGAGCACCTGCTCGCCAAGGTCTTCATCAAGCCCGGCGGCTACGCTATCATGAATTATCACTTCACCACGAGCCGGGCGCACGTGGAGCTGGCCGGGGGCACGGTGCTCGAGTTGTTCGGCGACGAGGCGCTCAACACCGACTCGACCGAGCTGTTCAAGGGCAACATGGACCTGAGCAAGCTGCAGGCGGCCATCGACCGGGTCGGCGCGGAGAACATCGGCTACATCCGCATGGAAGCCACCACCAACCTGATCGGCGGCCAGCCCTTCTCGATGGACAACCTCCGCAGCGTCAAGGAGATCGCCTCGCGCCACGGCATCCCGCTCGTCTTCGACGCGTCGCTCATCTCGGAGAACGCTTACCTGGTGCGCGAGCGCGAGGCGGAGTGCCGTAGCTGCTCCATCGCGGACGTCATCCTGCAGATGATGCAGTATGTCGACATCATGTATCTCTCAGGCCGCAAGTCGGCGGCGGTGCGCGGCGGGCTGATCGCCACGAACAACGACGACTACTACATGCAGCTCCTGAACTGGCTGCCGGTGTATGAAGGTTTCGCGACCTACGGCGGCATGTCCACGAAGGAAGTCGAGGCGATGGCTGTGGGCCTGCGCGAGATGACCGATCCGATGGTGGCCGGCTCGGGCGCGGAGTTCGTGCGCTACTTCGTCGAGCGCCTGTGCGAGGAGGGCGTGCCGGTGGTCACTCCGGCCGGCGGCCTCGCCTGCCACATCGACGCGCGGCGCTTCGCCCCCCACCTCCCGCCGAACCAGTATATTGCGGGTGCGGTGGCCGCAGCCATTTACATCACGTCGGGCATCCGCAGCATGGAGCGCGGCACCATCTCGACCGACCGCGACCCGCACACCGGCGCGGAGATCATGGCCGACCTCGAGCTGGCGCGCCTGGCCGTGCCGCGGCGCACCTACACCATGTCGCACATCGAGTACGCGGTCGACCGCCTCTCCTGGCTCTACCGCAACCGCGAGATGATCCACGGCCTCAAGTTCGTGCAGGAGCCGCCGGTGCTACGCTTCTTCTTCGGCCGCCTCGCGCCCGTCGACAACTGGGGCGCCGAGCTCGCCACCGCGTTCAAGGCGGAGTACGGGCAGGGCATGTAGCCTCGAAGACCCGTCTGGTCGGACTGCGCTCAAGAAACCAGGTTTCTCGCCGAAACCTGGTTTCTTCTGTATATGGCAAACCCCTCGATCCAGTAGATCGCCAGCGCGATCCAGATGATGATGAAGCCGATGAGACGCGAGCGGTCGAACGGCTCGCCGAAGACGTACACGCCGATCAGAAACTGGATCGTCGGCGCGACGTACTGCAGGATGCCCAGCGTTGTCATGGTCACGCGGCGCGCGCCGTAGGTGAACATCAGCATGGGCACCGCAGTAGCCGCGCCTGCGCCAAGCAGCAGGAGCGTCGTTCCGGCGGACGAGGCGCCGAACGCCCCGGCTCCCTGCCCGCCAAGAATCAGCAGATAGGCGAGGCTCGGCAGGAAGAGCACCGCCATCTCCAGCGTCAACCCCTCGATGGACCCCAGCCCCGCGGTTTTCCGCAGCAGGCCGTAGACGCCGAACGTGCCCGCCAGCGTCAGCGCAATCCACGGCAGGCGGCCGTAGTCCACGGTGAGATAAACCACCCCGGCGAGCGCGATCAGCACGGCCGCGGCCTGCCACGGACGCAGCCGCTCGCGCAGGAAGATCATGCCAAGCAGGACGTTGACGAGCGGGTTAATGAAGTAGCCGAGGCTGGCTTCCACCAGATGCCCGCTGTTGTTGGCCCACAGGTAGACGCCGTAGTTGACTGCCAGGATGACCGCGGTGAGGACGTAGCGGCCATACGCCGTCGGCCTTCGACGCACGTCCCGCAGCCACTCCCAACGGCGGGTGATGGCGAGCACAGCCACGATGAACACGAGCGACCAGACGATGCGGTGCGCGAGGATCTCCGCGGCAGGCAGCGGTTTGAGCGCGTGCCAGTAGAGCGGCAGGAACCCCCAGAGGACATAGGACAGGAACGCGACGAGCGTGCCGTTTTTCTTCAAGTGACAGCCTCCCCCGAACAAACCGGCTGATTGTATGCCTGTGAGGGGAGGCTGTCAACGTTTGGCGCTACCCTTCGTAAGCCGCGCGCAGGGCCGCAATGTCCAGCTTGCGCATTTGCAGCATGGCCTGCGTGACGCGGTTCGCCTTCGCAGGGTCGGGGTCGGACATCATCTCGCCGAGCGCGCGCGGCACGATTTGCCACGACACGCCGAAGCGATCCTTCAGCCAGCCGCACATCGACTCCTCGCCGCCGCCGTCGGTGAGGCTGTTCCACAGGCGGTCGACCTCCTCCTGCGTGTCGCAGTCGACGACGAAAGAGACGGCTTCGTTGAAGCGGAACTCCGGCCCGCCGTTGAGCAGCATGAAGTGTTGGCCGTTAATCTCCATCGTGACGGTGAGCACCTGGCCCGCAAGGTCGGGCATGGCGTCGGGATAGCGCGCCGTCTCGATGATGCGCGAGTTCGGGAAGACGGATGCGTAGTGCTGCGCGGCCTCTTCCGCCTGCATGTTTAACCACAAACACGGATACGGTCTGCCGATCATGGTCTTACTCCCTCCAGTACGGTGTGTCGGTCGATGTTGGCGTCGATGTCGCTGTGGCGGCTGGCGCCACAGTCCATTGCCACACGAAGCCGTAGCTCGTGTGGTACGCGTAGTACGGATACTCGATGCTGCCCAGGCCGAGGTTCGTCACCGAGTCGGCCGGGGCGCCGTCGGACGGAAGGGTCCGGTAGGCGGGCGCAAGCTGGTACATCGGGAAGTTGGCCGCGTACAGGTCGCCCGGCTTGAGCTCCGTGACCATCTTGCCGAAGACGGTTGTGCCATCGAGGTTGGTTACGTCGAAGGGTGCGCCCGGCTGGCGGCTGCCGTCGGGGCGCAACGCGTCGACGAAGATGTGATGCTGCCCCGCGAAGGGCGGCTCCTCCGGCCCGTACCAGACGCCCTTGATCAGGCGCCAGTAACCCTGCCCCGGCGTCGGGACAGCGGGAGTTATCTTGACACCCCGCTGGTCGAGCCGCGGGTCCCACTCCAGCGCGCCTGGCTCGCGAGTGCTGGTGGGCGTGGGGGTGACGCTGGCTGTGGGCGTCGCTGTCGGCGTCAGGGTCTCGGTCGGCGTGGGCGTCGCGGTGGGCGCCGGGGCCACGGCGATGAAGGGCAGGTAGACGATGTTCGGGCCGTTAGTGACAGGCGCGCCGGTGGCGGGCGCAGACAGCAACGCCAGGGCCGTAAGCGCCAGCAAGAGGATGCCAACCGGGAGCGCAAGCGCGTGTCGCATGATCAGCTCCTGTTCAGGATTTCGCGCGAAATTCGCGTTTTTGTGCGCATGCGCACTGCCCGCACCTGGATGTTAAGGAGCGGTAGCTTTTTTGTTCTACTATCCGCATTATAGCACAAGTGGTTAAGGGATGTCAATAGTTTTTTGACATCTACAACTAATGTTCTGACAGGATGAAGACGCACGCGCCGGGCGTCTTCGAGGCGCCTGGCGCGTGAATGCGGAAGGGAAGGGGGGCGGTTACTGTCCGGGATCGGCTGCAACCGTAGCCTTAAACCCGTCGAGCAGTTGCTGCTTCTCGGCATCCGACAGCCGCGCTTCGGGGTGCATCAGCAGGTAGCTGCGCGGGGGCATCTTGCCCTCGACAATCTGCTCTTCGAGCTCGTCGTATTCCACATAGTAGTTATCCCAGTCCGAGAGGTTCATGTTCTCCCGGCCCTCGTTAATGTGATCGGCCAGGAGCAGCGACGGGGGCGCGATGCTGGCGTACCAGGGGTATTTCGTCTCGTTGCTGTGACAGTCCATGCACGCGCGCTCAGCCAGCGCGCGAGTCTGAGGCGAGTCCCACTTGATCTCGCGCACCACCGGCGGGTTGGTTCGGTTGACCGGGATCAGTTGCAGCAGCCCGAACAGGACGACCCCGATCACGATGATGATGATCAACGCACGCTTCATACCGTCTCCTTTTGAATGGTCGTGCGGCGCTCCTATCCTCGCGCTGCGCCGATGCGCAGCGAACCACGCTACTCACCATACGCCATTTGACAGCCCGCTGGATGCTAGTTAGAATTTGAATAGTGATATTCATATCCTGAATAGCCGCGAGCTGCCGATGCAATCTTCCTGGTCGAGCGAAATGATCCTCCTCGGGCTGCTGTGCGAGCGGCCGATGCACGGCTACGAGCTGGCGCAACTCGTGGCGACCGATCCGGCCATGCCCGTGATCTGGCGCTTCGCCCGCAGCGAAGTGTACTTCCTGCTGGGCAAATTGCGCGAACGCGGTTACGTTGCGGAGAGCGGGGAAGGGAAGGGGACCGGGCCGACGCGCACCATCTATTCGCCGACAGAGAAAGGGCGCGCGGCGTTCGAGGAGTGGCTGCGAACGCCGGAGCTCCGGCCCCGGTTGCTGCGCACCGCGTTCCTGGCGCGCGTTCACCTGGCAATGCGCCGCGATCCGCGCTGCGCGGCGGAGATCATTGCCGCGCAGCAGGGGCATCTGCGCGAATGGCTGGCGCGTGAGCGCGCGGCCATGCCGGAGGACGAGTATCTGCGCCGCGTGCTGGAGGTGCGCGCGGCGCAGGTCGAAGCCAGCATTCGGGCGCTGGATGGGCTGGCCGAGTTTGCGCGCGCGGCCGAAAGCGCCGGGTAGGAGAGGTTGCTGCGCGTCGGGCGTTTGGGCACGCATTCAGGTGGGGGAAGGCTTGGCAATCACGGACGGGTTGATGAGACGACCGGTTGACCGCGCGCGAGAGCGGAATGAGCCCGCGGCGGGTTCACCCCCGCGCGCGCGGCCGGCCAGGCAGGGCGCGCCGTGGACCATCTCACTGCTGAGCCTGCCGCTGCTGCTGTTTATCGGCCTGCCCGTCCTCGCCCTGTTCCTGCGCGTTTCTCCATCGGCGCTCGTTGAAAGCTTGCGCACGCCGGAAGCGCGTATGGCCCTCGAATTGAGCCTGCGCACGACGGCCATCAGCACCGCGCTCGCGGTCGCGCTGGGGACGCCGCTCGGCCTGCTGCTGGCGCGGCCCGACCTGCGTTTTCGCCGCGGCCTCGAAACTTTCATCGAACTGCCGATCCTCATTCCGCCGTCGGTGGCGGGCATCGGGCTGCTCATGGCGTTCGGGCGCATGGGCGTGTTCGCCGGGCCGCTGAACCATGCGGGCATTTCGCTTGCTTTCACCCAGTTTGCGGTCATTCTCGCGCAACTCTTCGTGGCTGCGCCGTTCTACGTGAAGGCCGCCGCGCTTGGCTTCAGCGGCATCGACGGGGAGGCGCGCGAGGCCGCGCAGATCGACGGCGCGAACGGATGGCAGCTCTTCCGCAGCATCCTTGTGCCGCTGGCGTGGCCTGCGCTGTTAAGTGGCGCCGCGACCACGTGGGCGCGCGCGCTCGGCGAGTTCGGCGCGACGATCATCTTCGCGGGCAACTTCCCCGGCCGTACGCAGACGATGCCTCTGGCAATTTACCTCGGCTTCGAAATGGACCTCGACGTCGCGCTCGCGCTCTCGGTCGTGCTGATTGCGCTGGCGTTTCTGTCGCTGCTGGTCGTCAAAGTCCTCTTGCGCCGCGAGTCGCTCCTGAACGGCCAAACCTCAGAGTAGCCTTTCTTTATTTTTGGGTCTTGACAAATCTGGCAAACAGGCGTATTGTTTTGTTACCGGTCACATGTGACCGGTAACATCGCCGTCTGTATCCCATGTCCCGAACTGTCGCCAAACACCCAACGATGCGTGATGTTGCCGCGCTGGCCGGCGTGTCGCACCAGACCGTCTCGCGCGTCATCAATCATTCGCCCGGTGTCACGGAGGCGACGCGGGAAACCGTCGAGGCAGCCATCCGCCAGCTTGGCTACCGTCCGCACGCGATCGCTCGCTCCTTTGCGGAGGGGCGCACCCGCACGCTCGCCTGTCTCGCGCCCAACCTCACGGACTTCACTTACGCCTCAAACATGGAGGGCGCGGAATCGGTCCTTCGCCGCCACGGGTACGATCTGCTTTTTGCCTCGTACCACGACCGGCCGTTCGAGTCCGTCATCGAAGAGTTGATAGCCCGGCGTCGCGTGGACGGCCTGATCGTCATCAGCCCGTACGTGGATCTGCCGGTGTCCGCCTTGCCTGCGGATTTCCCGCTTGTGCTGATGGGCGGCTGCCCGCGCGAGGATTACTGCCGTCTCGTCTACCTTGACAACCGCGACGGCGCGCGACAGGCCACGGAGCACCTGCTGGCGCTGGGCCATACGCGCATCGCGCAGGTGACCGGCCCGCTGCAGGAAGACTGCGTCAGCGAGCGACATGCCGGGTATCGCGAAGCGTTGGCCGCAGCCGGCAGCGTGTGCGACCCTGCCCTGACCGTCGAAGGGGATTGGAGCGCCACTTCGGGGTATGCGGCGATGAGCGCGCTGCCGGCGGACGCAACCGCGGTGGTGGCGCAGAACGACCGCATGGCCGTGGGCCTGATACGCGCGGCGCGTGATCGCGGTCTGCGCGTGCCGGAAGACCTGTCCGTGATCGGCTTTGACGACATGCCCCTGGCGTCGTACTTTGACCCCCCGCTGACGACCATGCGCCAGGACACCTTTGCCATCGGGCGGACCTGCGCCGAGCGGTTGATTGCGCTGCTCGGCGGCGCAGACGGCGAGTGCGGCCCCGTGCGGCTGCTTTCCGAACTAGTGGTCCGCGCATCCACTGCCCCGGCGCGCGTGAGCGCCGCGAAAGGAGGTTCAGCAGCAGTAAGCCCGCCCGGCTAATCATTCGCCAGCGAGTTTATCCACCCATTCAGCCCCCAAAGGAGGGAAGTCTGACGATGTCCAAGTGGTTTAGGTTCGCAAGCATCCTCGTCGTCTTCAGCATGGTGGTCATGCTGGCTGCGTGCGCGGCCCCCGCTCCCGCCCCCCAGGTGGTGGAGAAGGTCGTAACGCAGGTTGTCGAAAAGGAAAAGGTTGTCGAGAAGGTGCAGACCCAGGTGGTCGAGAAAGCCGTTGTCCAGACGCAGGTCGTCGAGAAGACGGTCGAAGTGACGGTGATGCCGCCGACCACGATGGTGTACAACTCATATGCCAGCGACCCGGAGCCGCGACGCGTTGACGAGGCGCTGGTCAAGATGTTCGAGGAGAAGAACCCGAACGTCAAGGTCACCCACAGCATCGTGGCGCACGAGGACTTCAAGCAGGCCATCCGCGCGTATCTCACCTCCTCCCAGCCGCCGGACGCGATGACCTGGTTCGCCGGCAACCGCGCCCGCTTCTTCATTGACAAGGGCCAGATCATGGACATCAGCGACGTGTGGGCCAAAGAAGGGTGGGACAAGTCCTATCCCAAGGGCTTTATGGCGCTGAGCACCGTGGGCGACAAGCAGTACTTTGTCCCGACCAGCTACTACTGGTGGGCGGTGTACTACAACAAGAAGGTCTTCGATCAGTACGGCCTCAAGGCGCCGGAGACCTGGGACGAGTTCCTCAAAGTGTGCGAGACGCTCAAGCAGAATGGCGTCACCCCTATCGTCAGCGGCACGAAGAACGCGTGGCCTGCGGCAGCGTGGTTCGACTACCTCAATATGCGCCTCAACGGCCCCGAGTTCCACATTAACCTGATGTTGGGCAAGGAGAAGTACGACGATCCGAAGGTGAAGAGCGTCTTCGAGGCGTGGGCCGAGCTGCTGGACAAGGGCTACTTCATCGAGGACGCGGCGTCCTATGACTGGCAGGAAGTCCTGCCCGAGATGATCCAGGGCAAGGCCGGCATGTACCTCATGGGGCAGTTCGTCATGGACTCGATCCCCGAGGAGAACAAGGCCGACTTCGACTTCTTCCGCTTCCCGATCATGGACCCGGCTCAGCCGGTGGGCGAGGACGCGCCAACCGACGGTTACTTCGCCGCGGCCAATGCGCCGCATCCTGAGGCCGCGAAGGCGTTCCTGGCCTGGCTCGGCTCAAAGGAAGCGCAGACTTACGTCGCAAATGAACTCAAGCGCCTGCCGACAAACACCGAGGTCGACACGAGCAGCTTCCCGCCTGCCTCGCAGAAGGGCATGGAGCTGCTGAAGGGCGCGGACTACATTGCGCAGTTCTATGATCGCGACACGACGCCCGAGATGGCTGAGAAGGGCATGGCTGCGTTCCAGGCGTTCTGGAATGACACCTCGCAGATCGACACGATCCTGGCCGACCTGGAGAAGGAGCGCGCTCGGATCTTCGCCGAACAGTAAGCGATGACCGATGCGGCGCGTGACGCGGCGGGCCGCCGA
>CAZPTI010000119.1:727-3938 GCA_964588925.1 uncultured Anaerolineales bacterium | reverse complement strand
GGATCGGGCGCGCGCCGGTAATGCCCCCCACCGTACCGGGTTCCCGGTGGGGGCGGGTCCCGCGCCCCCCCCCGGCCCCCCGCGCCTGCGTGGGAGCCGCTCAACGCGGGCGCACCTCGCCTCGCGTCGCTCCCACGTCACAGGGAGGCGCATCATGACAGCAACACCCGTCATCTCGGCAGAAGGCAAGCGCAGCGCCGGATCAGCGCGCGGCGTGCGGAAAGCTTGGTGGGTCCCCTATCTTTTCCTCGCGATCCCGCTGGCGCTCTTCCTCATGTGGGTCATTGGCCCGATGCTCTACTCGTTCTACCTCAGCCTGACCAACTGGGACGGCGTTTCGGCCCCTGAACTAATCGGCCTTCGCAACTACGCGCAGCTATTCGACGACAAGGTGTTCTGGATCGCAATTCAGAACAACGCGAAGTGGGTTATTTCGTTTATCACCGCGCCGGTCATCCTGGGCCTTGCGCTGGCAATGGTGCTCAACCGCGACATTCCCGGCGCGAAGGGGATCAAGTCCGCCTTCTACTCGCCCTATATCATCGCGCCCGTGGTGATCGGTCTGATCTGGGGCTGGATGTACCAGCCGGCAAACGGCCTGTTCAACAGTGTGCTGCGCGCGGTCGGCGTGCAGGATCCACCGGGTTGGCTGGCCGACCCTCGGCTGGCGACCTGGTGCATCATTGCCGCCGCGATCTGGCGGCAGGTCGGTTACGTGATGACCCTGTACCTGGCAGGCTTGCAAGGCGTTGATCCCTCGCTCATCGATGCCTCTATGGTTGACGGGGCGAGCCCGTGGCAGACGTTCCGGCACGTGATCTGGCCGTTGCTCAGCCCGGTGACGGTTGTGGTGGTCGTAATCAGCATCATCGACTCGCTGCGCTCGTTCGATCTGGTCTATGTCATGACCCGCGGCGGCCCGGCGAACTCGTCGAGCGTGCTCGCCAACATGATGTACATTGAATCGTTCAACAACTACAAGATGGGGTACGGCGCGGCGATCGCCGTCGTGCTGTTCCTGATCACCGCCGTGTTTATCTTCATCTATCTGTGGCAGACGCTGCGCAACGAGCTGGAGTATTAGGAGGGCGCCATGACGACCGCAACTTCTGCGCGACGAGTCAGCGCAGGGCCGCGGACCCTGCTCTACATCATCGTCTACGCGCTCACGGTGATGTGGCTCGTGCCCGTCATCACCGCGTTGATTACGTCGCTGCGCACGAACAGCGACATTTTGGCCCGCGGCTTCTGGTCGCTGCCGAGCGTGTTCACGCTGAACAACTTTGCGGCGGCGTGGTCGCGGGGCGGCCTGGCGCACTACCTGCCGAACAGCTTTATCATTACCATTCCATCGCTCATCTTCACGCTTTTTCTCTCGTCGCTGGCCGGTTACGCGCTATCGCGCTTCCGTTTCCGGTTCGACCGGCTGATCCTGTTCACCTTCGTCGCGGGCATGATGCTGCCGTTCCAGATCCTGTTGCTGCCCGTCTTCCGCCTGATGAACGCCATCGGCCTGTATAACACCTACTGGGCGCTCATCATCTTCCACACCGCGTTTCAGCTAGGTTTCTGCACCTTCGTGCTGCGCAATTACATGCGCACGATTCCCGGCGAGATCCTCGAAGCCGCGCGCATGGACGGGTGCAACGAGTTTCGCGTGTATCGCCAGATCATGTTGCCTCTTACGCTGCCAGCGATGGCTGCGCTCGCGACGCTGGAATTCACCTGGATCTTCAATGACTTCTTGTGGGCGTTGATTCTGATTCAGGACGATAAGCTCAAGCCGGTGACGACCGGGTTGGCCGCGTTGCGCGGGCAGTACGTCATGGACTGGACCGTCATTGTGGCCGGCTCGCTGATCGCAACCGTTCCGACCGTGCTCGTGTTCCTGTTCCTGCAACGCTACTTCATCGCGGGCCTAACCCTTGGCGCAACGAAGGGCTAAACAAATTAACCGTTATCGAAAGGCTGCCAGATGAGACTTGGCGTCTGTTATTACCCGGAGCACTGGCCGCAGGAGCGGTGGGCCACCGACGCGCGGCTGATGCGCGAGGCCGGGCTGCAAATTGTCCGTATCGGCGAGTTTGCGTGGGCGCAGATGGAGCCGGAAGAGGGGCGGTTCGACTGGGCGTGGCTGGACCGCGCGGTTGAGACGCTTGCCGGCGAGGGGCTGACGATCGTCATGAGCACGCCCACGCCGACGCCGCCCGCGTGGGTCGTGGCGAAGTATCCCGAAGTGCTGCCGGTCGACGCGCAGGGCCGCGTGCGGCGCTTCGGCTCGCGGCGGCACGCGTGCGCGAACAGCCGCGAGTACAACCGCCTGACCGAGCGTATCGTCACCGCGCAGGCCGAACGCTTCGGCCGGCATCCCGCGGTGATCGGCTGGCAGATCGACAACGAGTTCGGCTGCCACGACACCACGCGCTGCTACTGCGACAACTGCGCGGCGGCGTTTCGCCGGTGGCTCAAGCAGCGCTACGGGACGCTGGACGCGCTGAACGAGGCGTGGGGCGCCGCGTTCTGGTCGCAGTGGTATACGGACTGGGAGCAGATCGGCCCGCCCATCCTCGCCGTGACCGAGCAGAACGCCAGCCACGTTCTTGACTATTACCGTTTCTCATCCGATTCATGGGTGAACTACGAGGCGTTCCAGGCGCGGCTGCTGCGGGAACATGGCGACCCGGCGAAGTTCGTCTCTCATAACTACATGGGCAACTTCCCCGATTTGGATTATCACAAACTCGGTGAGCCGCTCGACCTGGTGACGTGGGATTCGTACCCCACCGGCTACGCCGAAGTCAGCGCGCCGCAGCTTTACATGCCCGGCGAGCCGCGCGCGCTGCACGCAGCCGACGTGGGCGACCCGTACGTCACTGGCTTCTGCCACGCCATCACGCGCGGCATCAAGCAGGCGCCGTTCTGGGTGATGGAGCAGCAGCCGGGCGGCATCAACTGGGCGTATCACAATCCAGGCGTGGGGCCGGGCGCGGTGCGGCTGTGGACGTGGCACGCGCTGGCGAGCGGCGCGGAAGCGGTCGTGTATTTCCGCTGGCGCGCGTGCCGCTACGCGCAGGAGCAGTATCACACCGGGCTGCGAAAGCATGACGCGAGCGCGGATCAGGGCTACGAGGAAGTGCTGAACCTGCGGGGCGAGCGCGGGCTGATGGATGAGATCGGGGCCGCGCCGTACGCGCCCGAAGTGGCGATCCTT
>CAZPTI010000119.1:0-717 GCA_964588925.1 uncultured Anaerolineales bacterium | reverse complement strand
TCGCGCGTGCCAGCGGCTCGGCATCGCGTGCGACCTCGTCTCGCCGAACGCCGACCTGTCGCGCTACAGGCTGGTGCTGGCGCCCGCGCTGCATCTGGGAACCGACGCGCTGGCGCAGCGGTTGGCGGCTTATGCGCAAGGCGGCGGGCATCTCGTGCTGGGCGTCCGGTCGGGGTTCAAGACGGAGACGAACGTCGTGACGGATCAGCCGCTGCCGGGGGTGTTCCGCGAGTTGGTCGGCGCAGACGTCAGCGCGTGGCACTCGTTGTCGCCGGTCATGGCGTACCCGCTGACATTAGGCGGACAGCAACTGAGCGCGGGGGTGTGGGCTGAGGCGTTGCGCCCGCTGGATGGCGCAACCGCGGTCGCGACCTGGAGCGCAGGTCCCTTCGCGGGAGCGGCCGCGCTGACCGAACGTCACATCGGCGCGGGCAGCGCATGGTACTGGGGCTGGCATCCAAACGCGGAGGCGGCGGTTGCCGTGTTGCAAGCGCTGTCAGATCGCGCCGGCGTGAGGCGACTATCCGAGCCGCTGCCCGACGGTGTGCTGCTCGTCCGCCGCGGCGCCTGGCGGTTGTGGTTCAACTTTACGGATCACGCGCAGACGGTGGAGGCGGAAGGGGATGCGGTGATCGTGCCGCCGCGGGATTTGGTCATTCAGTAATCAGGACTCCCCGACAGGAAAGAGTGGGGCCGAGGCGCGGCCATCTCGAATAA
>CAZPTI010000118.1:0-14445 GCA_964588925.1 uncultured Anaerolineales bacterium | reverse complement strand
ATCGTCGGAGAAGAAGCGCACCGCGCTCAGGTCGTGCGAAATGAGGATCATGGCGGTGTCGTGCTCCTGCTGGATGTCCACCAGCACGTTGAGCACCGCGGCCTGCACCGACACGTCGAGCGCGGACACCGGCTCGTCGCACACCACCATTGCCGGGTTGCTGGCGATGGCGCGCGCGATGCCGACGCGCTGCTTCTCCCCGCCCGACATCTGGCGCGGGAGCCGGTGATAGTAGTTCTCGTTGAGCTTGACCGCGCGCAGCAGCCGCACGACCTCGCCGTAGACCTCGTTCGACGGCACACTGCGGAATCGCTTGAGCGACACCGCGATTTGATCGCCGACGGAGTAGGACGGATTCAGGGTGCCGTTGGGGTCCTGGAACACCATCTGAAGCTCGCGGATGGTCGACAGGCTGCGCTTCTGGATCGGCTTCGTCACGTCGATGCCCAGGAAGTCCACCTTGCCGCCCTGCAGCGGCTCCAGCCCGACGATCGTCCTGGCAAGGGTGCTCTTGCCGCAACCCGACTCGCCCACGATGCCCAGCGTTCGCCCGCGTTGGACCGTCACGCTCACGTCGTCCACCGCGCGCACATACCGCCGCTTCTCCATCCCGAACAGGCCCTTCACCGTTTTGAAGGGGACGGAGTAGTAGGTCTTGACCCTGTCGGCATCGAGCACGACGGGCGGCGCCTCACGCGACGGCGGAGGCGGCGTCCGATGCGCCGCGTCGATCGGCTGCGCGTACCACTCCATTGCAAACGAGCACCGGACGAGGTGGCCCTGCGAAACCTCAAGCAGTTGCGGGCGGCCGGCGTCGCAACTGTCCTTCCGATGTTCGCAGCGCGGCGCGAAGATGCAGCCGGCGGGAATTTGATCCGGCGACGGGACACGGCCGGGGATCGGCACGAGAACGCGCGTGCCCTTCGGCGCGTCGACGTCCGGCAGACACCGCATCAAGCCCTTTGTGTAAGGGTGCGTGGGCTGCGCGTAAATGTCCTTCGTTGTGGCGTACTCGACAACCTCGCCCGCGTACATCACGGCTACCTTGTCCGACACCCGCGCAACGACGCCCAAATTGTGGCTGATATAGAGCGTGGCGGTGCGATATTTATGCTTGAGCTCTGCGATGAGGTCGAGAACGGCGGCCTCCACGGTGACATCGAGCGCGGTGGTCGGCTCGTCCATGATCAGGAGCGCCGGATTGTTGAGCATCGCCATCGCGATCAGCACGCGCTGCTGCTGCCCGCCCGAAAGCTGAAACGAGTAGCGCTTCATCACGCCTTCGACGTCGGGCATGTAGACCCGACGCAGCGCCTCCTCGCACTCCCGGTACGCCTCCTCGCGCTTCAGGCCGCGATGGATGATGAGCGACTCGGCCAACTGATCGCGAATCATCATGCTCGGGTTCAGCGCGGACATGGGCTCCTGGTAGACCATCGCAATGTCTGCGCCGCGCAGCTTGCGCAACTCCTCTTCGCTACGCCCGCGCAACTCCTGCCCCTTGAAGCGGATCTGGCCGTTGGAGACGAAGCCGTTCGGCCCGAGGAAGTTCACGATCGAGAAGGCGACCGTGCTCTTGCCGCAGCCGGACTCGCCCACCAGGCCCAGGTTTTCCCCTTCGCAGATGTCGAAGCTGACGTCGCGCACCGCGTCGACCTGTCCCTTACGGGTTTTGTAGCTCACCGCGAGGTCTTTGACTGAGAGGATTGGCCCGTCGTTCATCTCGGCCTCATTACTGGTAGCGCATCGTCTCTTCGCGGAGCCCGTCCGCAAAGAGGTTCAGCCCGATCACCAGGGTCACAATCGCGGCCGTGGCAGCCAGCACGGGCCACGGATTCGCCACCATGCGCGCATGGCCTTCCTGCACCATGCCGCCCCAGTCGGGCGTCGGCGGCGGAAGCCCGAGGCCCAGAAAGCCCAGGGTCCCGATGTAGAATGCCGCGTAGCCCACGCGGAGCAGGAAGTCAACGATGAGCGGCCCGCGGCAGTTGGGCAGGATTTCACGCGCCATAATCCGGACCGCCGAGTCGCCGCGCAGCTTGGCCGCGGCCACGTACTCGCGCGTGCGAATATCCAGCGTGAGCGCGCGCACGAGGCGCGCGATGCCGGGCGCGCCGCCGATAGAAATGGCGATCACGACGTTGATGGGGCTGGCGCCGAGGGCCGAGATGATGATCATGTAAAGAAGGATCGTCGGGAAGGCCATGAGCGCGTCGAGAAGGCGCATGATGACTTCGTCGAGCCAACCCCCGTAGTACCCGGCAGGCAACCCGAGCGCCATGCCGATGAGGAACGCGACCGCAACCGACAGCGGGCCGAGCAGCAAGATGGTGCGCGCGCCGTAGGCGACGCGCGACCAGACGTCGCGGCCGAGATGATCCGTGCCCAGAAAGTGCCGGGCAGAGGGTCCCTGGTCCAGCGCCTTGTAGTCCTGATCCTTGCTCGGATCAAACTGCGTGAAGAGGGGCGCGCCGACCGCGACCACGACCCAGAACAGGACGATCACCAGGCCCACGACCGCGACGCGTGACGACAGGATCACGCGCAGGCTATCGGCAAAACGCTGCCGGCGTCTCGGCGGAAGAATGGCGGTTTGAGCGGCTGCGGTCATGCTAACGCCCCCGTGCGTGGCTCAGATTGCGTATGCGTCATTCGAGTCGGATCAGGAATAACGGATGCGCGGGTTGAGGTAAGAGTAGATGACGTCGGCGATCAGTTGCGACACTACGGCGAGCACGACGAGAACCATCGCGCCCGCCTCGATGGCGAACACGTCCTTGTAAAGCGCGGCGTTAAGGATGAAGTTGCCAAGCCCCGGAAAGCCGAACACGGCTTCGACCACGACCAGGCCGCCGATCAGCCAGTTGACGTGCAACATGATGACCGTGACCGGCGCCATGAGCGAGTTGCGCAGGACGTGGCCGAACACCATCTTGCGCCGCGGCAGGCCCTTGAGGATGGCGGTGCGGACATAGGGAGCGCTCATGACTTCAAGGACACTGGCGCGGGTGATGCGCAGGATGTAACCCACCTCGACCAGGCTGGCGGTCAGGACGGGCAGGATGAGCATGCTAGGCTTCGAGAGTACGCTGCTCGCATCGGTGTAAACGGTGGCGCCGGGCAAAATCTTGAGCCAGATGGCAAAGATCATCACGAGGAAGATGCCGGCCGCGAAGTCGGGCGTCGCCGCGGTGACCAGGCCGCCGAGGGTGAGGATGCGGTCCAGCTTTTTGCCGCCGTTCAGCCCCGCAAGCAGCCCCAACAACACGCCGAGCGGAATGGCAACCAGAAACGCCAGCATGGCGAGGGTCAGGGAGTTTTGGACGCGCCGCCCGATCACGTCGGCCACGGGACGCTTGTACTGGAGGGAAAGGCCCATGTCCCCGCGCACCAGCCCCTTGCTGAGTGGGATGTAGTCCACCGGTGAGCCGGCGGTCTCGATCCAACCCGAATATTCGAGCCGGTACTCGACGCCGCCCTGGCCCTTCACCCACTTCGCGATGCGGTTGCCCGTGTCCACGCCCCAGAAGTATTGCTCGCCGTCCGGGCCTTCCTGCCATGCCTCGTTGTCGGGCGCTTCTATAACCGACCCGTCGGGTTGGCGGATCACTTTGACGAGGTCCTGCCCGGCGATCTTCCATTGCGCGAGGTTGCCCGCCTCATCGACCGCCCACCACTGCCGGTAGCGCGCCTGTGTGCCCTGCTCCACGACGATCTCGCGCACAGGCATGCCGATCGCTCCGCGCGCCTGCCAGTCGCTGCCGAGCAGCCAGTTAATGTAGCGCGCGGTCACCGGCCGGTCGAGCCCCAGCTGGTTCTCCATGGACTTCTCTTGCTCGGGGGTTGCGTAGGCGCCGAGGATGTTGCGCGCCACGTTGCCGGGCGCGATCTCGACAACCCCAAACACCACGATGGACACGATCACCATCGTGAGGAGCAAGGTTATCAGGCGGCGGATGATATATAAGGCCATGACGCCTCCAAAGGCCTGACAGGTTGCGGCACTTCGCGACGTCGCAACCTGCCAGGTTTGCGGCATAAGGTTATTGCTTGTTAATCCATTCCTGCTCGCGCTCGACGATCTTGCGGATGTCGCGCTGGACGTCGGCGGGGAGCGGCTCGGCCTTGTGCTTGGCGAGGATCTGGTCGACCTGCTTCGTGGCGCGCGCTTCCATCGTGGTTGCGCCCTTCTTCTGCCAGACCGCGAACGGGCTTTTGTCGGCCAGCTTCGAGTAGTACGGCTCGCGATAGTGGCGGATCGTGTGCTCGTGTTCGAGGTAGCTGCCCGTGGGGCCGAGCTGGTCGATCACGTCGAGGGCAAGCGTCTCTTCACTGACCTCGACACCCTTGGTCATCGCGCGAATGAAGCCGAGGTAGTCGTTGCACAGCGCGATCTGCTGGAGCGAGCCTTGCATGCCCGCGTCCATGAAGCCCACGTCGTGCACGATGTTTGCGCCGTGGAGCAAGGCCGTCATCAGGCTGATCGTCGCCTCAAATCCCGCCTGCTGATCCAGCACTTTCGAGTCAGTCGAGCCGCCCAGGCCGAACACAGGCACGTCGTAATACTTGCCCATGCTCGTCGGCACGCCCTGCTCGTCGGCGAGCACGTAGTTGCCGACCATCGTTTGCAGGTTGTACGGGCCGCCGTTCCATCCCGGCACGCCGACCGGCGTCCCCTCGCGGACAAGCTGCGCCAGTACGATGCCGAGCAGGATGCCCGCGTTCATCGAGGCCATGCAGCCCGCGGTTGTGACGGGGGAATTGACGCCGCCCGCGTTGAGCGGAATCCACAGCAGCGGCAGGCCCTTCTCCGCGAGGAACATACACTTCTGCAGCGCCTCGGCGTTCATGATCATGCCGGAGGTGACGTTGATGTAGCAGGTGGCGAACGGCCGCTTCTGGAACGCGTCCGCGCCGCCCGCAACGGCCTCGCACATCTCCACGGCCGCGACGCACCCCTCGAAGTCGGGCGTGACGAACACGATCGGCTTGGTCGTGTTGTTCAGCATGACTTCCATCTGGTAGCGGTCGTAGATGCGCTGGTCGACGTCCTCGGGCAGCACCGCGGACATGACGAAGTCGATCTCCGGCAGCGCGTCCATCAAGGTCGCGGCCTCGCAGACGTCGTTCAGCACGGGCCGGCGGCGCTGGCCGGTGTGGCGGTCGAGGATGTTGAGGCAGTCGGAGCCGCCGCCGTAGTAGGTGTTGTAGCCGCCCGCGCGCATGGCGACCTGGCCCATGCGGTTGTAGAGGTTCATGCGGCTGGGCGTGACCGCGAGCGCGCGGCGCACCATGAACTCGGGGATGCGCACGCGAATCCCATCGGCCTTCGCGCCGCCCTTGACGAGCAGCGCCAGCGCCCTCTCTTCGTGCACGTCGAGCCCGACGCGGTTGAGGATTTCGAGGGACGCGAGGTGAATCTCTTCGCACTCGCGCTGCCCCATGCGCGCATAATGCGCGCTCGCCATGTTTGTCTGGTGAGTGGTGATCATGGAAATCTTCTTACAGATGAGAACAATGCTAACCACAAAGGCGCCAAGGACACTAAGGTTCACAAAGGACTCTTAAGAACCTTTGTGAACCTTTGCGTCTTTGGTTCTTTGTGGTTAGCTACGCCTTCGGTTCTTTCCACGCGGCGTGGAGGATGCAGTACTCTTCGGGCGACGGCTCGACGCCCTTGATGTTCTTCTGGTAGATCTGCCACACGTTCATGAAGAACGGCGTGCAGATGGAGCCGCGCTCCTTCTGAATCGTCTGGAGCTTGCCGACGAGCTCCTTGCGCTTCGGCAGGTCGATCGTGGCCTCGGCTTCCTTGAGCAGCTTGGAGAACTCCTCGTCCACCCAGCGCGTCTCGTTCCACGGCACCGGCTTCCCGTCTGCGTCCCCGATGTACGCCTGCGGGAGCACCATCGGCGCCAGCGGGCGGTGCGCCCACCAGGTGATGCCCATGTTGAACTCGGTCCAGCCATCCCAGTACTGCGAAGCGGGCATGGGCTTGAGCGTAATGTCGAAGCCGCCTGCCACCGCATCTTCCTTCAGGGCCTGGGCATAGGCCATTGATTCGGGCCAGTCTGACGCGACGTTGATCTCGACCTTGACCGGGGTCGTCACTCCTGCTTCCTTCAACAGGGCCATCGACTTCTCGACGTCGAACGGATACGCGCCGATGTCGTTCCACTCGGGTTGCGCGGGCGCCACGTGGCTGTCGTCGCCTACCACGCCCTGATTGCGCAACGCTAAGGCGAGGATCTTCTCGCGGTTATGGCAATGCTTGAGCGCCTGGCGGACCTTGTTGTCTTTCCACGGGTCCTGGTCGACGCGCACGCGCAGCACGCGGGTGGCGCCGGTCGGGGTGGAAACAATGGTGAACGCAGGGTCATCCTTCACGCCTTCCCACACGGTGACGGGCGGTTCGACGATCATCTCGACCTGGGCCGACTTGAGCGCAGTCTGCCACGCGGCCGGATCGTCGCCCAGTTGCACGAAGACGATCTCGTCGAGGTATGGCAGCGGGTTGCCGTCCTCGCCCATGCGCCAGTAGCCCTCGCGCTTCGCCAGCCGGCAGCGCTCGCCCGGCACAAACTCCTTCATCGTAAACGCGCCGGTACCCACCGGCTTGAGCGTAATGTCGCCCTCGAAGGTCCTGGGCACGATCGCGGCGGGGTACTGGAAGAGGTGCTCGGGCACGAAAATGGTGGGGTCCTTGAGGTTAAGTTTGACGGTGTAGTCGTCCACCTTCTCGACGCCCGTGGGTTCGAGATAGCTCATCAGACCGAGCAGCGAGGAGCCGACGTCCTTGTTGAGCCACTGCCCGAAGTTGAAGACGACGTCATCCGCCGTGAATTCCTGGCCGTCGCTGAACTTGATGCCCTTCTTGAGGTTGAGCGTCCAGGTCTTCAAGTCGTCGCTGGCCGACCACTTTTCGAGCATGTACGGAGTGGTGATGCCCTTGTCGTTCGTGTAGGTCAGGTAGTCGAGGACATGGCGCCACGGGTGCGACTGGCTGACGAGCGAGAACTGGGCGGGATGGCTCGCGCGATCAACGCGCGCGCGTGCGGTAAGGACGCCGCCGCGGACCGGGCCAGCCTTCGGCGCGGCCGTGGGGGCAACGGTGGCAGCCGGGACCGCGGTTGCGGCCGGAGCCGGCGCGGGCGTGCCGCAGGCTGCCAGCGCGGTCGCGCCGGCGGCGGAGACGCCGAGCAGCGTCGCGATGCGGATAAAGTCGCGGCGCGACATCTGGCCCTTGCGCAGCATGTCTTGCGCTTCGGGGATGAGCGGGTGGATCTTAGACGGCATGGTGCTTCCCTCCTTGAGGTGCGTGAAGAGAACAACGAGAAACGCAAATCACAGTTTCAAGTCAGGCGTCGCGGAGGCGACAGACGGCAAGCACGCGTATGAGAAGACCAGAAAGAGTGCGGGGAGATACACGCCAAGCCTCATCGCTCATGCGCAAGGGTTGCAGCACTGACATATCAGATGATAGCAGGTATCGTATCAAATGTCAATAGCTAAGACGGCAATCAGGGCTAATCTATTGCATTCTGATATTTTACCTGCTATACTCTGCGCAACTACGGTTACTTGAAGGAGCCGGCCATGCAAGCCGTCGCTGTTGACGCCACCTATCGCAATCGCGTGTACAAGCAGTTGCGTCGCGCCATTATCATGGGCCGCCGCGGGCCCGGCGAACGTCTCAGCGTGGAGGAGTTGTGCGCGACGTACGGGAGCGGGATCAGCCCGGTGCGGGACGCGCTGCAAATGCTGGGGCAGGAGGGCTTGATCGAGATCAAGCCGCGCTCCGGCTATTTCGTTGCCAGCGTGACGCTGAAGGAGTTGCGCGACCTGCTCGACCTGCGCGAGGTACTGGAAATCGCGGCGGTCGAACGCGCGGCGGTGCGAGTCACTGAGCGCGAACTGGATGAGCTGGCGAACGTCCACGCGGGGTACACCGGCGATGACGACGAGTCGTACGACCGCTACACGGATGAGAACCGCCGCTTTCATTACCTGCTGGGGCAGGCTTCGGGCAATGCGGAGCTGGCGGAGAGCCTGGGCCGGCTGCACGACCGGCTGGCGCGCTTCATGGTCATGCGCCATGCGGGCGGCACGCAGCACCAGACGCACGCGCGCATCGTGGCCGCGCTCCGCGCGCGGGACGTTGCAGAGGCGCGACAGGCCATGCTCGACGAGATTAATGAGTCGCGGCAGGCGATCCTGGATCGCGTGATGCAGGGCGAAGGCGCGGGGTGGCAGATCACCGCGCTGAAATAGCCTGGCTTTAGCCGTCAAACCGAGCCTACGCGCAAGGCGCGCCGGTGATCGTCTCGACCATCGCCCAGAAATTCTCCATCGGCGTATCCAGTTGCACGTGGTGCGTGGGGCCGAGGATCGCGCCGCCGCCCTTCGCAACGGTCCGCAGCCGCGTCAGCACTTCCTCCCGCACCGTTTCCGGTGTGCCGAACGGCAGCGTCTCCTGCTCGTCAATGGTTCCCCAGAAGCACAGCTTGTCCCCATACAACCGCTTGAGTTCCGCCGGGTCCATACACGCGGGCTGGACTGGGTTGAGCACGTCGAGGCCGATCTCGATTAACTCCGGGATGATCGCGCGGATGTCGCCGTCGGAGTGATAGGCCACCTTCACCTGCGGGTTGATCGCCTTCAGCTCAGCGATGAAGTTGGCGAGGCGCGGTTTGAGGTACTTGCGCCAGTGTCGCGGGGAGATGAGCATCGACCGCTGCGCGCCCACATCGTCACCCAGCCACACCATGTCGACGCCCATGTTCACCAACTGCTTCGCCGCATGCAGGTGGTAGCGGTAAGGGATTTCGAGGATACATTCCGCCAGGTCGGGGTTCTCGACAAGGTCCGCAAGCATGCGGTCGTAGCCGCGCAATGCCCATGCCGTCTCCCAGATGGTCGTCACAGTTACGCCTACGATCCAGTACTCGTCACGGAACTGTTCGAGCGTCGTCTGCGCGTCCGCGTAGAGCGAAGGTCGCGCGGGGTCGGGGCCGCGGTACTGCGAGATGGCGCCGTCATCGGCCAACGGGTGGCCGATCATCTCCGTATACGACCCGGCGCCGAACGGCGTTTCGTACGGCACGGAGCGCCACGTGATCCCCCACTCGTCCGTGTACTGCTCGCCCGACTGATAATAACTGTTTGCCCAGCCGACGGAGGTAAGCAGCATATCCTCGCCGAGCGCGCGTTCCAGCTCGTATGTATTGCCCCCGCCGTGAGGATTGTGGCCGCTGCGGCTGAGGTTAAGCAGGCGGTCGCCGAAGGCAAGGTCCGCGCGGAGGCGGTCGGCGAACTCCGGCGTGAAGCTGATTTGCATGGGGCAGCGGTCGGGCGCCTGGTGATTGAGGGCGGCCTGAACGCGTTCGCGATGGTTCATGGTGAAGCTCCTGTTGCAGCCTTGGGGTGATGCGAGGCTATTTGCGCCGAACTTAATTATACAACGAATTCCCAGGTTCGTAGTAGGCGCTTAAGCGCCGTTCGGACGAGGCGCGCTAAAGCGCCCACTACGAACCACTTGACGCAGGTCACTTCTTCTAGTATAATTTTACCATTCACTGGCATGGGAGAGCATCATGGCGAAAGCGGCGACTCTAGCGGATGTGGCGGAGAAGAGCAATGTCTCTATTTCAACCGTCTCCCTCGTGCTGCGCAACAAGGGCAACATCCCGCAGGAGACGCGGCAGCGCGTGCTGGATGCCGCGCGACAGGTCGGTTACCGGGTTAAAGCGGCTCCGGGCCGCATCAGTGACGGCACCGCGCCCCTCCGCACCATCGGCGTGCTGGCGAAAGCGAACGAGGGCGACTCGCCGCTCGCTAACCCCTTCTACTCGCAGGTCATCTCCGGCATCGAGGAAGCTTCACGGCAACGCGGCATCAATATGCTGCTGGCGATCCTGCCGACTGACAAGAACAACTACCCGCTTGAAATCCCGCGGCTGCTCTCTGAGGATCACGCGGAGGGGCTGCTGCTGCTCGGCGCGCTGGTCGACCGGCCGCTGGAGTTGATGCTCGACCAGAAGGAAGCGCCCGTCGTGCTGGTGGACGCGTATGCGCCGTACCGCGAGTACGATTCGGTTGTGTCCGACAACTACCACGGCATGTACCAGGCGGTCAGCCACCTGATTTCGTGCGGGCACCGCGAGATCGCCCTGATCGGCACCGGCAACTCGACTTTCCCCAGTATAGTTGAACGACGCGAGGGCTATCTGCAGGCGCTGAAAGATTTCTCGCTCGCGCCGCACTGCCTCGACTGCTGGTACGAACGGGATGCCGTGGCGCGCACGCTGCAAGCCCACATCGCGGACTACCCGAACGTCACGGCGATTGTGGGGATCAACGACGAAACCGCGTTAGAATCGGTGCGCGCATTGCAGTCGATGGGCCGTCGGGTGCCCGACGACATCTCAGTAATCGGCTTCGACGACATCGCGCTGAGCGGGCTAAGCAATCCTGCGCTGACCACCATGCAGGTGGACAAGCGGGGGATGGGACAGAACGCGGTGGAGCTGCTCGTCTGGCGGCTGCGCAACCCGACCCTTGCGCCGATGACCCTCATGATGCGCGCGCGGCTCGTGGAGCGCGAGTCGGTGCGCGATCTACGCGAGAAACGATAACCGCGCGGCGAAACTACTCGACGTAGGAGCGCAGCAACGCGGCGCCGCGTTGCGTGGTGACGGCGAAATCGCCCATCGCCGCGGGCAGCAGGGCGAAGCGCACGGCTTCCAACGGCTCACCCCCGACGTTTACTTCACCCGCAATGACACCCCAAATCTCCAGGGTTGAACCGTCGCAACGGCCGCGGTAAGTCGCGCCGGGCGCAAGGTCGACGCGCTCGGTGACGAAGTAGCGGTTGCGGCAGAGGAGGTAGCGGCGGCAACCGTCCTCGCGGCCAATCTCCGCCGGCGCGCAAACGCCCGGCTCCACTGCGCTGAAGTCGATCACGTCGAGCGCCTTGTCGATGTGGAGCGCGCGCGGCTTGCCGTCCGCGCCCACGCGGTTCCAGTCGAAGACGCGGTAGGTGGTGTTCGAGTTCTGCTGAATCTCCGCGATCAGCAAGCCGTCCATGATGGCGTGGACTGTGCCTGCGGGCACGCACAGGTGGTCGCCCACGCGCACCGGCACGCGATGCAGGAGCGGCTCCGGCTTGCCAGCCAGCAGCGCCTCGCGGAACGCTTCCCGCGTCGCGCCCTGCTTGACGCCGAGGATCAGCTCCGCGCCCGGCCGTGCGGCCAGCACCACCCACATCTCCGTCTTGCCGAGCTCGTTGCCCTCGTGTTCAAGCGCATAATCGTCGTCGGGATGCACCTGCACGGAGAGCGGCTGGCTGGCGTCGAGCAGCTTGACGAGCAGCGGGAACTTGCCGCGCTCCTGCGCCCACGCGTTGCGCGCGCCGATCAGGTCCAGCCCCAGCTCGGCCTGAATCTCGGTCAGCTTCCTGCCCGCATAGGGGCCGTTCAGCGCGACCGTCGCGCCGTCCTCGTGCGCGGCGATCTCCCAGCTTTCCGCGACTACGCCCTCCGAAGGAAGCGCGCGACCCAACTTCGCGAGGTTGCGCCCGCCCCAGAGGTAGTCTTTCAGCACCGGCTCGAAAAGCAACGGATACAGCTTTGTCACGAATTACTCCCCGTTGACCGTGGGCAGGTGTTTCACCTTGCCGGCCGAGCTGCGCAAGCCGTCTTCCGGCGTGTTCATTACGTAGTCGAGCATGCGGTTACTCCGGGAGGCGCGCCAGCATCTCCAGGCACGCGCGGCCGTTGTGATACGGGCACTCCCACGGCCCGGCCTTCGGTTGCGTCAGGTCGGGGGAGCCGTCGGGACGGACGATCTTGTGCCACTCGCCGCGCTCGCGGTCGACGAAGCGCTGCTCGATCAGGTCCCACAAGCGCAGCGCCGCGTCGCGGAAGTCCTGCCGACCGGAAATCTGGTAAGCGTTATAGAAACCGACGACGCCTTCCGCCTGGGGCCACCAGTGCCGCGCGGGATCGCGGTGCTCGCCGGCCTGGTAGATGACGAAGCCCTCGTCGTCCAGCCCGGTCCTCAGCACCGCATCTGCCATGCGATAGGCAGCATCAAGCGCCTGCGCGAGCAAGTCGGGCCGCCCCGCAACTTCCGCCGCTTCCACAAGCAGCCAGCTGCCCTCAATGTCATGGCCGGGCGAGATGTGATCGGGCAGCGGGCGCCAGTCTGCGTCGAAGAAGAGGCGGAAGCGATTTTCTGCGGGGTCGACAACGCGGTCGAGGAAAAGCTTGATGAGCGCCTCGTGCCGCTGACGGAGCAGCGCGTCGTTGCTGATGCGGCGCAGATTGGTGTATGCCTCCATCAGGTGGAGGAGCGTGTTCATGGTCTTGGTTGCGGGCGGCTCTTTCTCGCTCAGCCGCATATCCGCCAGCGGCGACCAGTCGCGCGCCCGGCATTCGACGTTGCCGCCGTGCTGCTCGTCGTGGGTGTGGGTTTCGACCAGGCGCATCAGTTCGCGCGCCCACTCGACCGCCTCGCGGCTGTTCGCAGCGCGCGCATACTCGGCCAGGCCGTAAACGGTGAACGTCTGCGCGTAGACGCGCTTGCGGTCATTGACCGGCTGCCCGGAAGCGTCGACTGACCAGTAGACGCCGCCGTGCTTCGGATCGCGAAAAGCGGCGCGCAGATAGTCGTAGGCGTGGCGCGCAGTGGCAAGGTACGCGTCCTGCCGGTAGGCGCGATAAGCCGCGCTGAACGTCCACAGGATGCGCGCGTTGACCACTGCGCTCCGCTCCACGGCGTTGCGGACGGTCAGGTCGCTGTCGACGCGGCCATAGAACCCGCCGTGGGGATCGACGACGCGGTCCATCCAGAACGGCAGGATGTTCTCTCGCAGCTCGCGCTCCAGGCGCCGGCGGAGGTCATTCACATCGGGTTGGCCTTGATGAAGTCGATGATGTCGTCAATATACCCGAAAGCCAGTCCTGTAACCGAATCCGCCGCGCCATAGTAGATGGCCGCGCGGCCGGTTTCGCTGTCGACGAGGGTCGCGCAGGGGAAAGTTACGTTGGGCACGTCGCCCACACATTCGTAGATCGCCTGAGGCGCCAGCAGGTAGTGCGCGCCACGACAAATCACCTTCCACGGCTGATCGAGGTCGAGCAGGGCTGCGCCAAAGCTGTACACATACCCGTTGCACGAGGTCAGCACGCCGTGGTAAATGAGCAGCCAGCCCTCGCTGGTCTCGATAGGCGTTGGCCCGCCGCCGACTTTCGTCGACTGCCAGCCGCCAGCCGGCCCCATCACCCAGCGGTGCTTGCCCCAGTGAACCATGTCGGGGCTTTCGCTGTAGAAAATGTCACCGAAGGGAGTGTGGCCGGTGTCGCTGGGACGGCTCAACATGGCGTACTTCCCGTTGATGCGTCGCGACAAGAGGACGCCGTTGCGGTTGTAGGGCAAGAACGCGTTCTCTAACTGCGTGAAGCGGACAAAGTCGCTCGTATAGCCGAGGCCAATCGTCGGGCCGTGATAGCCGTTGCACCAGGAGACGTAGTAGCGGTCCTCGATCCAGCAGACGCGGGGGTCGTAGCGGTAGACCAGCTCCGTCACCTCCGGGTCGCCCTCGAACTGGATCGGCTTCGGCTCGATGCGCCAGTGAACGCCGTCGTCGCTGCGGCCCGCGTGAATGTTCATTTCGCGCCGCGTATCGTCCACGCGAAAGACGCCGGCGAACCCGTCTTTGAAGGGCACAACCGCGCTGTTGAAGATGCTGTTGGAGGTCGGGGTTGCGTGCCGATGGATGACCGGGTTACCGCTGTAGCGCCAGATGACGCTGAGCGAGTCGCGTGGCCGGTCTTCCCAGGGGATGTTTGGCAGCGGGTGACTGTTGAGAAGCATGCGAGTTCCCTCAGTACGGAGTTGATTAGTGTTTCAGTAGAAATTATACCATTCTTTGAATTGCGCGCAAGATTGACTCCGGCTTCGTAGTACTCGATGAAGGGACGATTTCCTTGTACGCTCTGGAGTTGATCTAACTGTCTTCGCAACGATGCGCGCTATACTGAAGGACACCGAGCCGCCTTACTCATCTCGAGGTACGCCGTGGACCTCTTGCATTCATCTATCGACACCCACAGTTCTGAATTTGCCGCCAACGACGCGCACCACCGCGGCCTGGCGGAGGCGTTGCGCCGGGACCTGGCGAAGAACCGGGAGGGCGGTGGCCCACGCTACCGGCAGCGCCACGAAGAACAGGGCAAGCTCTACGTTCGCGAGCGCATCGACCGGCTGCTCGATGGGGGCTCGCCCTTCCTGGAGCTTTCGCCCCTGGCGGCCTGGGATGTTTACGGCGAGGACGCGCCGGGCGCAGGCATGGTCACGGGGATCGGCCGTGTCGAAGGGCGCGAGGTGCTGATCGTCGCGAACGACGCGACGGTCAAGGGGGGCTCGTACTATCCGCTCACCGTG
>CAZPTI010000117.1:7934-14466 GCA_964588925.1 uncultured Anaerolineales bacterium | reverse complement strand
GGGACGCCACCAGATGTACGCCGCGCTGGCCGCCGTTGCGGTCGGGCTTGCGCGCGGGCTTGACCTCGACGCGATTGCGGAGCGGCTCGCCGCCATGCCGCGCGTGCCGGGCCGGCTGAACCCCCTCCCTGGCGCCCGCGGCAGCCTGATCCTCGACGACTCCTATTCCTCCAGCCCGGCCGCGGCCGAGGCCGCGCTTGACACCCTCGCCGCGCTCGAAGGACGCCGTAAGGTGGCGGTGCTCGGCGATATGCTCGAACTGGGCGCGTTCGAGGCCGCGGGTCACGAACAGGTGGGGCGCAAGGCCGCGTCGGTGGTCGACTTGCTCGTCACGCGCGGCAACCGCGCGCGGCGCATTGGCGAGGCCGCGCGCGAGGCGGGGTTGCCGGAGGAACGCGTCGTCGTCACCTACACCGCGGAGGACGCGGCGCGCGCCGTTCTGGCCGGCCTCGGCCCCGGCGACATTGTGCTCGTCAAAGGTTCGCTCGCCACACGGATGGAGCAGGCCGTGCGGCTGCTGATGGAAGAGCCCGCCGCTGCCGGAGAGCGCCTCGTGCGCCAGGACGCGGCATGGCAGTCCGCCGTGACCCTCTTCCCCGACCGCCCGACGTGGCTGGAAATCGACCACAGCGCAATTGCTCACAACGTGCGGCGGCTGGTCGAGCTGGCGGGCGGACGGCAACTGCTCATCTCGCTCAAGGCGGATGCCTACGGGCACGGCGCGATCCAGGTCGCGCAGACCGCGCTGCTCAACGGAGCGTCGTGGTTCGGCGTGGCGACCTTAAGCGAGGGGGTCGCGCTGCGCGACGCAGGCATCCGCGCGCCCGTGCTCATTCTCGGCTTCACCCCCGCCTGGCAGGCGCGCGACGCGCTGCGCCACGACCTGACGCCCACCATCTACAACATCGAGGTGGGCCGCGCGCTCTCCCGCGCCAGCCTCGCACTCGACAGGCCCGCCCGCGCGCACGTCAAGGTGGATACCGGCATGGGGCGGCTCGGCATCTTCCCCGAAGAAGCGGTCGCGTTCGTACGCCAGCTAAGGGCGCTGCCCGGCGTGACGGTCGAAGGGATTTTCACGCACCTATCCGTTGCCGACGGCAATTCGGAGTGGGAGCGCGAGTACACGGCGCAGCAGTTGCGCAAGTTCGATGCGGTGCTGGCGCAGCTTGAGCGCGAGGGCATCGACATCCCGCTCGTCCACGGCGTGAACTCGGCCGGGCTGCTCGACGCCACGGTCGGCTTCCTGGCAGACTCCCGCGCGCTCGCCCGACACACGCTCGTCCGCGCGGGTATCGCGGTGTACGGCCTGCACCCCTCTCCCGGTGTGACCCTGCCGCCTGACTTCCGCGCCGCGCTATCGTGGAAAACGCAAATCGCGCAGGTCAAGACGCTGCCGGAGGGCAGTTACGTCAGCTACGGCGCGACCTACCGCACGCCCGACCCGCAGTCCATCGCGGTAATCCCGGTGGGCTACGCGGACGGCTTTCGCCGCGGCCCGCAGAACTGGGGCGAGGTGCTCGTGCGGGGAAAACGGGCCCGCATCGTCGGCCGCGTGACAATGGATCAAACGATGATCGACGTAACGGGCATCGCGGGCGTCCAGCAGGGCGACGAGGTCGTGCTGATTGGGCGACAGGGCAACGATGCGATCAGTGCCGAAGAAGTCGCAGCGCGGCTGGGGACGATCAATTATGAGGTGGTTTCCGCCATCCTCGCCAGGGTTCCGAGGGAGACACCGGCTTAATAAGACCCGACGGGTTTTGGAAACCCGTCGGGTCTGGCCGTTATAGGAGGACTTATGTCGAACGATTCAAAGGTGTTGGAGGCGTACGCGCTGGCGCAGGAACGGTACGCCGCGTTGGGCGTCGACACGGAGGCCACGCTGGCAAAGCTGGACACCATCGCCATCAGCCTGCACTGCTGGCAGGGCGACGACGTCGGCGGGTTCGAGTCGCCGGGCGGAGACTTAGGGGGCGGCCTCGCCAAAACGGGCAACTACCCCGGCAAGGCGCGCACCCCGCAGGAGCTGCGCCGGGACCTCGACATGGCGTACAGCCTGATCCCCGGCTCGCACCGCCTCGCGCTCCATGCCATGTACGCGGAGCCGGGCGCAACAAAGCTCGACCGGAATGACGTGCGCCCCGAACACTTCGCCAACTGGGTCGCGTGGGCGAAGGAGAAGGGGCACGGGCTGGACTTCAACCCGACCTACTTCGGCCACCCGATGGCCGCCAGCGGGTTCACCCTGTCCTCTTATGACAAAGGCGTCCGCGACTTCTGGGTCGAGCACGGCATCCTCTGCCGCGAGATTGGCGCCTACTTTGGCCGCGAGCTGGGGACCACCTGCCTCAACAACCACTGGATCCCTGATGGCATGAAGGACACGCCTGCGGACCGCAAGACCCCGCGACTTCTGCTCAAGGACTCGCTGGACCGCATTTTTGCGGCGCCCGTCGACAAGCAATACAACCTCGACGCGGTCGAAGGCAAGCTGTTTGGCATCGGCGCGGAGAGCTACACGGTCGGCTCGCACGAGTTCTACCTCGGCTACGCGGTCGCCAACAAGCTCGTCTACACCCTCGATTCGGGCCACTACCATCCGACCGAGACCATTTCGGACAAGCTATCGTCGGTGCTGCCCTTCGTGGACCAGGTCATGCTGCACGTATCGCGCGGGGTGCGCTGGGACAGCGATCACGTGGTGATCCTGAACGACGATCTTGCGGCGATTATGCAGGAGATCGTCCGCGGGGACTACCTTGACCGCGTGCATATCGGGCTCGACTTCTTCGATGCCAGCATCAACCGCATCGCGGCGTGGACGGTCGGCACGCGCAACGCGCTCAAGGCGCTGCTCATGGCGCTGGTCGAGCCATATGCGCAGCTTCAGCAGATGGACATGGAGGGGAATTACACGGCTCGCCTCGTGCTGCTAGAGGAGCTCAAGTCGATGCCGTTCGCCGCGGTGTGGGATGCGTACTGCCTGCGGAAGGACGCGCCCGTGGGGTACGCGGTGATGGACGCGATCCGCGAGTATGAGCGGACGGAGTTGAGCAAGCGCGGGTAGGGTACGCGCGACCTGACGGGTTTCGCGAAACCCGTCAGGTCCACTCCTCCGCTTCTAATACACGCACTCCTTCGCCGCGTCCGCGAACGCAACGATATTCTCTACCGGCGTCTCAAAGAAGTGGTCGGAGCAGGAGCAGACGTACCCGCCGTCGCAGCCGACCGTCTCAAACAGCTTATGCACCATCGCGCGGATGTCCGCCTTGCTACCCGCGGTGAGAGTGTTAAACTGATCCAGCCCCCCGATCAACGCGATGCGGTTGCCCACCTTCGCCTTCAGTTCCCACGGCTCCTGGTTGCCGCCCACGCTTACGGGCGCGACCGTCTCCGAAGCGTCGCAGCCGTTAGCAATGATTAGTTCCTCGATGGCTCTGGTGCCGCCGCAGGTGTGGTAAGTGACCGGGAAGCCCATCGAGTGCAGCGCGTCGTGCATGGCGCGGTCGTAGGGCAGGCAGAACTCGCGGTGAAGCTTCGGCGAGATCACCGTGGACGAAGCCGCGCCGCCGCCCGTCTCGATCAGGTCGAACTTCGCGCCCTTCATCGTCTCGATGAACTGCATCTTCTTGTCGAGCAGAATTTTCATCAGCGCGTGGACCCAGTCGGGCCGGTCAATCGCGGCGTAAATGAGGTCGGTGATGTCATAGAGGCACGCGGCGTGCTGCCAGCAGCCGGCCTGGTCGCCCCAGACGAAGCCGCGCAAAATGCCCGCGTCGCCGATCAGATCCCACCGCTTGCGGATCGGTTCATGATCCAGCGGCGGCACCGGCATATACTTGCGGATCAGTTCGATGTCTTCGTCATGCTTGATAAGATACTCCGTGATCCAGGTCGTCTTGCGGTCGCCTTCGGTTTTGTACGTGAGCGTGCCTTCGGGCGTGTAAATCGTGTGGTGCGAGACGCGGTGGTCGGGATGGTTGTCGATGCGATCGACCTCGTCGCGCCATGTCGAGGTGTTGAACTTCGAGCTGTCCACATCGACCAGCCAGAACTGGCCCATATCCTGAAAATACTGGATTTGCGCGTCCAGCCCCACTTGCTTGAAAGCCTCCAGGTCGGAGATGCCGCCCATGTACTCTTCGAGGTGATACCCCTGCCACTGGTGTACGGTGGCAGGCAGGCGGTCGGGCTTGCCCTTGTGAATGGCCGTCATGAGTCGTTCTTTGGAATTCATGGGGGACATCTCCTAACAAATGTGGCGCAAGTTGTCGAACTTGCGCACGCGCGCGGTAGACTATGCCTGCGCAGCGGCTGCGCGCTCCTTTGGTAAAGCGCACGAGCGACGGACGATGATTTTGTTCGGCAATTCGATATCGACCGGTTCCGCAGGGCCATCCCCCTCAAGCCTTTCGAGCAAGACTCTCGTGGCGACCTGGCCCATCTCGTAGGCGGGCTGCGCGGCTACGGTGAGGAACGGTTCGAGGACGAGGTTGTCGGGCACGTTGTCGAACGTCACGAGGGACACATCGTCCGGGATGCTCAGGCCCGCGTCGCGGACCGCGCGGTACGCGCCGATAGCAATGAAGTTGTTGCCGGTGAAGAGCGCGGTCGGCTGCGGCGTCAGCGCCAGCGCCTGCTGCGCCATCGCGTAGCCGCTCGGCACCGTGAAGCTGCCGTAGAGGATTGCGCCGGGCCGCGAGGTCAATCCCCGCTCACGCCACGCCCGCTCGAAGCCCGCGACGCGTTCCGTAGCGGTGGAGACGTAGGCCGGGCCGGCGAGCACCGCCACCTCGCGGTGCCCCATTTCATACAGGAGTGACGCCAGCTCATAGCCTCCCGCCTCCGATTGCCCGCGCACGCAATCGACGCGCGCGCCGGGCGCCTGGCGGTCGAGGATGACCACGGGCACGCCGCGGTGCTGTAGCCAGCGCACGGGATCGGCTGCGCTGCGCGCGGGCACCAGCAGCACGCCGTCGACGCGCTTCTGCATCAAGATCGTCAGGTAATCGGCCTGCTTGCTCTCCGATTCGTCGGTGTTGCAGAGGATGGTGCTGAAACCGTGCTGGCTGGCGAGGTCTTCCACCCCGCGCGCCATGCTGGTGAAGAACGGGTTTGTGATGTCGGTGACGACCAGAGCAAGGGTCTTGGTGCGCTTGAAACGCAGGCTAAGGCCAAGCGTATTGGGCACATAGCCCAACTCTGCGACCGCAGCCTCGACACGCATGCGCGCATCCGCGCTAACATAACCGGAGTTGTTGAGCACACGCGAAACGGTCATCGTGGAGACGCCGGCGCGCTGCGCAACATCGCGAATCGTCGCCATCAGGCCACCTTGCCGCAGAAGGATCCGGGATGGGGAGACTGCTGTTACGCATATCAGCAGTTATGCGTAACATAGCACGATTCTCGAACAATTGTCAAGAGGGGTGCGCAATCTTTAACCTTTGAGGTGTACTTATCGCGTCTTTGCAACCCGGAAGGAGTTGCTCATGAAGCTGGTCAGAATGAAGATCGCAGGCTACCGCAGCCTGGTGGACGTGGATTTCGCCGTGCGTCCGCTGACGGTGCTGATTGGGCCGAATGGGTCGGGGAAGACGTCGCTGCTGGATGCGTTTACGTTGTTGCGCTACGGGGCGCAAGGAGAGTTGTCGCAGGCATTGACGCAGCGAGGCGGACTAAACGCGGTTTTGCCGCGTGTTGAGCCGAAACCCCTGAAGGCGGAGTTTCAGCTTGAATTCCAGGATACGCCTGATGGTGCGCGTCTCGCTTACGCAGTTCAGCTTGGAGTGACGGCGGTCGCCCACGAAGTTCTTAGCGAGACAGTTGCAAGGCGCAGTCCGGAGGGCCACGAAGCGCGATACGGCCAGGAAGGTGAACAGGATAACGCGGGAAGAACTGGCAATTGCCGAAGGCGGGCCTGGCGATTATCGCGCCATTCGCGCGACGCTGCTACGAACGGTGAGCTACGCGCCACTCAACGTTGAGTTTCGCGCCAGTGTCAGACTCCCCCAGACCCTTACGCCTGCTAGAACACCTTCCGCAAGCGGAGACTCGTTGTTTTCCGCGCCGGCCCGCTCTACTCCAACGAACTGTCCGACGGCACGCTGCGTTTCTTGTGGCTGGCGACCATTCTGCTTACGCCTGAACCGCCGCCTATTGTGCTGATCGACGAGCCCGAAAGCTCCCTGCACCCGCAAATGCTTCGCGTGCTCGCTGAACTTATGCAGGACGCGGCGCTCCGAACTACCGTCATCGTCGCAACGCATGCAACCGAGCTGATTCGCTGGCTCAAACCCGACCAGGTGCTCGTGCTGGACAAAGAGGATGGGCGGACCCGCGCGACATGGGCAGACGAAATGGACCTCGACGCGTGGCTGCGCGAGTACACCTTGAGCGATTTATGGCTGATGGGCAACCTGGGGGACGCTCTTGAAGATTGTGCTGCTGGTCGAAGGCGACACGGAGCAGGCGCTCAAAGAACATCTGAAGCAATTCCTGGATGAACAGGCGGCGAAGGTCAACAAGCCGA
>CAZPTI010000117.1:0-7834 GCA_964588925.1 uncultured Anaerolineales bacterium | reverse complement strand
CCATGTCGCCAAACATGACGTAGAGGCGTGGTTGCTGCCGTTTTGGGACGAAATATGCTGTCGCGTTGAGGTAGCAAGGAAAGCGCCGGGGGCGCACCCCGAGGAAGTCGACGGCGAGCATCCGCCGTCAAAACGGTTGCAGGAACTTTACCGGCTGAGCCAGTCCCCGAGAAAGCACATCAAGCCGGTGGAGATGAACGTCATCCTGCGCGGCAATGACGGTCAAGTCATTACCGCGTGCTGCCCGGAGTTCCGAGCGTTTCTGAACACCACCCTTACATTAGCAGGGCTTGACCCGATTTAGTGGCCCGCGGCGCCCGTATTCAACACCTTCCCCCGCGCCAGCGAAGCAAAAATCCCCACCACGCACAAGGCGGCCGAAATCGCGAACACCAGCTTCGCGCTCGCCAGGAACGCAGGGTAGTACGGCGCGGTGATCTGCACCGGCCCGATGATGAGCGAGAAGAGGAGCAGCGTCAGCGCGAGGCTGAGGGCCTGGCCGAGTGTGCGCATGGTGGCGAGGATGGCGGATGCAATGCCGTACTGCCGCTTCTCCACCGATCCCATAATCGCGTTCATGTTAGGCGAGGAAAACAGCCCGAAACCCAGGCCGAGCAGCAGCAGCGCCGCGACAATGTAGACGATGCTCGTCTCCGCGGTGAGAAACGCCAGCATCACCAGGCCGATAGCCGTCAGCCCCATGCCCGCCGATGCGACAATACGCGACTCGATGCGGTCAGACAAGCGGCCCGCAAACGGCGAGAAAAGCGCCATCATGATCGGCTGCGCGACCAGCAGGAAGCCCGCCTGCTGCGGCGTCATCCCCTTAAGATATTGCAGGTAGAGGCTCAGAAGGAACGTGACCGCCGTTGTGGCGAGGTAGTTGATCAGCGCGGCCAGGCTCGACAGCGTGAACGCGCGATTGTTGCGGAACAGGCTCAGGTTGAGCACGGGGGCCCTTGCGCGGTTCGCCCAGGCCATGAAGCCGATCAGCCCGACCAGCCCCGCGGCGACCAGCACACCGCCCTCCCATGCGGGCAGCCGCGACAGCCCGTACAACGCCAGCGCAATCGACGCGCCGTAGATGGCCGAACCGACCCAGTCGAACGGCTCTCCGCGCGCTTCCGCCCACTCCTGCTTAAGCTGAAGCACCGCGCCGACCGCAACAGACCCCGCGGCCGCACTCACGATGAACACGCTGCGCCAGCCGAAGTTCTGCGTCAGGATGCCGCCAAGGAACGGGCCGACTGCGAGCCCGGTGTACACCGCGGAAACGTTGATGCCGAGCACGCGGCCGCGCTCCCCCGGCGGATAGGCCGAGCTGAGGATGGCCGAGCTCGTCGCAAACATGGCCGCGGACGCGATGCCCTGAAGGACGCGCAAGGCGATTAACTGCGCCCCGTTCGCCACAAACGCCAGCGCCAGCGTAAGAACGGTGTAACCGATGACGCCGAGCGTGAACACTTTGCGCCGCCCGTGAATGTCCGCCGCGCGGCCGAACGGCACGAGGAAAATCGCAATCGCGAGCGTGTACGCAGTGGCGACCCAGCCGAGCGTCACCGCCGCCATGCTGAACTCCTTACCGATGATCGGCAGCGCGATGTTCAGCGCGGAGCCCATGAACGCGGTGAGGAACGACGCGATAGTCGTGGCGAGAAGGACAGCACCGGTCCGGGCGGTGGGTTGGATGGGTGGCCTCATGAATTCACCGTGTCTAAGACCCGACGGGTTTCCGACACCCGACGGGTCTGGCTCACCTTACGCAAGTTTCTCCAGCGCGGCCTTAATCCGCCGCATCGTCTCTTCCTTGCCAAGAATCTCCGCAATCTCCGTTGCGCCCCCCGGCGTGGACGCCAGGCCCGACAGCGCGATGCGGACCGGCCACATCACCGCGCCAGTCTTGATGCCGTTCTGCTTGCCCCACTCGATCAGCATCGGGGCCAGCGCCGCGTGCGTCCATTCAGGCGCGTCGTCGAACAACTCCAGCGCATTGGCGAGAACGTGGCGGCTGCTCTCCAGCGTGGCCTTCGACTTCTCGTTGGCGTAGAGCGCCGCATCGTGCTCGGTCGGGCGAACGAAGAACGCAACCAGTTCGGGGATGTCGGTCAGGCGGACGACGCGCGGCTGAATCAGGCGGCTGAGCGCGACGGTGTCGTAACCGCTCAGTTCGGGCGGATAATACGGCTGCGCGACGCGGTGAAACTCCTCCGCCGGCAGCGCGCGCACGTGCTCGCCGTTTAGCCAGTCCAGCTTCGCAATGGAGAAGCCTGCGCTCGACTTGTTGATCCGGTCAATGTCGAACGCTTCGACCAGCCCTTCCAGCGTGAAGAACTCGCGATCGTCCGCCGGGTGCCAGCCGAGCAGCGCGATATAGTTAACGATGGCCTGGGGCAGGTAGCCGCGGCCGACGAGGTCCTGAAAACTCGCGTCGCCCGCGCGCTTGGAGAGCTTCTTGCCGCCCTCCTTGACGATGTGCGGCAGGTGGACGTATTCCGGGATCGGCCAGCCGAACGCGTCGTAGAGCAGGTTGTACTTCGGCGTGGACGACAGATACTCGACCCCGCGCAGGACGTGCGTGATGCCCATCAGGTGATCGTCCACGACGTTGGCGAAGTTGTACGTGGGGTAGCCGTCGGACTTGAGCAGCACCTGGTCGTCGAGCAGGTCGTTGCGCCACGAGATGGTCCCGTAGACGTGGTCGATGAACGTGGTAATGCCCGTTTCCGGGATGCGCTGGCGGATGACGTGCGACTCGCCCTTACGCGCCTCGGCCTCTTCACGCGAGAGGAAACGGCACGGGTCATACGTCTTTCCCGCGCTATCGCCCTGGGTCACTACCGCGCTATCGCCTTCAGACACTACCTCGCTCTCGTCCTCTTCCATCGCCTCGCGCGACGCCTCGGGCTCCACCTTCGCGCAGAAGCAGTGATACGCCGCGCCCAGCTCGACCAGGCGCTCGGCCTGCTCGCGATAGATTGGCAGGCGCTGGCTCTGTACGTACGGCCCGACCGCGCCGGGCTTATCCGGCCCCTCGTCGTAGTCGAGACCCGCCAGCTTCAGGCTGTCATAGATCACCTGCACCGCGTCCTCGACGTTGCGGCGGCGGTCGGTGTCCTCGATCCGCAGGATGAGCTGCCCACCGTAATGGCGCGCGGCGAGATAAGCATAAAGCGCAGTCCGCAGATTGCCGATGTGCATGTAGCCCGTCGGGCTGGGCGCAAAACGGGTTCTAACCAAGAGAATCCTCCCGAAGAAAACCGCGCCCACACAGTTTGGGCGCATTTGCGCCGGGTGAGGGCGGGGCGCGAAGCGAATGACTAAATGTTCACCAATATGTACCTGATCCGGTAACGCTTCAGACCGTACAGGCTGTGCGACATCTGATCTTCCAACTCGCCCACTTCGAGGATCGTGAATTCCTCAAAGTGACGCTTCAGGTCATCCAGCGTGAAGTAGTGCAGATTCTTGTCCGGCTGAACCGCAAAGGTGTTCTCCTCGACCTCTTCTCCTTGTCCGAAGGAAGCATCCCGGTCTGAAACGCCGGTAAAAAACATAAGCCCGCCCGGCGACAGGAGCTCGGCGCTCTTTCGGACGAAACGGATGCGCTCCGCCTTGAGGAACAGTTGGAGGACGTTGAAACAGTAAATCCCCTGATATGGGCCCTGGTCGAAATCGCTCTCCAGAAATGACCCGTTGTGGAGCCTCGTTCGGGGATCATACGCTCGAGCCAGGGCGCAAGCCTCGTCGGATATTTCTACGCCGGTCACATTAAAGCCGGCGGTGGAGAACAGCTTGCTGTTTCGACCATAGCCGGAACCGGGAACGAGGATCGTATTGACCTTGCGCTCCCGAAACAGGGACAGGGCAACTTCGGCGGTTTTGCTCGGCGCTTCGCCCCAGACATGGTTGTATTTGGAGAACTGCGCGTTCCAGTAGTTCCGCAGATCAGCCATTCGTCCGTCCAATCCGGGTAACGGCTCTCGACAAGCCGGCCAAACTCAAAAACGCGTCACTCATCCCCGCGCAATGAGGCGCCCGGCTGCGTCGTATGCCTCGTACGGCATCTGCGACGCGCGGCTGCCCGCGTATTCCTCCGCGAGCATGGTCCACACCATCTCGTCGTGGAACGCCTCGTCTCCCCCGCGCAACCGCCGGCGCAGCGTCGCCTCGTGCGTGTAACCGAGCTTTGGCGGCACCGCCGCGCTGCGGACATTGGCGGTGTCGCAGTGAATGCCCATGCGGCGGAGCTTCTCGATCTCGAAGCCGACGCGCGTCAGCGCGCCGGCCACCTCGGTCGCGTAACCCTTGTTAATCTCGTCCGCGCGAATCCAGTAGCCGATCTCTTTCGCGCCCTCGCCTCCGCGCGGATGCAGCCCTGTGCCGCCGATCACGCGCGACTCATCGCGGTCAAAGATGCCCATGATGTAATCCTGCGCCAGATCGAACATGCCGCGGAAGCGCCGCAGCATGTCGACCATCTCTTGCATCGACTGGGGATAGCGAGCGGCCCAGGGCAACCAGGGGCGCAGGTGCTCAAGACTGCCATCGACCGCTTCTTTGAGCAAGGCCGCGTCGGCCGGATTGTAGCAGCGGATGACCAGCCGCGGCGTCACCACGCGGTACGCCGGGCCGTTGACGACTTCCGGCGCGCTCACTGCGCCTCGGTGACCGACTGCACCATAACCCCGCGCTCCGCCAGATCGGCCAGGACGCGCTCGAAGCAGCCCGCCGCCGCGCCGATATACTCCGGCGGGCAGATGCCCACGCGGTCAAACGCCCCGGCCAGCACGAGCCGCGCGGCTGCGGTCGCGGTGTAACCCGTCGTGCGCGCCATCGATGAGAAGCCGCTGGCCGCGTCCGTCGTGTCGTACAGCCGGTAGGTCGTCTTCTCGCGGCCGTTCTCGACCGCCACTTCCATGATCGTGAACTCCGGCTCGCCCTGCTCCAGCTTCCACTGCGGGAAGAGCAGCGCCGCGGCCAGGTCGATAGGCTTGACCGAGACGCCATCAACCGTCACCGGCTCCCCGCTCAGGAAGCCGCTCTCGCGCAGCGCGCGAATCAGCTCGATATGCCCCGGATAACGCAGCGTCTTTTCAACCATGTTCGGCGTCTGCCGCATGGTCACGATCAGCGACCGCAGGCCGTCCGTGTTGAACGCTTCCAGCGTGCCAATCGGGTCGAGGTCAACCAGTTCCGGCTCAGAGAGCGCGGGGCGGGTGACGACGCAGCCGTCGATCACCAGCCGCGCGGGCCGCGTGTACTCTTCGAGCACGTCGACCGGCGAGAACGGCGCTTTGTACTGCCAGGGCCAGGTGCGCTTGACCGGCAGCCCACCGACGAGGCAGCGATAGGACGACACCGGCCCCTGCGCGGCATTGTAGCCGAGCACCATATTGCTCAGCCCCGGCGCGACGCCGCAGTCCACCACCGCGGTGACCCCGCGCTCCTGCGCCAGCGCGTCCAGGCCGAACGGGTCTTCGGGGAAGAAAGAAATATCGACGACGGGGACGCCCGCGCGGATGACCGTCTCCAGCGTGCGGTAGCCCATAAAACCGGGCACTGCGCCGACGACCAGGTCCGCGCCGCGCACAGCCTCGGTCACTGCCGCATCGCTGCGCAGATCAGCCACCTGCGTCGTAAGCGGACACCGCTCCACCAGCCATGCCAGCCGCAGGGCGTCGCGATCCACGGAAACGACCTCGCACGTCGACGAAAGGTCCGCGGCCATCGCCGCGCCCACCATTCCCGCGCCCAAAACAACAACTCGCTTCATGCTGACTCCAGAATAAGACGTAGATAAAACAGATGGGGCGGATTACCTCAGATAATCTTGATAAATCGCCTGATCTGCGTCCTTAGCGTCCCATTTCAAATGGTTCTTCCCCGAAATCTTTCGTCCGCAAGATGTCCCAGCGGAACTCTTCTTCAGAGGGTTCGTGCGTGGGCGCTTTGGCCCAGACGCTGCCTGAGCCGGTGCGCGCGAGGTCGGGCGCGGAGATCGGCCCGCGCAGGATGGGGTCGTTGAGCGTCGTCATCCAGTCGCCTAGCCGGTCAACCAGTTCGTCCTTGACGACTTCGTGACCGGGGTCCTCGACCAGGTTGCGCACCTCCGCAGGGTCGGCGACGAGGTCGTACAATTCCTCGCTCGGCCGCGGCTTCGCAAAGTGCTCGATCAGGAACTCCGCGCCGTAACGCTGCGACACCGCCCCGCTCAGTTGCACCGGCCAGCCGGGCTGGTAGTTGCGGATGTACTTGTAGCGCCACGTGCGCACGCAGCGCATGGGGTCGTATTCGCCGCCGTGCCACGTCATGGCCGCGAAAATGGCGTCGCGCGTCTCGCCGCGCTCCCCGCGCAGCCGCCGCAGGAACGAGCCGCCCTCCACGCGCGCCGGCACGCCTAGCCCGGCAATGTCGAGCAGCGTGGGCAGCACGTCCACGTGGCTGGTCAGCCGCGCCAACCGCCGCCCCGCGGGAATGCGCCCCGGCCACCGGCAGATGAACGCCGCCTTGATGCCCGGATCGTACAGCGTCATCTTCGCGCGCGGGAACTCCGGGCCATGGTCGGTGGTGACAAAGAGCACTGTGTCCTCGGCCAGGCCGAAATCTTCCATCGCGTTCAGAATGCGCGCAACCGCAGCGTCGACCTCCGCGATACGCGCATAGAAGGTCGCCAGGTCCGCGCGGACTTCGGGCGTGTCAGGGAGGAACGGGGGCACATCCAGCATCTCCGCGACCGCTTCGTCGTAGTCGCGGCCATACGGACGGTGGATGTCAGTGAAGCCGAGCAGGAGGAAGAAGGGCTGTTCGTCGGCCCTGTGCTGGTCGAGCCAGGCGACGGCCTTCTCCGCAACCTCGTCCGCCGAGAACCCTTCTGCCGCACCGGGCGCATCGGGGAAGGCCGTGTCCGCTTCGAGGAAAGTTAGCTCCCACGGCTCCTGCCGCTCATCCTGCAAGCCGATCAGCGCGGTGTGATAGCCGCCGCGCGCGAGGATCGCAGGCAGGTCCTGCGCGCCCTGCCGGTAGCGCCAGCCGCGGTGGGTCAACCCCATGATGCCGTGCGACTGGGGATGCTGGCCCGTCATGATCGAGGCGCGCGCGGCCGAGCACGACGGCGCGGGCGAGAAGTGCTGTTCGAGCACTGCGCCTTGCGCCGCGAGCGCGTCCAACGCCGGACTTTCCACGTCCGGCCGGCCGTAGCAGCCGAGCCAGTCGCCGAGGTCGCGGATGATAATGCCGATGATGCGCGGGCGGTCCGGCAGTGTGCCGTTGAGCATAGGCCTAATCGAGCGCGTTCACCTTGTTCACGCGGCGGCGGAAGCGCTCGCCGCCGTCGAAATCAGCCGTCAGGAATGCGCGCACGAGCGCCTTCGCTAACTCCGGGCCGATGATGCGCCCGCCCAGGCACAGCACGTTCATATCGTCGTGCGTGACCCCCTGCGCCGCAGAGTACGTATCGTGGCACAGACACGCGCGAATGCCGCGCATCTTGTTCGCAGCCATCGTCACGCCGACGCCGCTGCCGCAGACTGCAATGCCCCGCGCCGCGCGTCCCGATTGCACCGCCTCGCCGACGAGCACGGCGAAATCGGGATAGTCGTCCACGGGGTCGAGCGTGTATGCGCCGAGGTCGATAGGCTCGTGCCCCAGCTCGCGGATCGCGTCGAGAATGCTCTCCTTGATCGCCAGCCCGCCGTGATCCGTCCCGAAAGCGACGCGCATCAGCCCTGACCCACCTGGTGCGCCAGGATAATGGCCTCGGCCACGTCCTTCATAGGCTTGCGGTTATCCATGCTCATCTTCTGGATCTTGCGGAACGCCTCGGCCTCGGTCAGGC
>CAZPTI010000116.1:0-14522 GCA_964588925.1 uncultured Anaerolineales bacterium | reverse complement strand
GCTTTTCGCGGCGCAGGCGTGGCTCGACCGACACCATGAGATCGTCAACGCGCTAAACGTGTTCCCGGTCCCGGATGGCGACACCGGCACGAACATGCTGCTGACTATGAAGTCGGCGTGTCGCGAGATGTCGGATGACCCGGCGCAGACTGTCGCGGAAGCGGCCAAAGCCGCCGCGCACGGCGCGTTAATGGGCGCGCGCGGCAATTCGGGCGTCATCCTGTCGCAGATCCTGCGCGGCATGTCGAAGAGCCTGGCCGAAACGACCGCGCTGACCGGCCCCGCGTTTGCCGCCGCCCTGGCGGAAGGCAGTCGGATTGCGTACAAGGGCGTCAATAAGCCGGTCGAGGGGACCATCCTCACCGTCGTGCGCGAGTCTTCCACTGCGGCAGAAGCAGCCGCGAAGATCAACGAAGACCTGAGCTTCGTGCTGGCCGAAACGGTTGCCGCGGCGGACCGGACCGTCGCGAACACGCCGAACCTCCTCTCCGTGCTGGCGCAGGCCGGCAAGGTCGACAGTGGCGGCAAGGGGTTATTCTTTATCCTCGAAGGCATTTACCGGGAAGTGGCCGGGGTGAGCGCGGAAGCGGGGGCTGTTACGGCCGCGCCGGTTGCCCCCGCTGTGGCCGAGCCGCGCGCGATGAAGGGCAAGCGGGAACTGCCGCCCCTCGTCCACGGCTTTGACGTGCAGTTTCTGGTCGAGGGGCCAAAGCTGGATGTGGCGGCCATCCGCGACGCCATCACCGCGATGGGCGATTGCCCGCTGGTGGAGGGTGACGAGACGCTCGTCAAGGTGCACGTGCACGTGCCGAACCCCGGCGTGCCGCTGGCATACGCGGTCAGCCTCGGCTTCGTCACCGACGTGGTGGTCGAGAACATGGACGACATGCGCCTGCCGGAGATGCCGAAGGGGTACGATCCGCTGCCGCCGCGCTTTGAAACCACCGCTGCGCCGCCGGCGCCCGAACCCGAAACGATCGGCTGCGAGACGAGTAACATCGAGGGGCCGGGCGTGATCGCGGTCGCGCCGGGGAGCGGGCTGGCAAAGGTGTTCCGCAGCCTGGGCACGCACTGCATCATCGCCGGCGGCCAGACGATGAACCCCAGCACGCAGGACCTGCTGGAAGCGATCCGCCGAATACCGGTATCGGACGTGATCGTCCTGCCAAACAACGGGAATATCCTGATGGCCGCGAGCCAGGCGCAGGCGCTGGCATTGGCCGAGGGCAAGAATGTCGAGGTGGTGCCGAGCAAGACGATCCCGCAGGGGATTAGCGCGCTGTTGGCCCTGAACCCGCACGCCGCTCTTGCGCATAACGCTGCGGCCATGACGCAGGCCGTCAAGCACGTGCAGACGGGCGAGGTGACGACCGCGGCGCACAATGCGCGCTTCGACGGGATCGAGGTGCAGGCGGGTGAGATCATCGGGCTGCTCAACGACACCCTGACGTGCAAGGGGACCGAGCCTGCGGAGGTTGTCGCGGACCTTCTGGAGCAGATGGGCGCGGCGGACCTGGAGGTTATCACGCTGTACTACGGGGAGCCGGTGCCCGCGGAGCAGGCGAAGGAGCTGCGCGAGGCGTTGGGCGAGTTGTACCCCGATCAGGAAATTGAGGTGGTCGAAGGCGGCCAACCTTTCTATCATTACATCATATCAGCAGAATGAGAGCGAGACCCGTCGGGTGCGTTACTACGTGACGTTGAAGACCCAACGGGTCGAAGAAGGAATACGAGGGCCAAAGTGGCACAGGTCAAGATCGTAACGGATAGCAGCGCGCATATACCCGAGTCTGCCTCCATTGCTCAGCTCGGCATCGAGATCATCCCGCATATCGTGAAGTCCGGCGGCCAGACCTACCCGGAGCGCGTCAACGCGACTGACGAAGCGTTCATGCGCCGTCTCAGGGAGGACAGCAAGAGCGGCTCGGTGGAGGCGCCGTCGGTGGCGCAGGTCCACCAGATATTCGCCCGGTTGAGCCAGATGACCGACAGCATCGTGTGCATCCACAGCTCAAGCGCGCTGTCGGATGTCAGCGAAGTGGTGCGCCGCGCATCGTCGGGATTTATGGGCCGACAGCGGATCATCGTGCTGGACACGCAGACGACGTCGGCCGCGCTGGGGATCATCGTCGAGGCGGCCGCGCGCGCGGCTGCGGAAGGCGCATCGCAAACCGAAGTAGTCAAAATCGCGCGCGGGATGATCCCGCACATGTACGCGATGTTCTTCTCCGATTCGTTGGAGTACCTGGAGGCGTGGGGGCGGCTGGGGCCGGCGCAAACGTTGCTCGGCACGATGCTCGACCTGAAGCCGCTCGCGACGATGGAAGACGGCGACCTGATCCCGATGGAGAAGGTGCGCACGTACAGCAGGGCAGTCGACGAGCTTTACGACTTCGTCATCGAATTCTCCCGCATCGAGCAGCTTTACGTGGTTCACAACGGATTTGAGACTGAGGCTGCGCAACTGCTTGAGCGGCTCGAAGAGGCGTTCCCGCGCCGCGAGTTCCCCGTCATCGGCTATCCGCCGTCGCTCGCCGTCCACATTGGGCCGCGCGCGCTTGGCGTGATGGTGTACGAGGGCGCGCGGTGACGGGCTGAGGCAATCATGGACAGCGCTATCACAAGACTGCTCAAGGTCCTCGACCTGGAGCGCAAACAGGGCTATCGCAACAAGGCCGTGATCGGCGGCCTCGACAAGTTCGCAAGCCGGTGGGAAGCGGACGCCCGCGCGGAGACCCCCCATGCTGCGGTCATCAGCGAAATCGTCTCCCTGATGCTCGGCTACGCCGTCGTCGAGGAGCGGCCCGCGCGCGAGCGCATCCTGGACTTGATCATAAGACGAGCGCAGGCGCTGGGCGAGGGCGGTCCGCTGCCGGCCGAGCCGAGCGCGCCTTCGGCGGCGGTTGCGCCTGCGGAAAACTTACGACCGGCTGCGCCTGCGCAGGAAGTTAGCGCGACATCGGAGCGGCCGCGCGAACGGGCGCCGGAGCACTTTGCGCCCAAAGCCAGCAAGCCGTATACGCCGACGCCGCCCGCGCCAACGGCTCAACCGCCCGCGCAGCCCGTCCCGCCGCCTGCAGGGCCGCAACAGCCGTCCGCCTTTGCGCCAGCAGAGCAACGACCGACCGTGCCGCGCGCGCCGGAACCGGCCCTGCGACCAGAACCGCCAAGCGCGCCAGAGCCGGAAACGAGTGCGCCGCCGCTGCCGATAACGCCCGCCCCGCGCGTCGAGCCTCCTGCCCCGCGACCGGAGCCGCGCCAGCCCCGCCCGAACGCGCCCGGCCTCGATGCGCCGATGATACGGCTGCCCAACATCGGCCCGGCGTTTGCGCAGAAGCTTGAGAAGCTCGGCGTGGAGACGGTGCGCGACCTGCTCTACCTGCTGCCGCACCGTTATGACGACCTGTCGCAACTGCGAACGATTGACAAGTTAAAGTTCGGCGAGGAAGTGACGGTCATCGGCACGGTGTGGGACGTGCGAACGCGTGAGATCAGCAATGATCGCAAAATGGTCACGGCGCGCGTCGGCGACGGCACGGGCGAGCTCCAGATGACATGGTTCAACCCGTGGATCGAGAAGCAGTTGCGCGTCGGCCAGGCGTACTCGTTCGGTGGCAAGGTTGAGACGTACCGCCGCGAGCTGGTCATGCGCAACCCGGAGTTTGAGCCGCTCGACCGCGGCCTGCTGAGCACCGGCCGCCTTGTGCCCGTCTACCCGCTCACCGAGGGGCTGAGCGTCCGCTGGCTGCGCGGCATCATCAAGCCCGCGCTCGACGCGTGGGGGCCGGACCTGCCCGACTTCCTCCCCGAGGACATCCGCAGTCAGTTCGAGCTGCTGACGCTGGCCGAAGCGATCAGCCAGATTCACTTCCCCGACAACCACGAACGGTTGGCGGCCGCGCACCGGCGGCTGAGCTTCGACGAGTTCCTGCTGCTGCAACTCGGCGTGCTGGCCGCGCGCGAGCGATTCCGCGGGGCGCCGGCCAAGCCGCTGGATGCGGGTGAGGAGCTCCTTGCGCCTTTCATCCAGAGCCTCCCGTTCCCGCTGACCGGCGCGCAGCAGCGCGCGCTGCGCGAAATCGCGGCTGACCTGCAAAGCGACCGGCCGATGGGGCGGCTGCTGCAGGGCGACGTCGGTTCGGGCAAGACCGCGGTCGCCGCGGCTGCCTTATGGGTTGCGGTGGCAAACGGCAGCCAGGGCGCGATTATGGCGCCGACCGAAATCCTCGCGGAGCAGCACGCGCGCTCGTTTGGCCGCATGTTCGCGGAGATGGTCAATCCGGTGACGGGGCAGCCGGTCCGCGTGGCGCTGCTGACCGGCGCGATGCCCGCTTCGGAGCGCGACGAGATGCTCGCCGCGCTGGCTGCGGGCGAGGTGGACATCGCCATCGGCACGCACGCGCTCATCCAGAAGGGGGTGGAGTTCCGCGACCTGGCGCTGGCCGTGGTGGATGAGCAGCACCGGTTCGGCGTGGAGCAGCGCGCGGCCCTGCGGCAAAAAGGGCAGCAACCGCACATGCTCGTCATGAGCGCGACCCCCATCCCGCGTTCGCTGGCGCTGACCCTGTATGGCGATCTTGACGTGGCGGTGATCGACGAAATGCCCGCGGGGCGCACGCCTATCCGCACCAAGTGGCTCACCTCGTCGCAGCGCGAGCGCGCCTACGGGTTCATCCGCAGACAGGTGGCCGAGGGGCGGCAGGCGTTCATCGTCTACCCGCTCGTGGAGGAATCCGCGGTGAGCGAGGCGCGCGCTGCGGTGGAAGAGCACGCGCGGTTGAGCGCGAACGTCTTCCCCGACCTGAAGCTGGGCCTGTTGCACGGTCGGCTCAAGGGCGAGGAGAAGGATGCGGTCATGCGCGCGTTCGGCGCGGGCGAGCTGAACATCCTCGTTGCGACGTCCGTTGTCGAAGTCGGCATCGACGTGCCGAACGCGACGGTAATCATGATCGAAGGCGCGGAGCGGTTCGGCCTGGCGCAGTTGCACCAGTTCCGCGGACGTGTCGGCCGCGGCGAATGGCCGTCCTACTGCATCCTCGTTTCGGATGTGGCCGAGGGCGAAGGGGTGCGGCGGCTCGAGGCGCTGGAGAATAACACGGACGGCTTTGCGCTGGCGCAGATCGACCTCGAACTGCGCGGACCGGGCGATTTCTTCGGCACGCGGCAAAGCGGACTGCCGCCGCTCCAGACCGCCGAACTGAGCGACCTGCGCACGCTGGAAGATGCGCGCGAGGCTGCGAAGGCGGTGTTCCGGGAGGACCCGGAGCTTTCCGCGCCGGAGCATAAAGAGCTGGCCGCGCAGGTGGCCGCGTTCTGGCGCGGCGGCGGGGACGTGAGTTGATTGGGAAGCAAGGAGACACATGGTACGCGCGTTATATCCGGGCACGTTCGACCCCATCCATAACGGACACATCGACATCGCGGCGCGAGCGGCGCGGCTGTTTGACGAGCTCATCATTGGCATCTACGACAGCCCGCCGAAGTCGCTGACCTTCGACACGCAAACGCGGCTGGAACTGGCGCGCGAGTCGTTATCGCACATCCCCAACGTGCGCGTGGAACCGTATCGCGGTCTCACCGTCGCATATGCAAAGGAAATCGGTGTGACGGTCATGGTGCGCGGCCTGCGCGCGATCTCGGATTTCGAGTTCGAGTTCCAGATGGCCCTCACCAACAAGAAGCTGGCGCCCGAGGTGGAGTTCATCTCGCTGATGACCAGCCTGCGCTTCGCCTACCTGAGCTCGTCGATCCTCAAAGAGGTCGCGATGCTCGGCGGCGACGTCGATGGCCTTGCGCCGGAGCCGGTCAAGCAGGCTCTGCGCGCGCGTTTTGCCGGCATCGGCCCGGATGCGGCCGGGTCGGTGCCCATTCGCACTTCGCGTGACTGACGACTGAGAGGTGACATGGTGCAGTCCCTCCTCGATCAACTCGAACGGCTGATCCAGGGCGCATCGCGTTTGCCGGTTGGCGGCAAACTGCTGATCGACGAAAGCGCGCTGCGGCAACTGGCGGAGTCGCTGCGCGCCGCGTTGCCCGATGCGGAACGCGAGCAACAACGCCTTGCCGCGGAGCGCGAGCGCGTTCTGGCGGAAGCGCGCAGCCAGGCGCGCCGCATCGTCGAAGATGCGCACGGCCAAACCGGCGTGCGGCTGGATGACCAGGCGGTCGTGCAGGCCGCGCGGCAGCGAGCGCGCGATATTACTACCGAAGCCGAAAAGACCGCCGCGCAACTGAAGGCTGATGCAGACCAGTACATCTCAAATCAGTTTACCATGATGGAAGCGCGGCTCATGCGCGTCTTGCGCGAAGTGCAGGCGGGGCAGCGCGCGCTCGCCGCGCACCAGGGCGGCGAAGAGGGCGAGCGCAAGGGTTCGACCGGCGGCAAGAGCGGGTAATAACCATCTGGCGGAGGGAAATCCCGGCCATTTTTTGACTTATGCCCCCTCCTAACCTATAATGTTCGCTTGGCGCGTGCCCGTCGACTTTTGCGCGCCGAGCAGCGGACCGGCAATGTGGCGGGAGTGGGGCCGCTGCGAGTGGATTGAGCGGAATGATTGACAACCTGAGATTCAACGTCGCCCAGTTGATGAAGGACCCGGTCGGCTCGTATCGCTACGTGGACGTGGCGGCCGACGTTCAGGAGTTGGTCCCCGACGTCGAGTTGGCCGATGGCGCAGAGCCGTCTGAAATCGCCGGCCGCGTGCGCCTGATGCGCACGAACCAGGGCGTGCTGGTGCAGGGGCAACTCGAGGGCGAGACGCAGGTTGCCTGCGCGCGCTGCCTGGCCCCCGTGCCGGTGGAACTGGACGTGCAGGTGGAAGAGGTGTTCGTGCCGACCATTGACATGGCAACGGGCAGGAGCATCAAACCGGAGGAAGAGGACGAGGCGCTCTGGATCGACGAGCATCACATCCTCGATCTCACCGAAGTGCTGCGCCAGGATGTGTTATTGGAACTGCCGATGCACGTCCTTTGCAAAGAAGACTGCCGGGGCCTGTGCCCCGAGTGCGGGACGAACCTGAACGAGGCGTCCTGCGATTGCAAGCCCGACATTGATCCGCGCTGGAGCAGTCTGACAGATCTGTTGAAGAACTAATTTCAAGGAGTACACACAGTGCCACCTCATCCAAAACGAAAGCTATCTAAGGGCCGCCGCGATCGCCGCCGCGCCCATGACGGGCTCCAGACGCCGAACCTCGTCAAGTGCAAGCAGTGCGGCTCCATGCGGCTGCCGCACACGGCCTGCCCGGATTGTGGCAGCTACAACGGCATGACCGTGCTGGACGTCGAAGGCAAGAAGTAACATTTCGCCGTCGACACCTCTGTAGGGGCTGTGGTTCCTTTGGAACCGAGCGGTCGCCCTCACCCGCACAGCAGGCGGGAGACCGCAGGACAAGGGAGCACAGCCCCTACTGCACCTTCCAATATTGACAAGCATGGCCCAACCAACCGCCTCCATCGCATACCTCTTCCCCGGCCAGGGCTCCCAATCCGTCGGGATGGGCCGCGCCCTTGTCGAGCAGTATCCCGTCGCGGCGCAAACCTTCGCCGAGGCGGACGCCATTCTCGGCTTCGGCCTGTCTGAGCTTTGCTTCAACGGCCCCGCCGAGACCCTCACCGAAACGATCAACGCGCAACCTGCCATACTGACGGCCAGCATTGCCGCGTGGCGCGCCCTGAATGCGGCGCGAGGTGATCTGCCCGCGCCGGTCGGCGTTGCGGGGCACAGCCTGGGCGAGTACAGCGCGCTGGTCGCTGCGGGCAGCCTCGACTTTGCCGACGCAGTGCGGCTCACGCGGAAGCGCGGTGAGCTGATGGCGCGCGCGGGCGAAGCGCATCCGGGCGCAATGGCCGCGATCCTCAAGCTGGACGACGCGCTTGTCTCTGCGCTGTGCGCACAGGCCGAGGCCGAGACCGGCGACGTGGCGCAGGTGGCGAACTACAATGCGCCCGGCCAGGTCGTCGTGTCGGGCGGCTCAAAGGGCGTGAACGCGGTGATGGAGCTGGTCAAGGCCGCGGGCGGACGGCCGCGGTTGCTTGCCGTCAGCATCGCCGCGCACTCCCCGTTGATGGCTTCCGCCGCGGAGGAGTTCAGCCGCCACGTGACCGACACACCCTTCCGCGCGCCGGGCGTGCCCGTGGTCGGCAACCTGTCGGCCTGCCCGCTGGAGACGCCGGAGGAGATCCGCGCGGAGTTGGTCGGCCAGTTGACCGGCAGCGTGCAGTGGACCGGCTCCGCGTTCAAGCTGCAAGAGCTGGGCGCGGCGCGCTTTGTCGAGGTCGGGCCGGGCGACGTGCTGACCGGGCTGGTGAAGCGCATCCTGGCCGAGCCGCAGGTCGCGAACGTGCGGAATCCCGAAGACATCACCGCGCTGTAACGGTTTGTAGTGGGCGCTGAAGCGCCCGGCGCTAAAGCGCCTACTACGAACCATACGTTGAAGAGGTATTGTATGCTCGAAGGCAAGATCGCTATCGTCACGGGCGCGTCGCGCGGGATCGGCGCGGCGATTGCCGTTGATCTCGCAGCGCACGGCGCGTCGGTCGTCGTCAACCACCGCGACAGCACGGCCGGCGCGGATGAGGTCGTGAAGGCGATCTGCGATGCGGGCGGAACCGCGGTGGCGATCCAGGCTGACGTGAGCGTGCTTGCCGATGCGCAGCGCCTCATGAAGGAGACCGTCGACCGCTTCGGCCGCGTCGACATCCTCGTCAACAATGCAGGAACCACGCGCGACATGCTCCTGATGATGATGAGCGAGGACGACTGGGACGTCGTTTTGCGGACGAACCTCAAGAGCGCGTACAATTGCAGTAAGGCCGCGCTGCGCCCGATGTTCAAGCAGCGCTACGGCCGGATCATCAACATCACGTCCGTCTCCGGGCTGGCGGGGCAGGCCGGGCAGACGAATTACTCCGCGTCCAAGGCCGGGCTGATCGGCTTCACGAAGGCGCTGGCGAAGGAAGTTGGCGCGCGCAACGTGACGGTGAATGCGGTCGCGCCCGGGTTCGTGCCGACGGTCCTGACGAGCGCGCTGACCGAAGAGCAGAAGAACGCCGCGATTGCGTTGACGCCGCTGGGCCGCTTTGCCAAACCGGAAGAAATCGCGTATGCGGTCACGTTCCTTGCGAGCGACCGGGCCGGGTTCATCACGGGCCAGGTGCTCAGCGTGGACGGCGGGCTGGTGATGCAATAGCTGACCTCGCTAGAGGAGCAACATGGAAGAAGTTCAAGGTCGCGTGACCGTTGCGCCGCCGGTGCTGACCACCATCGTGCGCCAGACCACGCTGGAAGAGAAGGGCGTGAACCGCCTCGCGCCGCTGCCCGCCAGGATGCGCGGGCTGCGCGCCGGCTCCGCGCTGGAAGAAGGCATCCTCGTCGGCGTGACCGAGCAGGGCGCGCACGTGGAAGTGCACATCGTGGCCGAGCCGGGGGTGCACGTCCTCAAACTGGGGACAGCCGTGCAGGCTGCGGTGACGCGGGCCGTGGAGGAGATGGTCGGCATGAATGTTATCGCGGTCGACGTCCACATCGACGATGTGGCGCGGCCTGCTTCGCAGCCCACGCCCCAGGCAGGACAACCTGCTCAACAGGCGGAGTAAACGCCAGCAACGGAAAGAACCATGAGCGTCCAAGCCCGCCACCAGGCGCGTGTCAGCGCGCTGCAAGCGCTTTACGAAATCGATTCGACCGACCACGTCCCGGCCGACGTCGTTGTCAACCGGCTGATTGATACGCCGCTGCCGCCCGACGGCGAAACCTTCCTGCGCGACCTGGTCGCCGGGGTGATGAAGCACCGCGACCGGCTTGACGCGTTGATCCAGAAGTACGCGCCGGCGTGGCCCGTGGCGCAGATCGCCATTGTGGACCGGAATATCCTGCGCATCGCGCTCTACGAGTTGAGCGGCGCGACCGCCACCCCCCAGAAGGTGGTGATCAACGAGGCGGTTGACCTCGCCAAACTGTTCGGCAGCGACAACAGCTCGCGCTTCGTCAACGGCGTGCTGGGCACGGCGGTTGCCGGGAGCGAAAAGATCTCCCTGCGAGCCCCGGCAGGGGACGCGGCGGGCGGGAAGGACTGACCGTGGAGATTCTCGGCATCGGGCCGATGGAGCTCATCCTGCTCCTCATCGTCATGCTCATGGTGTTCGGACCGGATAGACTCCCGCAGATGGGCGCGAAGCTGGGCCGGGCCATGCGCGACATGCGCAAGGCCACGCGCGCGATTTCCAGCGAGATCAACGCCACGCGCGATGCGATCACCGCGGAGACGAAGCCGATCACCGACCCGATCCGCGAAGTGACCGATGCGGCTAAGTCGGCGGGCAGTCTGGTTTCCGTGGCGAAGAATCCGGGGCAGGCGATTCGGGATTCGGTGCTCAAAGAGCTGAATCCTCCGCCCGCTCAAACCGCGGCGCCCGCGGAGCCCGAAAACACGATTGCGCCCCCGCAGCCCGAGTCCACCGCGACCGAACCTGCGCCTGCGCTGCCAGAGCCTGAGCCTGCGCCCGCCTTGCCGGAACCCGAAGCCCTGCTCGCCCTGCCTGAACCGGACGCGCCTCCCGCAGAAGATGCGCCCTCGCAGCCCACGTCGCAGACCGGCGTCGAACCGGCCGCCGGGGAGCAGTAACGCATGTCGTTCACCGGTGTCTTTGGCCTCGTTCTCCTGGCTATCGTCGCCCTCGCGCTGCTCGGCCCCTCCAAACTCCCGGCCGGCATCGAGCAACTGTGGCTGATGATCACCAACTTCCGACGTTCGCAGGCCGACCAGGATCCGCTTACGCTGGAGCAGGCGCGGCGCGTGTGGGAGCGCACCGAGAACCCGCTCTACGACGTGATTCAGATCCTGTATGGCACCGTCGAGCATCTCGTCGAACTGCGCCGCCGCATCTTTTTCGTGCTGGGCGCGCTGATCGTCGGCGCCATCGTCGCGGGCATCTTTGCCAACCGCATCCTGGGTCTGCTGACCCTGCCCGCGAAGGGCGTGCCACTGGTCGTGCTGCGCCCCACCGATATGATCTGGACTTATTTCGAGGTGATTTTCAGCGCAGCGGCCATTGTGGCGCTGCCAGTCCTGCTGATCAACATCCTCTTCTTCATCCGCCCCGCGCTTGAAACGCCGGCCGAAATTAAGATGTACCGGGCGGTGGCCGTCGTCGGTTTCCCGATGATTACGCTGTTCTTCCTGGTGGGCATCGCGTTCGCCTATTTCATCATGTTGCCGTTCGGGCTGCGGTATTTGCAGGGGTTTGGCAGCGAAATCGCCACCCCGACCTGGAACGTGCGCGAATATTATTCCTTCGTGCTGGCCGTGATGCTATGGATTGGCGCGGCTTTTGAGACGCCGGTCATCATGGCTGCGCTCGCTGCGCTGGGGATCGTTTCGCCGCAGGCAATGGCGAAGCAGTGGCGCTACGCGCTGGTGGGCATCGCGTTCGTGGCCGCGGCAATCACGCCAACAGTCGATCCGGTCAACATGGCGCTGGTCATGGGACCGCTGCTGGCCCTCTACTTCCTGGGCGTGCTAATGGCGCGGGCAGTCTACCGGCCGCGCTTTAATACTCAATAAGGAGTGCTCCGTTCAATGTCGAAGCTGCGTGTACTGATCATGGGCGCCGCCGGGCGCGACTTCCACAACTTCAACACGGTCTTTCGGGATAACGAGGCGTACGAAGTCGTCGCCTTCACCGCAACGCAGATCCCGAACATCGATGGCCGGCGCTACCCGGCGGAGCTGGCCGGCAGGCTCTACCCGTCCGGCATCCCGATCTATCCCGAAAGCGAAATGCCCACGCTCATCCGCATACTGGGCGTCGACCAGGTCGTGTTCGCCTACTCGGACGTGAACAACCAGTACGTCATGAGCAAGGCGGCAACGGCGGTGGCCGCGGGCGCGGATTTCCGCCTGATGGGGCCGAAGGACACGATGGTTGCGTCCTCCAAGCCGGTCGTGGCGGTTTGCGCGGTGCGCACTGGCAGCGGCAAGTCGCAGACCACGCGCTACGTGGCGAGCGCTTTGCAGCAACTGGGCAAAAAGGTCGTTGCGATCCGACACCCGATGCCCTACGGCGACCTCGTTAAGCAGACTGCGCAGCGGTTCGCCACCTACGAAGACCTTGACCTCCACGACACCACTATCGAGGAGCGCGAGGAGTACGAGCCGCACATCGACCGGGGCGTGATTGTCTACGCGGGCGTGGATTATGAGGCGATCCTGCGCCAGGCCGAGCAGGAAGCCGACGTGATCCTGTGGGATGGCGGCAACAACGACTTGCCCTTCTACAAGCCCGACCTGCACATCGTCGTAGCCGACCCGCACCGCGCGGGCCACGAGATGACCTACTGGCCCGGCACGGCGAACTTCCGCATGGCCGACGTCATTGTCATCAACAAGGTCGACACGGCGGACCTGCGCCCCATCAGTCAGATTCGCGACGCGGCTGCGGCAGTCAATCCGGGCGCGACTATCGTCGAAGCGGCCTCGCCCATCTTCGTAGACGACCCGGCCGCAATTCGCGGCAAGCGCGTGCTCGTCATCGAGGATGGCCCGACGCTGACCCACGGCGAGATGAAGTACGGCGCGGGCATCGTAGCCGCGCGGCGCTTTGGCGCGGCGGAGATTATCGACCCGCGGCCTTACACGGTCGGCACGATCACGGAGACGTTCGAGAAGTACCCCGAAATCGGCACCCTGCTGCCTGCGATGGGCTACGGCGGCGAGCAGGTGAAGGACCTCGAAGAGACGATCCGCCGCGTGCCGTGCGACATGGTGATTTCCGCGACGCCGATCGACCTGACCCGCGTGGCGAAGATTTACCATCCGGTGCAGCGCGTGCGGTACGAGCTGCAAGTGATCGGCCAGCCGGATCTGGGCGAGATTTTGAAGCAAAAGCTCGGTTAGGCTTCCTTAGCCGCAGAGGACACAGAGGGCTCAGAAGCAGCGCGAGTTCGGCAACTTGCGCTACAACTCTGAGCCCTCTGTCTTTGTTGTGATTTGTTCGCAGGGTCCGGTGCGCTATAATTCTTTCGCATGCCACATAAGGAGGACGCCGATGACGACGCTCCGCTCTGTCGCAGTCCTGATCCTGGCGCTGCTCGTTTGCGCCCCGACCGCTTTCGCGTACGCCGACCCACCCGAACCCGCGCGACTTGCCCCGCTCTCGCAAATTGGCGGCTCCAACAACGCCATCCTTGCCGAACCCTCTGGCCGTTACGTCTACCTCGGCTCCGGGCCGCGGCTGCTGGTCGTCGACCGCGCCTCTCCGCGCACTTCGGAGGTGCTGCCGGGCGTCGTTCAGAGCATCGCGCAGGTGGGAAAGACGCTGTACGTCCTCACCGACCGGTCGCTCACGATCTACGACACGGCGAAACCGGCTCAACTTGTCCGGCTGGGCGAGTGGCGGAGTGATACGCGCGACTGCCGAGACGTGGAAGTCATCGACGGCCGCGCCTACATCGCGGGCGAGGGGTTGCGCGTGCTGGATGTGAGCGATCCGGCGAACATTACCGAAATAGCCGCGCTGGCGGGCGAGACGATGTATGAACTCACAGCGGTCACGCCGCATTTGCTGTACGCGGGAGAAGGTTATCAGTTCGTCGTCGTGGACATTTCCGATCCAGCGCATCCCATGCGCGTGGCGCAACTCAAGCTGCTCGAACATCTCACCGGCATCACCGTAGATGGCCGCCTCGCCTACACGGTTGCCGGCAATGCCGGATTGCGCGTCATCGACGTCTTCCCCGACGGGCCGGATGCGCTGCCGCGGCCGGTCGAGATCGGCCATTTGCCCATCCCCGGCGCCTATCTGCTCGACATTGCAGTGCGCGGTGAGCTGGCTTATGTGGCCGCCGGGCATGTGGGCGTGGTGGAGGTTTCCATCGCTGAGCCAAAAGCGCCCCAACGAACGCAAACGCTCGGCACAACCAGCCATGCGATGGCGCTTGCTCTTGAACCGAACACGGAAACGGTGACCATTCACGTCGCCGTACAAAACCACGGCATGGTGAGCTTTACCAGGCTGCCAATAGTGATGTGGGTGGAGCGAATCAGCGCGCAACTGCCCGGCGGCTGCGCGGACGTTGCGCGCGCCGGCAAGATATTGCTGTGCGCGGGATATACCGGCGGGCTGACGATCTTCGACGCGGCAAATCCTGCCGCGCCTGCATTCATCCAGCGCGAGTGGCGCAAACCTGCGGAGCATGTCGTCGTCGACGCAAAGGGCCGCGCGTATGTCACCTACGGCGTTCATCCGAGCGAGATCGCGCTCCGGCGGTTCCTGCTGACCGATCCCCGACACCCCGTGGAAGATGCCACCGACATCTTTCCGGGGCAGGTGCGCGACATCGTCGCTGCCGGCGCGACCGTCTTTGTGGCGGACTCACTCGGCCTGCGCGTGCGCGATTATGATGCGCCCTCTCGCAACGCGAACTACGAGCTAACCGGGCTGAGCGCGGTGGCGGTCGAGGCAGGGCGCGCGTATCTCCTTGTGACGGCCAACGGCGGCGGGAGCAAGGTCGTGATCCT
>CAZPTI010000115.1:0-14523 GCA_964588925.1 uncultured Anaerolineales bacterium | reverse complement strand
TGACCTCTGTGGCTAAGACCGTTTATCTTGCGAGCCTAGACGACTTCGCCCGTCACAATCGCTTTCGTGACCTCGCGAATCGCCTTCGTAATCTCAATGTCGCGCGGGCAGGCCTCCGTGCAGTTGTAGATCGTGCGGCACTTCCAGACGCCGTTGCCCTCCGCGAGGATGGCGAGACGCACCTGCGCGCCCTGGTCGCGATCGTCGAAGATCCACCGGTGCGCCTGGACGATGGCCGCCGGTCCCACATAGCTGCCGTCCGCCCAGAAGCTCGGGCAGGACGTCGTGCACGCTGCGCAGAGGATGCACTTGGTCGTGTCGTCGAACCGCTCACGCGCCTCCGGGCTTTGCAGCCGCTCGGTGTAGGGCGGATCGTCCTCGTTGATCAGAAACGGCTTGATCGATTTGTACTGCCGCCAGAACGGCTCCATGTCGACCACGAGGTCCTTGATGACGGGCAGCCCGCGCAGCGGCTCCAGAACGAGGTCTCGCCCGACGTCCTTGACCAGCATCTTGCACGCGAGGCGGTTGCGCCCGTTGATGACCATCGCGTCCGACCCGCACACGCCGTGCGCGCAGGAGCGGCGGTAGGTCACGGTGCCGTCCATGTTCTCCTTGATGACCTGCAACACGTCGAGCACCCGGTCCATCGGTTGCGCGTCGACTTTGAACTCCGACCAGTGCGGCCGGCGGTCCTTCTCAGGGTTGAAGCGTCGAATCTTGACCTTTACGTTCATCGTCGCCCTCGCTTAGTACACGCGCTTGGCCGGCGTGTAGCGCCCCAGCCGCACCGGCTTGCTGCTCATCCGCACGCCGCCGTCGGGCAGTTGGAAGGCCAGGGAGTGCTTCAGCCAGTTGTCGTCGTCGCGCTCGGGGAAATCCTCGCGGTAGTGGCCGCCGCGGCTCTCCTTGCGGTCCAGCGCGGCCACCGTTGTAACGTAGGCCAGGTCGAGCAGGCAGCCCAACTCCCACGTCTCCATCAGTTCAGTGTTCCAGCGCGTGCCCTTGTCCATGATGGTCACACGACGCCACCGTTCCTTCAACTCGGTGAGCTTCTGGATCGCGCCGGTTAGCAGTTCCTCCGTGCGGAACACGCCGACGTTGTCCATCATCATCTGGCGCATTTCCTTGCGGATCATGCCCGCCGACTCGCCACCGCTGTTGTTGCGGATGCGGTCTAACTCCGCCCCGGCGTCCGCTTCAGCCTGCGGGGGCAGCGCCGGGAAGTCTGCGGTCTGCGCGTAGAGCGCCGCGGCCACGCCAGCCCGTCGCCCGAACACGAGGATGTCGACCAGCGAGTTTGTGCCGAGGCGGTTTGCGCCGTGCACGGAGACGCACGCGCACTCCCCTGCGGCGTAGAAGCCAGGGATGGGCGTGTTGTTCGAGTCGATCACCACCTGGCCGTTGTTATCCGTGGGGATGCCGCCCATCGCGTAGTGCGCGGTCGGCTGGATCGGCAGCGGCTGCTTCACGGGGTCCAGTTGAAGGTAGGTCTGGCAGAAGTCGGAGATGTCGGGCAGCTTGTGGCGGATCATCTCCGCGGTGAGGCGCCGCGGCGAACCGTCCGGGTTCTTCACGCCGTCCGCCTCGAAATACTTGTTCACGGTGTCCGGTCGCACGTCAAGGAAGACGTAGTCCTTGCCGTCGATCCCGCGGCCCGCCTGCACTTCCCGGTAAATAGCCCGCGAGACCACATCACGCGACGCCAGATCCTTCACGGTCGGCGCGTAGTTCGGCATGAAGCGCTCGCCCTGGCCGTTGATCAGCACGCCGCCCTCCCCGCGCACGCCCTCGGTGAGCAGGATGCCCAGGTTGAGGATGCCCGTTGGGTGGAACTGGTAGAACTCCATGTCTTCAAGTGGGATGCCGCGGCGGTAGGCCACCGCGCAGCCGTCGCCGGTCAGCGCATACGCGTTCGACGTGATCTTCCAAATGCGCCCGAAGCCGCCCGTGCCGAAGATGGTCGCCTTGGCATGGAATGTGTGAATTGCGCCGCTGTCGATGTGCGCAGCCACAACGCCCGCGCAGTGCCCCTCGGCGTTAATCAGCAGGTCGAGCACCTGATACTCATCGAAGAACGTGACGTTGTTCTTGATACACTGCTGATAACACGTTTGCAGGATCATGTGCCCCGTGCGGTCGGCCGCGTGGCAGGCCCGGCGCACCGGCTGCTTGGTCGCGTTGTTCGTGTGACCGCCGAACGGGCGCTGCGCGATCCGGCCTTCCGGCGTGCGGTCAAAGGGCAGCCCCATGTGTTCGAGGTCGTACACCATCGACACGGCCTCGGTGCACAGAATCTCCGCCGAATCCTGGTCGACGAGATAGTCGCCGCCCTTGATCGTGTCGAAAATGTGCCACTCCGGGTGGTCCTCTTCCATGTTGCCGAGCGCCGCGCCGATGCCGCCCTGCGCCGCGCCGGTGTGCGAGCGGGTGGGATAAAGTTTGCTGATCACTGCGGTCCTGGCGCCCCGTGAGGCATACAGGGCCGCCATCAGCCCCGCGCCGCCGGCGCCGACAACGATCACATCAAAGCGATGCAGCATATGGGAAACACGCTCCTTTCGCTACGCGCCGAAGCCTCGTTCAGACGCGAGCGTGTGTCAGCCGGTGAAAACGAAGATCAGGAAAATGGCCGCAACAATGACAAAGGCCCACAGCAGGAAGATGATCGCCTTGACCCACTGCAGCAGCATAGGCCGGCGGATGTAGTCGCTCGCGATGACGCGCAGACCGTTGTAGCCGTGGGTGGCCGCGAACGCGACCAGCAGGAAGCTGTACACCTGCCAGAACGGGTTCAGGAAGTTGGGCGTCACCTCGACCGCGGTCGACTCGACATGGAACGAGATGGGGAAGAAAGCCCAGCGCATCTGCGCGGCCATGTCCATGTTGCCCTGGCCCCCCGACAGGTTTGCGTACACCAGGTTGAACGCGCCCATCAGCAGGAAGAGAATGCCGGTGACGCGCGTAAAGAACCACATGAAAGTTTCAAACTTGCTGCCCGAGCGGATGCGGGCGGCGCGAGCGGTGTATGCTGTCGTCATCGTCGGCCTCTCAAATCTTCACGCCCATGATCATCAACGCGGCGGGCAGGATAAACATAGGCAGGAACAGCGCCCACTGCACCCACATGGCCTCGCGGTTGAACTCCCACAACTTCGGGAACATGTCGAGCACCACCAGCCGCAGGCCGTGCATGGCATGGTAGAGCACGGCGAAAAGGATGAAGACTTGCATCGGCATCGCTTCGTAGAAGTCGGTCAGCGCGTTCGCCACCGCGTTCGTCACCCCGCCCTCCGTGCCATACAGGAAGAACGCGGCGATGACGTGCATGGAGACGAAGAAGACGATGCCGATGCCGCTGATGCGGTGGAGCAGCCACGAAACATAGGGCCAGCCGCCGCGATAGCGTAGTGCGCTCGGTAGTGTGACTCGGGCGAGTTTGCTCATGGCGTCCTCATTTGACTCGACACCTGTCAGGTTCTACGCCACGAAGTGGCGCACCTGACAGGCGCAGGCTAATTATTCTGCGCGCCCTGGTTGATCCACTTCTCAATCAGCTCAATCTGCTGCTGCGGGAGCGGCCGGCTCGGCGGCATTTGCCCGCCTGCGGGCGTCTCCTTGCCGCGCAACATCTGCGCGAGAATGCTGTTCGCCGCGTCGCCAGGGATGATGACAGGCGCATTATCACCTGTGTTCATGACCTCGTCGTAAGTGCGCATCTGATAACCGCCCTTCGCGCGTGGGCCGTGGCAACTCAGGCAACGCTTGTCGAAGATCGGCTTCACGTGTTGCGCAAAACTGACCGTCTCGATGGTAGCCGGGTCGATCACATCGGTCGCTCCCTCGGCCTCGGGCGGCGTGTACCAGGCAGAGATGAAGTCGACGATCGCGCGCATCTCAGGATCGGTTAGCCCGCCGCCGTGCCGCAGACCGAATGGCGGCATGCCAAGCGACTCCCAGCCGAAGTCGATCACGTTGAAGATGCTGCTGGCGTTGGGCAGGGTGTGCGTGATCAGAAAAGCCTCGTCGTTGAGCGGATTCGTGAACTCGCCCGGTTGGTCGGGCAGTTCCGCGCCCTCGCCGTTCTCCCCGTGACACTTCGCGCAATTGTCGGCGTAAAGCTTGCCACCCGCCTCGATCCGCGCCTCCAGGTCGCCGCCGACGCTCACCCCTTCGGCCGCGGCGGGCGTTGTGACCACTGCTTGAATCGTCAGAAAGACCATGCCCGCCACAATCAGCAGCATCACGATGGTCGCGATGGGCCGGTTGAGCGGGTGCCGCTTCGGATTGCGGTCAAGGAACGGCAGGCCGAAGAGGCCGACTGCGATCAGCAGGCCCAACCCGACAATGGCGATCCCCTCCAGTTGGCCCGGAAAATACTTTAGCAACTGAAACATCCAGAGGAAGTACCACTCTGGCCGCGGAATGTACGACGAATCGCTCGGATTCGCCGGGGGCTCGTTCGGTACGCCCACGAACGTGGCGAGCGCAATCAGGAGAACGAAGATGCCCAGGGAGACAATCGCGTCCTTCGCAATCGAATGCGGAAAGAAAAGCTCCCCGTTCGCCTTCTTTTCCTTGTATTTCTTGAGGTATTCCTGCTTATCGGCTTCTTTCATCGTCGTGCCCTTACTCGTCGCGCTCAGGCGGGTGCGTGATGCCGATACGGATAATCAGGTACATGTGGACGCCGATTAACCCGAGCAGCGCGATCGGCATCCACCAGATATGCAGGCCATAGAAGCGTATAAGCGTGAGCGCGCCGATCTGACTGCCTCCGCGCGCGATTTCCATCAGGGTTGGCCCGACGACAGGCACCGCGCCGATGATGCTCGTGCCCACCGCAGTCGCCCAGTACGCCTTCTGGTTCCACGGCAGGAGGTAGCCGGAAAAGCCGAGCAGCATGACGACCAGCAGCAGGAGCGCGCCCGTAATCCACGTCAGCTCGCGCGGCCACTTGTACGCACCGACGAAGAAGGCCTTGAGCATGTGGAGGAAGACGACCAGCACCATCAACGTTGCGCCCCAGTGATGCACGCCGCGGATCAGCCAACCAAAAGCCACATCGTTCATGATGAACTGGATGCTCTCGTAGGCGTGGTCGGGCGAGGGGACGTAGTAGATGGTGAGCAGCATGCCCGTGACGACCTGCAGGATGGCGAGGATCGTGCTGGCGCTGCCGAGCGTATAAAACCAGTTCGTCTCCGGCACCGCGCGCGCGAAGACGGTCTTCCAGATCGTCGTCAGCCCCGCGCGCTCATCCAACCAGTCAAAGGCCGCGCGCGCGCGGCTGCGCTCCGCGGGTTGGCTGTCGGGCAGAGGAGTCTCGGCCACAGTTACGCCTCCAGCAGGATCATAATCTGGCCGTTTTCGATTTTCGTCTCAAACTGATCCAGGGGCCGCGGGGGAGGTCCGGCCAGAACTTCGCCGTTGATCCCAAAAAGCCCGTCGTGACAGGGGCAAAAGAAGCCGTTTCGCTCGGCGTTCCAGGTCACGCGGCAGGAGAGGTGCGTGCAATTGTTTGAGAAAACCTTGACGTTCTGGCCGTCTTCCGTGACCGCGTACGCCACACCGGTCTGCGTCGATTCGACCCAGCCGTCCTGAATGTTGCGCGAGAAGGGAAAACCGGTCGGCACGCCAGGTTGCAACGAACTGGCAGGGCCGAGGGTGATCCACTCGTCCTCATTTGGATTTCTGACACCCGGTGAGATGATATAGCCAATGGCGGGAAGGCCGACAACTGCCGTAACAGCGCCGGCAACGACGCCAATAACGCCAGCAAGGAACTTGCGCCTGCCGATATCGTCGCCATGCCCAATGGTCTCTTCAGACATCCCGGTTCGCCTCCTTGGTGAAAGGGCTGCCGACAGGATTATACAGTGTTGTGACGCGGCACGTCAAAGTTCAATTTGCCACAGAGCGCGCAGAAAAGCTCTGAGACCTCTGCGTACTCTGTGGCAAAACTACCGTTCAGGAACCAAGATCAGCGCGCTCCATGCCGGCACCGTGAAATCGCGCCAGTGGCCCTTGACGAGTGTGCGCTGGCCGGTGAGCGCGTTGCGCCACCAGCCGTCGACCGGGAAGCCGAGCCCGGCCTTCTGCGCGACGTTGTCGAAGTTGGCGGCCACGACGACGATGTCCTCGCGGTCGTCCCACCGTTTGTAGCGGACGACCTTGTAGCGGGGGAAGTCGTCCCAGTAAAACTCAACGTTGTCCAAGCGGAGCGCGCGATGCCTGCGGCGCAGCGCCAGCAACTGCCGCAGGTAGTTGTGCTGCCGCCGTCCCGCCTCCGTCTCCAACTTCTGCCAGTCAAGCGGCCGGAAGTCGATCGTGCGCGGCCCGTCCTCGCCGAACTCCTGCCCGGCCAGCACCATCGGCACGCCCGGCGACGTGAACAGCACGGCCAGCCCCAGCCGCGCCTTTTGCAACGCCAGCTCCCACCGCGTGGGGAATTGCGACTCGCGCTTGCCCGGCTGAACGTGCTGCGCCCAGAACTGGATTTCGTACTCCGGCCGCCGCTCGTCGTGGCTCACCACGTAATTGACAACCTGGTCCGCCCGCGTGAATCCTTGCTTCGTAAACCCACCGAGCACCGACGGCATGTCCTGCTTCTCCCACTCCCACGTCTGGAACAGGCAGTTCTCCATACCGTGATGGAACGCGCCGTTCCACACCGCGTCGATCTCGGTGTCGCGCACCAGCTTGGCCGCGGTCTTGGCCGGGTTCGTGCCGTGGATCGGCCAGTACTCGCCGATGAGGTAGCAGTCGGGACAGGTCTCGCGCGCGGCGCGGGCAATGGGCGCAATGCCGGAGAACGGGTCAAAGTCGGCCTTGTCCGGCTGGAACGGGTCATACTCCACGCCGCCGAGCCAGTCGAAGCGAAACCCGTCGACCTTGTACGCGGTCAGCCAGAACCGCACGATGTCCTGCATATAGGCGACCGTGTACTGCGACGAGTGCTCCCAATCCAACCCACCCCAGGCGTTGGCATGACTGTTGTGGTGATGGTGGAAGAACGGGTTCAGGTCCTCCAGCATCTCACCCTTCGGCCCGAAGAGCGGCGGGTACATCCGGTAGTACGGGTGATCCGACCACGCATGGTTGAACACCATGTCAAGGATGATCGCGATACCGCGTTCGTGCGCCGCGTCGACCAGCCGTTTGAAGTCCACCGGCCGGCCGTAGACCCACTTGGGCGCGTGATAGAAGACCGGGTTGTAGCCCCACGAGCTGTCACCGGGAAACTCGGTGATCGGCATCAACTCGACCGCGTTGACGCCAAGATCGGTGAGATAATCCAGCCGCGCCTCCACGCCCGCAAACGTCCCAAACTGCGCGATGCCGTCGCGCTTGCCGCCGTTAAAGTCGCGCACGCACAACTCGTATATCGCCAGCTCACGCAGCGCCGGCTTCTGCCATTGATCGACGCGCCACTGATAAGGCGGTTCGGGCGCGTAGAACGCCTTCGGCCCGGCCGCGTCCCACCGCACCTCGCGCGCATACGGGTCCGCGACCGTCACCTGTTTGCCGCCCCCGTCCATCGTCACGACAAAGCGGTAGTGCGTTGGCCCTTTCAGCCGCACGGTTATCCAGAACAGCCCCTTGCCGTCGGTGTCCATCGGGTTCGCGCGCCGGTCCCAGCCGTTGAAATCGCCGACGAGGCTCACGGCCGGTTTGAAGGGCGCGGTCAGATAGAAGGTGACGAGCGAGGGATCGTCGGGGTCAGCATACGGCCCGCCGCGCGGTGCGGCAGGCTGGATACTTGGGACAGAGTGGCCGTAGCCGTGGCCGTTGCGGCCCGGCACGGTGACATGAGGTGGCGTCGTTGCCACAGTGGGTTGAGCCATATTTGGTTTGGATGCGATCAACAATCGGCCTCAATCAATGTGATGAGCGTTGCATTACTGGCGCTGAAACCGTTTCCAGCATTATAAGCGTTGCGCGCTAATTAGCAAACGTCCACTGCGAATTACGCGAATTCCAGCGAAATGAACGAAGAACCGAGAGGTTTCGTTCAATTCGCGTAATTCGCAGCGAAAGCTTTGGTGCTCATTGCAAACGGACGTACAATCGGCGGAAACCTGTCACCGAGGACCGATGCGCCGACTCTGGCCGTTTACGTTCTACTTCCTGTACTTTGCCGCGCTCAGCGCATTCCAACCGTACATCGTGCTCTACTGGCAGACCATCGGCCTGAACGGCGCGCAGATCGGCGTGGTGTCGTTCATCATCCCGCTGGTCATCATGCTCAGCTCGCCGTTGTGGACCGGCATGGCCGACGCGCGCCGCACCCATCGCCTGTTGCTTGCTGTCGCCGTAGCGGGTGCGGCAGTTGCAGCAGGATCAGTGCCGTTTGTGACCAATTTCGGCGGCGCGCTCGCGGTCACTTCGCTCTTTGCCTTCTTCGTCGCGCCGATCATGCCGATGGCGGACGGCGCGACAATGAGCAGCCTGGCGGCCGAGGGCGCACCGGGGATGTATGGCCGCGTGCGCCTCGGCGGCACATTCGGCTGGGCGCTCGCCGCGCCGCTGGTCGGCGCGCTCGTCGCCGCAACCCGCATCCCGCTGGCTTTCTGGACGTATGCAGTCCTGATGCTCGTTGCCGTCTTCGTCGGCCTGCAGTTCCGCTTCCCCGCGCAAACCGTTCGCGTGCGCATTGTTCAGGGGATGGGCCAGCTCCTGCGACAGCGCGCGTGGGTGTTCTTTCTGCTAATCGGCTTTGTCACCGGCACGGGCTTTGCTGCGGTCAACACTTACCTCTTCCCCTATCTCAAAGAACTAGGCGTAGATACCACCATCTCCGGCCTCGCGCTGACGATCTCCACTGTCTCCGAAATCCCGATCCTTTTCTTTGCGAATCGCATCCTGCAGCGACTGGGCGCGCGCGGGTTGCTCAACCTCTCCGTGGTGCTGACGGGCGTGCGCCTGCTCCTGTACGCGCTCTTCGCGTCGCCGGTAGGCGTCCTGAGCCTCCAGCTTCTGAACGGGTTCACCTTCCCGGCGTTCTGGGTCGCGGGCGTCGCGTATGCGCAGGAGCACGCGCCGGGGGGGATGGAGGCCAGCGCGCAAGGTCTGTTCAATGCGGTCGTGTCGGGGATTGGTTCGGCCGTGGGCGGTTTGCTTGGCGGGTTGTTGATCGCGGCAATGGGCGGGCGGAGCATGTTCCTGGTATTCGGGGCGATCGTGCTGGGTGGATGGCTGGTTTTGAGTGTGGCGGAGCGGGCAACCGCGCGTAAGGGGTGAACAGGGGTGCGCGCGTGAGCCGATACGCGGCCATCTCAAATAAGCGAATGCGGGGTCGAATAAACGAATTCGGCGGCGAAATGCTGCTGGTTGCCCACAACATCTCATCGTGATTCGCTTGTTCGACCCCGCATTCGCTTATTCGAGATGGCCGCGTGCCCACCCGCACAGGCGCGCCGCTCTTCCGCCCCTACTTCGTGACCTTCCCACCCCCGCTCGTCGTCACGTTCACCGTCGCGGGGCCGTTCACCTTCAACTCGCCGCCGCCCGACACGCTGCCCGTCACACTCCCGAACGCATTGATCTCGCTGTCGCTGCCGCCCGTCACGAGCACCGCCGCGTCGTTCGCCGCGAACTCGCCGAGCCGGACCGTGCCGCCACCGGAATGGTTGAGAATCAGCTTCGCGGCCTTCCCCTTGAGCGTCACATCCGCGCCGCCGGAAGCGATCACGGTCGTGTCCCCGCCCTCGATCTCACCCGTGATGCTGGCGCCGCCGCTGGCGTTAAAGGTCAATGCGGAGGAAGTGGTGAAGGGACCGAATGAGAGTCGGCTGCCGCCGGTCGCCGCCGCGCCGGTCAGTTCGGGCACAGTGATCGCGGCCTTGAACGTAATGTTTTTGTAGCTGCCGTCCTTCAGGCTGATAACGAGCCGGTTGTCGACCTTCTGAACGTCCAGATAACCGGCGACGTTGTCGTCGACCGTGATCACAACGCTAGTCGTGTCGCCCTTGCTGATCTGCGCCTGCGCGCCGTTGTGGATCTCGACCGCGGTGAAGCCGGTCAAGTCGAAGGTGCGGTCAACGAGCTTGCGCGACCCGACGATCTCGGGGCCGTTGGCGGTGCGGACGGTCGTGCCCTGGAACGGGTAGCACGAGGAGAGGACGACTGCGACGAGGACGAGTGCTGTGACGATGCGAAGAGCGCGAAACATGTTTCCCCCAAAGAGTAATTAGCTGCTGCGGCCGAGATGCCTGCCGCCGTACAACCACGTTATAGCAGCAGCCAAAGGGAAACACACCGAGAGGAACTGGTAAGTTACGGGCGAGGAACCACCCAAAAAATCAGTAGGTCAGATAAGAGAAGAACAGGAGGCCGCCACGAGTTACGCGAACTAGTCAAACTCGCGTAACTCGCGGCGGTCTCGTCGCGCTCTACAGTCGCTCGGCTCTTTAGAGCCGCTCAATGACCGCAGACGCGAACTCGGACGTCTTCACCTCGCGCGCGCCGTCCATCTGCCGCGCGAAGTCGTAGGTCACGATGCGGTCGGCCACCGTCTGCGTGTACGCCTCTGCAATCGCCGACGCGGCCTCGTCCCAGCCGATGTAGTCGAGCATCATCACACCGGAGAGGAGCAGGCTGCCGGGGTTGACCTTGTCCTGCCCCGCGTACTTCGGCGCGGTGCCGTGCGTCGCCTCAAAGACGGCCATCGTGTCGCCGATGTTCGCGCCGGGCGCAATGCCCACGCCGCCCACCTCGGCCGCCACTGCGTCGCTCAGGTAGTCGCCGTTCAGGTTCGGCGTCGCGATCACGTCGTACTCGGCCGGCCGCAGCAACATCTGCTGGAACATGATGTCTGCGATGCGATCCTTCACCACGATCTTGTCCGCGGGCTGCTTCCCGCCGTGCTCGTCCCACAACTGCTGCTCGGTGATGGTCACATCACCGAACTCGTCGCGCGCCAGCTCGTAACCCCACTGCATGAACGCGCCCTCGGTGAACTTCTGGATGTTCCCCTTGTGGACGAACGTCACGCTGCGACGGCGCTTGCTGACCGCGTGCTGGAGCGCCTTGCGGATCAGCCGCTTCGAGCCAAACTCGCTGATCGGCTTGATGCCGATGCCCGAATTCGCCCAGAACTTCGCGCCCATCTCGTCCTTCAGGAACCGCTCCACCTTCTGCGCCTCCGGCGAGCCGGCCTTGTACTCCACGCCCGCGTACACATCCTCCGTGTTCTCGCGGAAGATCACCACGTCAACCAGCTCCGGGTGGCGCAGCGGACTGGGCACGCCGGGATACCACTTCACCGGCCGGATGCACGCGTACAAGTCGAGGTCCTTGCGAAGCGCAACGTTCAGGCTGCGGAAGCCGCCACCGACCGGCGTCGTAAGCGGCCCCTTGATGCCGACCTGGAACTCGCGGATCGCGTCCAGGCTTTCCGCGGGGAAATAGTCGCCGCCGAACAGGTTCGCGGCCTTCTCACCCGCAAAAATCTCCATCCACGAGATGCGGCGCTGCCCGCCATACGCCTTCTGCACGGCCGCGTCCCAGATGCGCATCGACGCCCGCATGATATCCGGCCCGATGCCGTCCCCCTCGATCCACAGCAGGATCGGGTTATCCGGCACATGCAGCTTACCCTCGCGCACGGTGATGCGCTCGCCATCAGGGGGAACGACAATTTTGGAATATGCCATTATGTCACCTGCCTCTAGCTTTGCTCAGTCGGATACAGGTCGCCCGGTCGGGGCGCGTCGGTCAGAAAGCGCCCGATGATCTGGCGCGCAAACTTATCGAAGTCGTCCAGCTCGTTCGCAAAATGCTCATACACTCGATCAGAGTCAACATCAAGGTAATCATGCACCAGGATATTTCGGAAACGCACCATGCCCGCCATCCAGGCACCCAGCTCGCGCTCAATAACGCCCTCGCGAGCCAGCACCTGAAAGACGTTCCCCGCGTTGTCAGGCGCGCTCAACCGGAGCTGACCGACGAGGTAGCTCGCGATATCCATGCAAGCCTGTATCGACAACTGGAGCCGGCGCTCGACAAACCCTTGCAGCCGGTCGTCCGCCAGGTACGCATCGCGGCTGACCGGCAGCAATGCGCGCAGGCTCTCCACAAAGCCTTGCAGCCTACGAAGTCGGGTGGCGAGGACTCTCTGGTCCACCGGTCATGCCTCTCTCCTGAAACCGTTCCAACGCGCACGCATTCCAGTAGTCAAAGTAACGCTGCTGATCGTAATAGGTGTTGAGCGCGCGCATGACCCACAGGCTGCGCGTGTCAGTATCGCGGTCAAAGATCAGCTCGCCCGTCTTGAGCACCTGAAACGCCACAAAAGGGGCGGCGCGGTTCAGATTGACCAGATCGACACGCGTGTTGAAAGCCTCTTCCAGCCGCGCGCCCAGATCAAGCTCGCGTCGGAATTGCTCGTCGCGAGTCAACGTATCCGACCACAGCACCGCGATATCGACATCGCTGAACCGATGGCCGCGGCCACTCGCCGCGGACCCGAAAAGGTAGGCCGAAACCACCTCGGGTTCGCCGGCAAGAACGGGCCGCGCGACATCGGCTGCCTCAGCCATTTGCGTTACGCCTTCAACATCTGCCGCAGCACCGTCTGCAGGATGCCGCCGTTGCGGTAATAGTTCACCTCGACAGGCGTGTCGATGCGCGACTGAGCGTTGAACGTCTTCTCGTTGCCCTCAGCATCGATCGCGCGCACTGTGTAGACCTGCTTCGGCGTCATGTCCGCGCCCAACCCCACAATGTCAAACGTCTCGAAACCGGTCAGGCCCAGGCTCTCCGCGTTCTCACCGGGCAGGAACACCAGCGGCAGGATGCCCATCCCGACCAGGTTGCTGCGGTGGATGCGCTCAAAGCTCTCCGCGATGACGGCCTTGACCCCCTGCAGGTATGGCCCCTTCGCGGCCCAGTCGCGGCTGGAGCCAGTGCCGTACTCCTTGCCTGCGATGACGATCAGCGGCGTGCCCTCCGCCTGGTAGCGCATCGCCGCGTCGTAGATCGACATCTGCTCGCCGGTCGGCTGATGCACCGTGTAGCCGCCCTCCACGCCCGGCACGAGCTTGTTGCGGATGCGGATGTTGGCGAACGTGCCCCGCACCATCACCTCGTGATTGCCGCGTCGCGCGCCGTACTGGTTGAAGTCGATCTCCGGCACCCCGCGCTCCAACAGGTACTTGCCCGCGGGACTCTTCGCCGCGATGTTGCCCGCAGGCGAAATGTGGTCGGTTGTCACGCTGTCGCCCAGGTAGGCCAGCGCCTTCGCGCCCACGATGTCCGTCGGCACGCCCGGCTCGGTCGCCAGATTGATGAAGTACGGCGGTTCGGCGATATACGTGCTGTTCGGGTCGAACTGGTACGACGCCTCCTCCGGCACCGCGACCGCATTCCACATCTCGTTGCCCGTGAACACGTTGCCGTACTGCTGGCGGAACATCTCCGGGTGCAGAGAGGCGCGGATCGTTTGCCGGATTTCATCCTGCGACGGCCAGATATCGCGCAGATACACCGGCTCGCCGTCGCTGCCCGTCCCGATGGGGTCTTGCGTCATGTCGATGTCGACTGTTCCGGCCAGCGCGTACGCGACCACCAGCGGCGGGCTGGCGAGGTAGTTGGCGCGGACCAGCGGATGCACGCGGCCCTCGAAGTTGCGGTTGCCCGAAAGCACCGCGGCCACCGCAAGGTCGCCCTCGTTGATCTGCTTGCTGATCTCCTCCGGCAGCGGCCCGCTGTTGCCGATGCACGTCGTGCAGCCGTAGCCAACCGTGGCAAAGCCGAGCATGTCGAGATATGCCGACAGCCCCGCCTCATCGAAATAGCGCGTGACCACTTTCGAGCCGGGCGCGAGGCTCGTCTTGACCCACGGCTTGACCTGCAAGCCCTTCTCCACGGCCTTCTTCGCCAGCAGCCCCGCCGCGACCATCACGCTCGGGTTGCTCGTGTTGGTGCACGAAGTGATCGCCGCGATAACAACGCTGCCGTTGCCAAATGCCCCCTGCGGCGCGGGAACGGCTGCGGGCAGCGCCTTCTTGAAGCTCGCCCCCACGTCCTGCAAGACCACGCGGTCCTGCGGCCGCCGCGGCCCGGCCATGCTCGGCACGACGGTCGACATGTCCAGTTCGAGGTTGTCCGTGAAGACGGGATCGGGCATACCGTCCGTGCGGAAAAGCCCCTGCTCCTTCGTGTACCGCTCCACCAGGTCGACCAGTTCCTCCGGCCGCCCGCTGAGCGCCAGATAGTTCAGCGTCTCGTCATCGACCGGGAAGAAGCCCATCGTCGCGCCGTACTCCGGCGCCATGTTGGCGATCGTGGCGCGGTCAGGCAGGCTCAGTTTGGACAGCCCGGGGCCGTAAAACTCGACGAACTTATCGACGACCCCTCGCGCGCGGAGCATCTGCGTCACAATGAGCACGAGATCGGTTGCGGTCGATCCTTCGGGCAGTTGGCCGGTCAGCTTGAAGCCGACAACCTGCGGCGTGAGCATGTAGATCGGCTGGCCGAGCATGACGGCCTCCGCCTCGATGCCGCCCACGCCCCAGC
>CAZPTI010000114.1:0-14526 GCA_964588925.1 uncultured Anaerolineales bacterium | reverse complement strand
GGCCGCGCAGCGCGGGATCACGCTGGCGCGCATCTTCAACCTGCGCGAAGGGCTGTCGCGCGCGGATGACCGGCTGCCCCCGCGGTTGAGCGAGCCGTTCCGCACGCCGTCGAGCTTCGAGAAGCCGGTCAACCCGGCCGCGCTCGAGGAGGCGCTCAGCCTGTATTACGGGATGATGGGCTGGGACCCGCGGCCCGGCGCGCCCGGCCTCGCCAGGCTGCACGAACTGGACATCGCCTGGGCCGCGGCGCACCTGCCCGCCGCATGAGCGAGCAGGGCGCCGGGTTTCGCTCCGGCGTCGCAAGACATCTTTCAGGAGGACATGATGCAGTACCGTCAAATGGGCAAATGGGGTGCCCGTCTCAGTTGTCTCGGACTTGGCAGTTTCTTCACCATCGGCGACACTTGCGATGAGGCGGCCTCCGGCCGGCTCATCGGGAAGGCGTACGATGCAGGCGTCAACTTCTTCGACACGGCTAACGCGTACAGCCGCGGCGAGGCAGAGCGGATCCTCGGCAAATACCTGAAGCCGTATCGCCGCTCCTCTTACGTACTCCTGACCAAGGTGTTCGGCAAGATGGGCGACCGGCCGAACGAGAGCGGGCTGTCCGCGAAGGCGATCATCGAGCAGTGCGACGCCAGCCTGCAGCGGCTGGGCATGGAATACGTGGACGTGTTGATGTTCCACCGGCCCGATCCGACCGTGCCGCTCGAGGAGATGGTGCGCGCGGTGGAGGACCTGGCGCGGCGCGGGAAGATCATCTACTGGGCGGTGAGCGAGTGGCCGGCGACCCTCATCGCGCAGGCGCAGGCGGTGGCGCGGCAGATCGGCGCGCGGCCGATGGCGTTGACCGAGCCGCGCTACAACCTGCTCTACCGGTATCCCGAACTCGACCTCTTCCCCCTGACGCGGTCCGAGGGGATCGGCAACGTCACCTTTTCGCCGCTGGCGCACGGCATGTTGAGCGCGAAATACGCGCCCGGTGAACCGCCGCCGCCCGGCAGCCGCGGGGCCGACCCGGTTCGCGGAACGTACATGCAGCAGTTATACTGGAGTGACGAGAACCGCGCCACCGCGCAGCAACTGGCCGCGCTCGGTCGCGAGGTGGGCGCCAGCGCCGCGCAACTGGCGATCGCGTGGCTGCTGACGCGCGCGGACGTAACGAGCGCGATCCTGGGGGCGACCAGCGAGCGACAACTCGACGAAAACCTCAAGGCCGCAGATCTCGAGCTTTCGCCCGACCTGGTGCGGCGGATTGAGGAACTGTATCCGTTGGTGGATGTGACCCCGCGGATCACAAAGCATCACTAGCGACCCGACAAAGAGCAGCGATGACGATCACGATCAAGGAAGTTGCGCGGCAGGCGCGCGTGTCGACCGGCACGGTCTCCAACGCGTTGACGCGGCGCCGGCCGGTGGCCGAGGAAACGCGGCAGCGCATCTTCCGTGCGATTGAAGAGCTCGGCTACCAGCCGAACCTCGTCGCGCGGAGCCTGGTGGATCGCCGCAGCTATTCGCTCGCAGTAGTTATAGGCCGTCTCGAGTACTACGGCGCGTCACGCACGTTGGTCGGGGTCGAGAGCGCAGCGAGCGAGTTGGGCTACTCGCTCTTGCTGCATCTCGTCAACCGGCCCGGGCTGGTCGACAGCGCGGCGCTGTTGACGGCGCTGACGACGCGCCGCGTGGACGGAGTGATCTGGGGTGTTCCGGAGCTATCTGGAGAGATCACGGCCCTCTCCTTGCCTATCATCTCGCTTTTCGTGCCCCCCCAGGAAGGCCGTTCCATCGTCACGATGGACCATCATGCAGGTGCGGTAATCGCGACACGCCACTTAATCGACGAGGGCTGCCGCAATATCGGGCTGATCAACGGTCCGCTGTCGTGGTGGGTTGCGCGCGAGCGCCAGGCCGGCTGGGGGGATGCGCTGCGCTCCGCCGGCCTGCCCCGGGATGACGACGCGATTGCATACGGAGACTGGTCCGCGGTGAGCGGCGAGCGCGCGCTGAACGAATTACTGGCCCGGCGGCCGGAACTCGACGCCGTTGTGGCCGGAAACGACCAGATGGCACTGGGCGTGCTGCGCGCCGCGCACACCCATAGAGTGCGTGTGCCCGGTGAACTAGCCGTGGTCGGCTTTGACAACACGCCGGAATCCGCCGTCTACTGGCCTGCGCTGACTACCGTGCACCTGCGTCACATGGAGATCGGCCGACTGGCAGTGGAGCGGCTTGTCAATCTGATCGAAGCGCAGCGCGACCGCGAGGATAAGACCGCCACAGTGAGCGAGGTCCTTCAGCCCGAGCTCATCGTCCGCGAAAGCTCGATCAAGCGTGAAGTGACACTCTAGCAGACAGAAAGCACTCCCTGATCGTTAAGTCCCTCCCGCGGTCCTCCGTCTCCGGTCTCGGCTCCACGTTTTGGGCGCTTCATCACCCCCTCCCGCTTGTCCTTGCAACCGCGCGTCGTTCCGCTCAACGATGTAAGCAAGCGATGCAATCTGTAGTGAGTCAAGTGAAGGTTTGGATTGCATGAACTGCGGCCAATGGACAGAACTGGATCGAGCTACCAGTCCTCCCGTGCCCGGCACAACAGTAACAACGCGAATGCCCTCCTGCGCATACGCGTGCGCTGCCTTCGCGCGGGATTTCGATTACAATGACACAGGTGATTTCGGCGAGTGCGGGGACGCGGCGCACGTAGCGCCGGGGTCAGCGAACACGGCCTTCCCGACGTATCCCGTGACCACGTTGGCTCGTGGATCTGTTAGGGCACCCGGGCCCAGTTCGCGCCGGTCTTGCAAATCTTGCTTGCATCGCGATTCAGGATACTCGGACTTTCGGTGAGAGGGGCCACACATGATCGAATTCGAGCTCGTGCGCAAGTTGCTGCGCGACCTGTCTGGCATCCGCAACGTGGAGTAGAGGGATGCGCATCAAACTCGCTTACGGCAAGGCCGGGCTGGACATCGACCTGCCCGACGAGTGGGACGTGACGATGGTCGAGCCGCGCTTCGTCCCCGCGCTGGCCGATCCTGCCGTAGCAGTCGCCGCCGCGCTGCGCGCGCCAATCGCCAGCCCTGCGCTGCGCGACCGCGTCCGGCCCGCAGACAAAGTGGGCATCATCTTTTCAGACATCACGCGTCCGACACCGCATCACCTGATCCTGCCCGCGATGCTGGCCGAGCTGGCGCACGTGCCGCGCGAGAACATCACCCTGTTCAACGCGCTCGGCACGCATCGGCCCAACACGGAAAGCGAGCTGCGCGGGATGATCGGCGGGCTGCTCGACCAATACCGGCTTGTCCAGAACGACGCCTTTGATCCCCATACACAGATCTGCATGGGTGTCACGTCGCGCGGGCACGAAGTATGGATCAACCGCGAGGTGGCCGCGTGCGACGTGAAGGTGTTGACGGGGTTCATCGAGCCACACTTCTTCGCCGGCTTCTCCGGCGGCGGCAAAGCGCTCATGCCAGGCATGGCCGGGCAGCGCACCGTGCTCGGCAACCACGACGCGGGGATGATCGCGAACCCGAACGCGACCTGGGGCGTGACGGAAGGCAATCCGATCTGGGAAGAGGTCACGGAGGTCGCGGAGATGGTCGGCGGCGCGTTCCTCTGCAACGTGACGCTCAACCGCGACAAGGCTGTCACCGGTGTCTTTGCCGGCGATCTGCGGCGCGCGCACGCGGCAGGGTGCGTGTTCGCCAGGGAGACCGCGATGGCTGCGGCGGACGAGCCGTTTGACATCGTCGTCACGACGAACTCCGGCTACCCGCTTGACCTGAACCTCTACCAGGCGGTCAAGGGCATGAGCGCGGCCGCGCAGGTGGTGAAGCCCAACGGCGCGATTATCTGCGCAGCGGACTGCTGGGATGGCATCCCCAACTACGGGTTGTACGGCCAGCTTCTGGCCGAGGCGCCCGGCCCGCGCGAGCTGCTCGACACGATCACCGCGCCGGGGTTCCTGAAGCAAGATCAGTGGCAGGCGCAGATCCAGGCGCAGCTCCAGCTCAAGGCGGATATCTACGTCTACACAGACAACCTCACCGATGCCCAGTTGCGCGGCGCGCTACTTGAGCCGTGTCGCGACATCGTCGCGCTCGTAGCGAGCCTGCGGGAGAAGCTGGGCTCGTCCGCGCGCATCTGTGTACTGCCCGAAGGGCCGCAGACGATTCCGTATCTTAAGAAATCGGGTTTTGCGCAGCCGTCCATCCGTAGTCTTGACACCTAGCCGTCCGCTATGCCGTAACTACGGAGTTCAACGTTGAATCCCGATAGTCCAGGAATGAACACCGATCACGCGAAGACGATCCAGACTGCTGGCCGACAGGACGCATGAGGCTGCTACAACGCGAGCGATGGCAGGAGGACAAACGAGCCGTGTGATCTCTTCACGAGCGTCGTCTCCTCCTCAGACCACACGGCTGTCACCTTGTCTACCCTTGGGGTCTGACGCTTGCCCAGAGTCTGCACCCTCGAGACCACACAGCTGGTCATTTTGAGCAGCCGTGTGGTCAACACCCTTAACGAAAAAGACCACAAGGGTCGTCGCATCACCTACCCTTGTGGTCTCAGTCGGGGAGAGAGGATTTGAACCTCCGACCTCACGGACCCGAACCGTGCGCGCTAGCCTGGCTGCGCTACTCCCCGACGACGCTTGCCATTATACTCCCCCCTGCGCGAGAATGCAAATAACCGCCACATTCCTCCTCGCGCAGGTGCAGCATGACCGTTGCCAACGACAACAAACCGCCGCGGCTCCGGCTTTCCGAGGCCGCCCGCATTCAGGAAGAAGACCTGGACGCGCAGTCCTATGTCGAGCAGTTGAGCTATCGCGCCTTCATCGGCATCGTCAGCCTCAATGCGCTCGCCGTCCTCATCGCATACTATCTCATCCCGCTGCCCCGGCCCGCGCGCGAGGTGCTCGCCATCATCGACACCATCAACGCCGTCATCCTGCTAGGCGATTTCCTCCTCCGCCTGCTCGGCAGCCACAACAGAAGACGCTACTTCTTCATCGAGTGGGGCTGGGTCGACCTCCTCGGCAGCCTCCCGCTTCACCCGCTTCTGCGCCTCTTACGCATCCTCCGCAGCCTCAAGCTGTGGTTCCGCCTCGCGCACACGGCAGAGAGTGAGATCCGCCAGGAGGCCCGTCGCCGCCTTGCCGAGAGCGCCGTCTTCATGGTCGCGTCCCTCGTGCTCCTCGTCGTCACCTTTGGCGCGCTCGCGATCGCCATCATTGAGCCTCGAGCCCCAAACGCCACCATCCAATCGGGCAGCGACGCTGTATGGTATGTGATCGCCAGCATTGCCACAGTCGGTTACGGGGATGAAGTCCCGGTCACCAACGCCGGCCGCGCCGTTGGCGCAGTCCTCATCCTCGTCGGCGTCGGCGCGTTCTCCGTGCTCACCAGCTTCATCGCCTCCCGCTTCCTCGCCCGCGCAAAAGGGGACGGTTGATTTTGCTCTCAACCTGACATTATGTTATAGTCCCTCTTACCGCGCGAGGGCTCATGCCCTCGCCCTTTTTGCCCCTGGCGTGCGGCCACCCGGCCGTGTTCACCGGCGGCAATCTCCGCTCCAGTGGGCGCGGAGTATTTCCGAAGAAAGGAGGTATCGGCGCGGTATGTCTGATGTTCTGCGCGATTATGAAATGGTCGTCATCGCCACGGCTCAGTTGGACGATGAGGGTCTCGCAAATCTGACCAATCGCATCAGCGGTTGGATCACGAGCGCCAACGGCACGGTTTCCGAGACCAACGTCTGGGGCCGCCGTTCCATGCTGTTCCCCATCAAGAAGCAAACCGAAGGTATTTACCTGCAAGTCAATTTCCAGCTCACTCCGAGCGCGAGCCGCGAGCTCGAGCGCAACCTGCGGCTGGATGAAAAAGTCATCCGGCACCTGGTGATCCGCCTCGACGAGGAGTAATCCACGGCTTGACAGTGGAGAGGACAAGTGGACCGTGGCAAGAGGGTTAAACAAAGTCCTGATTATCGGCAACCTGGGCCGCGATCCCGAAATGCGCTATACGCCGAGCGGTAAGCCGGTCACGGCGTTCAGCGTGGCAGTCAGCCGCGGCTGGACGACCAGCGCCGGCGAGCGCCGCGAGGCCACGGAATGGTTCAACGTCGTCGCCTGGGGCAACCTGGCGGAGATTTGCAACCAGTACCTGCGCAAGGGCTCGCGCGTGTATGTCGAAGGACGGCTGCAAACGCGGAGTTGGGACGATCCGGACGGACAGCGTCACTCGCGCACCGAGGTGGTCGCTAACGAGATGATGATCCTCGACAGCCGCCCCGGCAGCGAACCGGATGAGTTCGATTACGAAGAGGAAATGGGGTTCTAGGCCGACCGGCCGCCCCTGTCGCATGGAGCGATAAACATGACGGAAGAACGAGAAGTAAACGGCGCGCCGGCTCCCGAACGTGGCGAGCGCGGTGAACGCCCCGAACGCCGCGGGCGCGGCGGTCCGGGCGGCCGGGGACGCTTCCAGCGCCGCCGGATCTGCCAGTTTTGCGTCGACAAGATCGACAAGATCGACTACAAGGACATTAATCTGCTGCGCCGGTTCGTCTCCGACACCGGCCAGATCGAATCGCGGCGCCGCACCGGCACCTGCGCGCGACACCAGCGCCGGGTGACTCAGGCCGTCAAGCGCGCGCGCTACCTGGCGCTGCTCCCCTATACTGCCGAGCACATCCGCCGCTACGGTTGATGACATATGTCGAAGCGTATTGAGGAAGCCGAGCGCGAGGAAACCAAGAAGCAGGCCCATCGCCGCCGCAGGGATGAGGAGGCCAACCGCCGCCTCACACTTGCGTTGGCCGGCGTCGGCGCCGTCCTGCTGCTCATCATTCTCGCGGGCGTCATCCAGGAACTGGTGATCAAACCGCGCCAGCCGGTGGCAACCGTCAACGGCCAGCGCATCGGGCTGCAGGACTATCAGAAGCAGGTCAAGTTCGCCTGGTACCAACAGGCGCAGCAGGGTCAGGCGGTCAGCGATCCGCAGGGCGTCGGGCTGCAAGTGCTCGACCAGATGGTCGACCTGGAGCTCCTGCGCGAACAGGCGAAGCAGCGCGGCATCACGGTCACGGACGCCGAGATCGACAAGGCGATCGAGCAAGCCTTCGGCTTCTACCGCGAGACGCCAACCCCGTTCCCGACCCGCACGCCCGACCTGACCGCGACCGCCGTCGCGACCGCGACCCCGCCGACGCCTACGCCGACGGGCACGATCACGCCGACCGCCACGCCCCTGCCGACGGCCACGCCGATCAGCGAGCAGGCGTACAAGGACGAGTTCAAGCGGTATCTCGACTCCGCCAACGCGGCGAGCGGCTTCACCGAGGCCGACTTTCGTAAGCTGGCTGAGTACAGCCTGCTCCAGCAGAAGTTGTTCGAGGCGGTAACGGCAGACGTGCCGACCACGGCGGAGCAGATTCGCCTGCGCCACATTCTGATCGCCGTCCGCACGCCACAGCCGACGCCTGAGCCGACTGCCACGCCCGGCCCGGACGCCACCGCAACCCCGACCGTTGCGCCTGGCTCCACCGCCACACCGACCCCCGAGCCAACCCCGGCTCCGCGGACCGAAGCGGAAGCGCTGGTGCTGGCGCAGGACATCCGCAAACGGCTCGATGCGGGCGAGGACTTCGCATCCCTCGCCGTCCAGTACTCCGACGACTCTGGCAGCAAGACCGCTGGTGGTGAGCTCGGCTGGTACGCGCGGGGCGGGGGCTTCGTGCAGGAATTCGAGGACGCCGCCTTCGCGCTGCAAGCGGGGCAAATCAGCGATCCGGTGAAGACGCAGTTCGGCTACCACATCATCCAGGTGGAAGAACGCGACCCGAACCGCGAGTTGGACGCCTACACGGTGGCGCAGAAGAAGCAGGAAGCGTTCGATAAGTGGCTCGCCGACATCCGCGCAGCCGCCAACATCGTCCGCAACTGGACGCTCGACAAGCTGCCGGCCACACCTCGGCCCGGCGGTTAAACTAAACGGGGCGGAAGGTAACTCCGCCCCTGCATTTTGGGCAACCGATATAGAAACCAGGTTTCTGACAGAAATCTGGTTTCTTGTTACCCCTTCTGTCGCCGAACTTCCCGGACGTTTTGCACCTGGTTGATCTTGTACAGCACCCGATCCAACTGCTCCGCGTCGCGCACTTCCAGTGTGGCCGTAATCATCGCCAGGTTATCACGCCGCGCCGTCACAGCGGACGCGTCCTCCATGTTGATGTTCTCCAGGTCCAGCACCTCGACGATGTCCTTCAGCAGCCCCGCGCGGTCATAGGCCATCACGCGAATCTTCACGCGTGACAACTGAGGCGGCGTCTCGCCCCAGTCCACGCGAATCAACCGCTCACGGTCGAGGCGCAGCACGTTTGGGCAGTCCTTGCGATGCACGGAAACACCCCGGCCGCGCGTCACAAAGCCCACAATCTCATCCGGCGGCATCGGATTGCAGCAGCGCGACATCACCGTGAGCAGGTTGCCCGTCCCCTGCACCGCGATCCCGTCCACCTTCGGCTCAATGCGCTTCTGCGGCTGGTCGGCCTGCGGCAGCTCCGCGTGCGCCTCCTTAAGCACTTCCTCCGGCTTGTTCAGGTTGAGCACGCGCTTGGCAATGTCCGCCGACGTGATGTCGCCCGTCCCCAGCTCGGCCAGGAAGTCGTCCTGGTTCTGGTGCCCGAACAGCGCGGCCACCTCGCCGTAGGTCATGTGCTCCACGCCCAGCCGATGCAGCTCGCGCTCCAGCAGTTCGCGGCCCGCGGTGATGTTCTCCTCGCGGTTTTGCTGCTTGAACCACTGGCGGATCTTCGTGCGCGCGCGCGATGTCTTGACGAAGTTCAGGTGCGGGTTCAGCCAGTCACGACTTGGCCCGCCGCGCTTCGCCGTCAGAATTTCCACCTGGTCGCCGCTCTGCAACACCGTGTCGAGGCTGACCAGCTTGCCGCGCACCTTCGCCCCGCGGCACCGATGCCCGATGTCCGTATGCACGCGGTACGCAAAGTCAATCGGCGTCGAACCCGCAGGCAGGTCGATAACTTCACCCGCCGGCGTAAACACGTAGACGCGGTCCTTGAACAACTCATCCCGCGCGGTGGCGAGAAACTCACTGCCGCCCGTGTGCTCCTGCTGCCCCCAGTCCAACACCGAGCGCAGCCACTGGATCTTCCGCTCGTACGCCTCGTCGTGCCGCGTCTGCGACTTGTAGCGCCAGTGCGCGGCGATGCCGACATCCGCGATCCGGTCCATATCCGGCGTGCGGATTTGCACTTCGAGGGGGCGTCCATTCGGGCCGACCACTGCGGTGTGCAGCGACTGGTACTGGTTCTCCTTGGGGCTCGCGATGTAATCGTCGAATTCGCCGGGGATAGGACGCCAGAGCGAATGCGCCACGCCGAGCGCAGCATAGCAATCCGGGATGTCCTGGACGATCACGCGCAGGCCGTGCTGGTCATAAATCTGGTCGAACGTCACGCCCTTGCGCTTCATCTTCCGCCAGATGCTGTAGATATGCTTGGGCCGGCCGGAAATCGTCGCCTGAATGCCATGTTTGGTTAGCTCGGAGCGCAGCGTCTGGATCACCATGTTGACATACGCCTCGCGCTCCTCCCGGCGCTCCGCCAGCTCGCCCTTCATCTTGACGTACGTGTCCGGCTCCAGGTAGCGGAACGCCAGATCCTCCAGCTCCCACTTGATCGCGTAAATGCCCAGTACGCTCGCCAGCGGCGCGTACACGTCCAACGTCTCGCGCGAGATGCGCTGCTGTTTTTCCGGCGGCATCGCGGCCAGCGTGCGCATGTTGTGCAGGCGGTCCGCCAGCTTGATCAACACGACGCGCACGTCGTTGACCATCGCCAGCAGCATCTTGCGGAAGCTTTCAATCTTGGGGTCGCGGCTGTCAGGCAGCGCGGCCATGTCCGAGACGTGCTCCAGCTTGGTCACGCCGTCGACCATGCTCGCCACTTCCGGGCCGAACTCCTCGATCAGCACCGGCACCTTGTTGGGCGTGTCCTCCGCCACGTCGTGCAGCAGCGCCGCGGCCACAGTGCGCGCGTCGAGGCGGAGGTCCGCCAGCACCGTGGCGACCGCCTCTGGATGCGCGATATACGCCTCGCCCGACTTGCGTCGCTGCCCCGCGTGCGCCTCGTCTGCGAACTCATACGCGCGGCGGACCAACGCCTGATCCTGCGGCGAATAGCTTTTCGGCAGATGGTCGCGAAGTGATTCCCAACTCATACGTTCACCGTCTTGCGCCCGTTCTTTGCCCTACGTCCCGCGCAATGTTATAATTCAACTGATCATGCCCCAGTAGCTCAGTGGATAGAGCGACTGACTTCGGATCAGTAGGCCGCGGGTTCGAATCCTGCCTGGGGTGCTCTAGTCCGTTAACCCAAACCTCCCACCTCGGATCACTCCGAGTGGGAGGTTTTTCTCTCCCCGGCAACTGCCCCGTCGAGAACCGACGCTGTTGACGCTGCTGATTATAGCGCAAAGCCAGTGCGCTTCGCAACCCCTGATGCGTCGGCCGCGCGCGGCCGGTAGGAACCTTAACAGTTCGCGTGATCAATCCTATCCCGCCGGCGCCTCCGGCAGTCTCGCGGCTTCTCGCCGCCGCTTCGGCCGCGCGCCGAACACCGCAGCCAACGGATTCCAGGGCGCGATGAAGAACGCCACAACCGCGCACGATACAGCGAAGGCAGACACAGCCAGCAAGAAGAACTCCGGCAGCGCGCCCCACCCCAACTGCACCACATAGAAACCGATAATAACGATCGCCGGATGGTGGAACACGTAAAACGGCATCGACGGCCCGCTCGTCATCTTCAGCGTCCGATTCTCGAAGTTCAGCCAGATCATCGCCAGCGCCATCACCAGCAGGCCCAGCGACCACGCGTTGAAGTTGAACAGCAAGGCCATGCTGAGATAGCTCGCAACGAGCGGCGTCACCAGCTCGGCCTTCCGCGCGGCATCCAGCGGACCGGCCAGGACGCGCTCGATGAGATCAGGGTTGTCGCGCACCGCGTTGATCAGCGGCGAGATACGCAGAAAGCCCAGCAGCGCGATCAGTGCCATTGCGAGCGTTGTCGCGACCGCTGCCGCAGCCCAGATCTTCCAGTCTCGCCGCAGCGCGGCGACAAAGCGCGGGTTCGAGTAAAAGAGATAGCCCAGGATGAAAAAGCTGCCCCAGAAAGCCGTGTTCGCCCACCCCTGGTACTGCGGAAACAGCGGGAACAGGATCAGTTGCAGCAACGCAAACGGCAGGAACAGCAGCAGCAGCCCGCCCCTGCGCTCGCCGATCGCCGCGCACCTCTCCGTGAGCCGCTGCCCGCCCGCGCCCTTCAGATAAGCGATCACCGGCAGAAAGGCGAGCGAGAAGAAGAGCAGGTACCCCAGAAACCACAGGTGATAACCGTAGTGGCCGAGAAAGGACAGGTCAAACCGGACGAAGCCGTCGAAGTTGAAGAAGCGCGGCAGAAAGTCCGGGAAGAACGGCCCGCTGTACGTCCCCGCGTTGCGCGCCGCATAGTACGCCTGGATCGGCGAAAGGAGTAAGCTGAACAGGAGGTAGGGCAGTCCGAGCCGCAGCAGCCGCTCGCGGGCAAACTTCGCGGGCGCGCGCTTCCGCAACGAGAAGTACGCGCCCGCGCCGGCAATCAGAAACATGACCGGCATGGCGAACTGGTTGCCCACCGCAGTCAGAAACGGGCCGAATCGCAGCCGGTCATCTGCGGTGATCAGCCACGGCAGGCCGCTAAACGGCATCACGCTATGGCCGAGGAACACCATGCCGATGATGATGACCCGCAACCAGTCCAGGTAATACAGGCGGCCCACCGGCGCTGACTTCGCAGGAGCGGTTGCGTCGGACATCGACCGAAGCTCAGAGTCGCAGCAGGCGCCGGCGAAGGTCCGCGATCTGGAACTGCGCGAGCGCGCTGATCACCGCCAGCACGATAAACAGCACGAACCCGAAGCCCGTCGACATGACCGCGATCGGATCGTTCGACGTCGCACCGACATTCTGCATGAACATCTTCGAGAGGCCGAGGACGATCAGCGCGGCGCCGACGAGAGAAGTGGACAGCGGGATGATCGCGTTGCCGAGCCGATTGCCGAGGAAGCCGACGACACCGGCGCCGGCAAGCACCAGGATCCAACCGAGAATGCCCATGTTCGCGCCGGGGCCTGCCCACCCGATCAGGGAAAGCACGGCCAGGACGACCACTGCCCCAAGCAGCGCGCCCGCAATGTGGAGACTCAACCGGAACAGGCTATAGAGCACCGCCGCCGCAATGCCGCCCACGATGATCGCCAGAAGCAGTTGAAGCGCCACGTTCGTGGGGGGGATGATCGCCATCATCGCGTAGAAGCCAATCGCAAAACCGATGACCGCCAGCACGAAGCGAAAGAGCATGTTGCCATAGACGCACACAAACACGCCCGCGGCCACGATGACAAGACCCCAGATCAGGCTAACACCTTCCATGAACGATTTCTCCTTCCTTGGGTGGATAGGGGGTGAACGGCGAAACTCAGTTGACGGGTGTGGACTGCTGTTTATTGCCCTTGAGCGCGAACGCCCAGATAATCAGGAACGCGCCACCAAGTAGCAGCGCGACATTAAGAATCTGGCTGATCGTGGCGAGCAGAGTCCCGCCAATGGCGGCCAGCAGCAACAGGACGCCGACCAACACCCAGAACGCGTTGCTGATCGTCGGCCCGATGCGCACGCCCGACGCGCGCGTCAGGTAAACGAGGTACAGGCCGATGCCGCCGAAGGCGAGCGCGCCCAGCCCCAGGATGATGCGCCCGGCCTGCAACGTCATGACGTTAAAGAGGAAGAGGATCAGGATGAGCGCGCCCACGCCGAGGCCGACGGCCCCGCGGATGGTGTTCAGCTCGCCCAACTGCCCTTCCTGCTTGGCCTGGAGCGCGCCGTACAACTGGATGCCGCCGGTCACGCCGATCACGATGGCGAAGATGTGGCCGACCACCGTGCGGGCCGTATCCTGCGCAAACAGCAGGAACAGGCCCACCGCGACGAGCACGATGCCCTCCGCAAGTACGATGCCCCAGGGAATCCCCTTGCGCCACGGCGCAGCCTGTTTCGCCCCCTCGGTCATCTTCGATTTAATCTCCGCGGTCATGCCGCACCTCCCTGGCTGAGAATGAACGCACGAAAACAACCTCGCCCCAATGAAGAGCGAATCAGCCTCCATTGTAGAGGGTCGCGCGCGGCGCGACAACAGACATTCGGCTAGTTGCCTCTGTTTCTTAATATCCGTTTTTGGGGACTTGTGTTTTCGCGCGACTTGCCCTACAATTGCATAGATCATTTATTTGACGTTCTTGCCAATCCACGGAGGAGTTGAACCATGAAGACCCTGCGTTATGTCATCCTGCTGAGCCTGGCGGCTGCGCTCCTGGCGGGTTGCGGCGCCCTCCCGCCCCTCATGCCCAACGCGGCCGGCCCCACCGCAGCCGTAGCCGTTGCGACGGAAGCCCCCGCAGCCGAGGTGCCCGCGGCGACTGAGGCCGCTCCTGCGACCGCCCCCGAAGCCGCGACCGCCGCCCCTGCCGAGCCGGTAGCCACTCCCGCGGCCACCGAAGCTGCGCCCGCGGAACAGCCCTCACCGGCGCCAGAGCAGGTCATGGGCGCCAATCCGCTTACCGGCACAGTCTGGGAGTGGGCCGCTCTGCTTAAGACCAAACCGCCCACGCAGTCCGTCGTGCCCGATCCGGCCAGCTACACGGTCGTCTTCGGCGCGGACGGGCAGTTGGCAATCAAGGCCGACTGCAACAACGCCCGCGGGACCTACACCCTTGACAACGACAGGGTGACGATTGCGCTGGGCGCGGTCACGGCCGCGGCCTGCCCGCCCGGCTCCCTCTCCGCCGACTTCCTGACCAACCTGAGCAAAGTCGGCTCCTATGTCATGGACAACGGCGACCTGATCCTCCGGCTTAACGAGACCAACGACTCGATGATCTTCCGCAACGGCGGTCCGGCGGAAGAAGCCGCGCCCGCCCCTGCTGCTACCGAAGCGCCAGCAGGCGCACCGGCAGGCGCACCCGCAGAGGCAGCAGCCGCGCCGCAGCTTGTCGGCCCCACGTGGCAGTGGGAGAGCTTCGTGGATGTGGCAAAGGGGCAGGATAGCTTCGAGGTTGCCAACCCGGAGAACTACACGGTGACGTTCCTGGATGACGGCACGGCGGCGATGCAGGCGGACTGCAACCGCGCGGCCGGCACCTACACGGTCAACGGCTCGGCGCTGAATGTCGTCGTCGGCCCGGTCACGTTGGCCGCGTGCGAAGAGGGCAGCCGGGGCGCGCAGTTCCTCATCAACCTGACCAGCGCCGGCACCTTCACCTTCGTCGACGGCAAGCTCGCCATCGACTTGCAGGCGGACGGCGGCCGCATGGTCTTCCGCGCGGCGAAGTAACGCCTTGACGTCAGAGGACACAGAGGGCGCAGAGCTCGCAGCGCAAGTTGCAAACTGGCGTTACAGGC
>CAZPTI010000113.1:0-14649 GCA_964588925.1 uncultured Anaerolineales bacterium | reverse complement strand
AGGTAGCGGTACTTGAGCCGCAGCACCTCGTCCAGCTCCACCTCTTCATTAATATAGAAGGGCGTCGTCTTCGCCTCGTTGAGCACCTGCGCCGCGGTCGCCACGACTTCGATCTCGCCGGTGGGCATGTTCGGGTTGGCGAGTCCCTCCGGCCGCGGTCGCACTTCGCCCGTGACCTGGATGACGTACTCCGCGCGGACGCCGTTGAGCACTTCGTGCGCGGCGGGGTTCTGCTCGCGGTCGCACGTCACCTGGACGATGCCCGACCGGTCGCGCAGGTCGAGGAAGATGAGCGCGCCGTGATCGCGGCGCCGGTGCGCCCACCCGGCCAGCGTCACGGTCTGCCCCGCGTGTTCAAGCCGCAGCTCGCCGCAGTTGATGGATTTCAGCATGGGGAAGGCTCTCCGTCTCTGGTTGCAAAAGCAGTAACGAGCGCATTATACCAGAACTTTAATTCTACGCAAACTGGCGGTTCGTAGTAACCGGGCGCTGGCGCGATTTTCGATTCTCCGCTATAACGAGGCTATCGGAGGACACATGCCCGCACCCATCTCCCTCGTCCCGCTCACCGGCCTCGACGACCCGCGCCTGCTGCCCTGGATGGCGTTGTACGAGCTGTCGTTTCCCCCGTCCGAGCGCCTGCTGATCGCCACCATGCTCCAACTGGTGACGGAGCAGGCGCGCGCGATGCGGCATGGCGCGCCGCATGACGAATGGCTGCTCGCCGCGCTCGATGGCGCGGAGTTCGTCGGCCTCGTCCACTACCGCAGCTTCCCCGAGCAGCGGCTGGCCGCGCTGTGGGGCCTGGCGACGCAGCCGGAGATTCGCGGGCGCGGGATCGGCGCGGCGATTTACCTCGCCCTGTGGCGGCGGCTGCGCGAGGAGGGGTGTCGCGCCCTGCTCTTCGAGGTGGAGCGGCCCGACGTGACCGAAGACGCGGCGGCGCGCGAGTTCGCCACGCGGCGCATCGGCTTCTACCGGCGCATGGGCGCGCGCCTGCTCACCGGCGTCGAGTACCTGCAACACATCGGCCCGCACCAGCCCCCCGTGCCCATGTACGTCATGGTCCAACCCGCCGAAACCTGCTCGCCCGCAGAGGCGTTTGCGTGGGCGAAGGGGCTGTTCGGGGATGCGGTGTGGCAGGTGGGCGCGCTGGGGCTGGCGTGAACGCAGGCGAGGTGGGCGCGAGGATGCGCGGCCATCTCGAATAAGCGAATGCGCCTGCAGGCGTGATCGAATAAACGAATGTCGCGGTCAATGACTGTCTCAGGCCTTGATTGAACCTCGCGCATTCGCAGTGGAGACATTCGCTTATTCGATCACGCCCGCAGGCGCATTCGCTTATTCGAGATGGCCGCGTCCCACCCATCACGACCATCTATGCTATACTTCCCTGCACCATCAACGCACCAGGGGGAGCGAACCCAATGCGGTGTCTCGTCACCGGCGGGGCCGGTTTCATCGGGACTGCGCTGGCGAACCGGCTGGCCGAGTCCGGGCATCACGTGCGCGCGCTCGACGACCTGAGCGCGGGCGATCCCGCGGGGCTGCACCCCGACGTGGTGTTCACGCGCGGGGACGTGCGCGACCGGCCCAAACTGTGGACGCTGCTGCAAAAGGTCGACTGCGTGTTCCACCTCGCCGCGCGCGTCTCCGTGCCCGAATCGATCCTCTACCCGCGCGAGTACAACGACGTCAACGTCGGCGGCACGGTCGCGCTGACCGAGGCGATCCGCGATGCGGGCGTGGAGCGCGTCGTGCTGGCCTCCTCCGCCACCGTCTACGGCCCGCAGCCGTCGCAGCCGGTCAGCGAGTCCGCCTGGCCGCACCCGCAGGCGCCCTACGCGGTGAGCAAGCTGGCCGCGGAGCACTACATCTTCTCCCTCGGAGAGTTGTACAACATCACCACGGTCGCGCTGCGCATCTTCAACGCGTACGGCCCCGGCCAGCGCGTGCCGCCCGTCCACGCGCCCGTCATCCCGCACTTCGTCCGCAACATCCTTTCCGGCGCCAGCATCGTGATCCACGGCGACGGCCGGCAGACGCGCGACTTCGTGCACATCGACGACGTGGTCGACGCGCTGATTGCCGCGTCGGAAGCCCGCGACGCGCACGGCCAGGTGATCAACGTGGGTTCGGGCGAGGAAACCAGCCTTGACGAGCTGGTGACGCTGCTCGCCGATCTCACCGGCAAGCGCCCCGACGCGCTGCGCAACCCGCAGCAGGGCGGCGGACTCCCCCGCCTCGTCGCCGACCTCGACCAGGCGCGCGCGGTGCTCGGCTACTTCCCGCACGTGCCCTTGCGCGAGGGGCTGGCGCAGATGATCGACGAGGCGCGCGTCGCGCTGCGCGCGCGCGGGCGCTAAAGCGGCGGCGCGTGCGCCGGTTACTGCAAACCGTTCGTAGTGCGCGCTTTAGCGCGCCCCGCTCCCTGTGGAGGCCACCCCCATGACCGCCAAAATCTCCGCGCGCGTCAAGCCGCGCGCCCGCGACGAAGCCTCCCGCCTCGGCTGGCTCGGCGACACCCTCGCGCCCATCGACATCCTCTCCGAGGCCATTTTCAGCATCCTGATCGTGCTCACCTTCACCCTCGCCTACCGCGTGTTGCGGCTGGGGCCGGGGAGCGACGCAGGCTACACCACGCGGCTGTTCATCGGCGCGCTCGGCGCAGTCGTCGCGTGGGGCGCCATCGACGGCATCATGTACGCGCTCATGTCCCTCTTTGAACGCGGGGAGAAGCACCGGCTTTTGCAGCGATTGCGCGACGCGACGACCGAGGACGAGGGGATCGAAGCCATCGCGGACGAGCTCGACTACACGCTGGAGCCCATCACGCGCGAGGAACAGCGCCGCGCGCTCTACGCCGACGTGCTCGAGCACCTGGCCGACGCCGAGCCGCAGCCGGTCCGCCTCAGCCGCGACGACGTCATGGGCGCGGTCGCATCGCTCATCGTGGCGGTCGTCGCGGTGCTGCCCGCGCTCGTGCCGCTGCTGATCTTCGCAAGCGCACCCAGCCTCGCGATACGCCTCTCGAATATCGTGTCGTTTATCGTGCTCTTCGCCTGCGGGTATCAGTGGGGGAAGCACGCCGGGTCGAACCCGTGGCGGACGGGGCTGGCGCTGGCGGCGGTCAGCGCGGTGATGGTGCTGGTGGCGATACTGCTGGGAGGATAACGGTTCGTAGTAACCGGCGCGTGCGCCGGTTACTACGAACCGTTACGGACCAACCTCCGTCACCACCGCCGCCACCACCTTATTCTCCGCATCCGCGCCATCACTCGCCGGAGGCGGCGGCGCGACCGACAGCGCGTCGCTCACCGGCGTGTGCGCGGCGTAGGCCATGCGCAGCGGCGCGGAGATGCGGATGCCGTGCGCCTCAAACCGGCGCAGCAGGTCCAGATTCGCGTCCGTGATCACCTGCCAGCGGTGCTCAAACGACGCGACGTGAAACAGCACGAGCATCTCGTACCCCGTCTCGCCGAACCCCTCGAACCGCACCTTGTGCCCGTCGATGTTCTCATGGCAGCAGACCGAGTCGCGGATGTCCTGCAGCGCCTGCTCGATCTTCGCGACGGGCTGATCCGCGGCCAGCCGGATCGTCTCCTCGAACCAGTACCCCCGCTCCGCGGACACGTTCGCGATGATGCCGCCGGTGAACTTCGAGTTCGGGATGGTCACGCGGTACCCCGTGTTCCAGTCCTCCGCGGTGGTCGCGCGCCAGCCGATCTCCTTCACCACGTACTGCTTGCCGTCAAACTCGATCAGGTCGCCGATCAGGAACGGCTTCTGGCCCACAATCGTAATGCCGCCGAAGATGTTGCCGACCGTGTCCTGCGCGGCGAGCGCGAACGCCAGGCCGCCGATGCCCAGCCCCGCCAGCACCGTGCCCACGTTGTAGCCCGCGTTGTTCAGCCCGACGATGATCGCCAGCGTCCAGATGATGATCTTGAGCCCGCGGCGGATCAGGGGCAGCACCTGGTCGTCGAACGCGCCAGCGGTTTTCTGCGCCAGGGGCGTCAGGTAGGTCTTGTGGATGCCGTCATACGTGCGGGTGAGCAGCCACGCGATGACGAGCGAGTACGCGATGCCGAGCGCGCCGTCGATGAACGTCACCCACGCGCCCTCCAGCGCCAGCCGCGTGATCGCCACGCGCGAGCCGATCAGGATGAGCAGCAGCGAAACCGGTTCTTCCAGCGAGTCGATCAGCAGCTCGTCGGCGCGCACGCGGGAGCGTCTGGCCGCGGTTTTAAGGAAGCGCGAGATGACCCAGTAGATCGCGCGGCCGCCGATGATCACGCCGAGGATGATGAGGAATGTGGTCAGCCAGTTAAGGACCGTGTTGCCGTAATACGTTCGCTCGAAAAACCCCTCCACGCGCGCCTCCCCTGGTGCAGGTTAGGGCGCAAGGATACCGCAAGAAGCGCACAGGCGCAAGCTTAAGCCACAGAGGACACCGAGGTCTGAGAGTACTCTGAGACCGCGGTGTCCTCTGTGGCAGGATTGTCGATCCGGCCGGGTTTACCAGTGCGTCACCACAGGCGTCCCCACGCTCGCCCAACTGAACAGCCACGCGGCGTCCTGCGTGCGCATGTTGACGCAGCCGGCGTCTTCGGTGCGCAAATTGACGCACCCGTGGCTCATCGGCGTGCCAAAATTGCTGTGCCAGTACGTGCCGTGGATGCCGTAGCCCTTGTAAAAATACATCGTGTAGGGCACGCCGGGCAGATCGTAGCCGGGGCCGCGCATGCGGGTCGAGCGCAGCTTCGTGTAAACCTTGAACCGGCCAATGACCGTCGGCGTGCGCGGGAGGCCGGTCGACACGAGGGTCGAGAAGACGGGCGTGTTGCCCTGGTACGCGGTCAGCCGCTGCGCGCTGATGTCGATGTCGATCCAGCGGCCGGAGACTGGCCCCGCGGGCGGTTTGGTTCCGCCGCCGCCGCTCGCCGCGCCCGACACCCTGAGCCGCTGCCCCACCCAGATCAGGTTCGGGTTGCTGATGCCGTTCAGCCGCATCAGGTTGTTGACCGTCGTCCCGTAGCGCGCGGCAATCTTGCCGAGGGTGTCGCCCGGCTGCACGATGTACGTGCCGGTGGCCGGCGCGGTGCTCGGCGGCTTCGGCGCGGCGGGCGCGCCACCTGCGCCCGGAATGGTCAGGTTCTGGCCGATGTAGATGCGGTCAGGGTTGGTGATGCCGTTGGCCCGCGCAATCGCGCTGGCCGACACGCCGAAGCGCGCGGCGATGGAGCCGAGCGTGTCGCCCGGCTTGACGACGTACGCGCTATCCGCCCCCGCGGGCGCAGCGACCGCGGCCTCAACAAACGCGCCGCCAAGAAGCACCACAACGAGCGCCAACAATACCAAGCGCGTAAACGAGCGCCGGCGGCCCTGCCGCGAGAAGACAGCTCCAATGAAGCGGTGACTCATCTCCTACTCCTTACGATAGCGGCTGACAGCCGTAGGCCGACGCGCGGGGGACTGCGCGCGCTGCTTGCTCCTACCTTGCGCGAATGATAGCTTAACGTTCGCGCGCTTGTCAAGAAGCGAACTAACAAGTTAAGCGTATATATTTTTAGTGTAACATGGGCGTGGGAAATGTCAAGCGCGCTGACGCGATAACGCGAGAGGGGAAAGCAGCGCCAGGCGTGGGGGTATGGGGCGCGGCCATCTCGAATAAGCGAATCGGGGAACGAATAAACGAATGTCGCCGCAACCGCTTTATGCGTTCCTTTGGAATGCGTGGCGGGCGATTGCGGGGGACCAATTCGCTTATTCGCGCTCCGATTCGCTTATTCGAGATGGCCGCGCCCCATACCCCCACGCGGCACTCTCACTACCACACTATCTCACCATCTCCCTCCTTAAGTGATTTTTGAGACAAAAGCCCTATTCCTTGCGTCGCCACGCGCTTATGCTATAATCAACTCTCACGCAAAGTAAACTCTCGCGCGTATTTATTCAGGAGTATTCCACGTATGACTCGTTCGGTGCGGGCATTGTTGCTGGCCCTGCTCATCATCACGCTCACCACGCCCTTCGCGGCCCTCGCCCAGACCGCGGCCCCGGTCATCGAGAACGCCGAGCTGCGGCTGTGGCCCGAATACGACGACCCCGGCCTGCTCGTCATCTTCTCCGGCAACTTCGCGCAGGGGACGACCTTCCCGCTCCAGGCCGCGTTCCCGGTGTCCGCCGGCGCGCGCAATATCCAGGCCACCTATCAGGACGCGTCCGGCACGCTCATCAACCGGCCCTACGAGATCACGAACGGCAAGCTGACCTACGAGCTGCCGTCGGCCAGCTTCCACTGGGAGTACTACGTCGACCGCGAGCCGTCGGGCAACGACCGCCAGATCACGTACGTTCTCGAAGCGCCGTATGCCATCAGCAATCTGCGCATCGCCGTCCAGCAGCCGAAGGGCGCGACGAACTTCTCGCTCAACCCGCCGGCCGCGACGACCGAACAGGACACGCAGGGGCTGACCTATCACGTCGTCAACCGGACGAACGTAGCGGCGGGCGAGAAGATCGAGATCGGCGTCAACTACACGAAGGCCGACACCAGCCTGACCCTGCCGCAACTGAACGTGACCGACACCGGCGCGGCTGCCGCAAGCGCGCCCGCCGCGGCCACCAGTGGCGGCACGACCGACTGGCTGCCCTGGCTGCTGATCGGCGTCGGCGTTGCGCTGCTCGTCGGCATTCTCGCCTACTGGCTCATCTCGCGGCGCCAGGCTGAACCCGAACCCGCGCCCGTCGCCGCCGGCAAACCGGCCCGGCCCGCGACCTCGGCGCAAAAGCCGCTGCCCACCGTGCCCGCGCGCCCGGCCGCGCCCAGACCGGCCGGCCCGGCCGCCTTCTGCCACAACTGCGGGACCGCGCTCAAAGCAGAAGACAAGTTCTGCTCGCAGTGCGGCACGCCCCGCCGGTCATAGGAGTTGCGCCCATGCGCAAGCTGATATTCGCCCTCGCGCTGCTGACGGCCTGCGCGCTTGCGCTCGGTAGCGCGTTTCCGCAGACCGCCGCCGCGCAGACGCCGACCCCCAACGAAATCAACGAAGTTGCGCGGGAGCTCTGGTGCCCCCTCTGCAACGGCGTCCGCCTCGACAACTGCGACCTGCAGGCGTGCGTCCAGATGCGCGAGGTCATCTCGGAAAAGCTCCAGGCCGGCGAGAGCACCGACAGCATCAAAGCCTACTTCGTCCAGCAGTACGGCGACGTCGTGCTCGGCCAGCCGTCCACCGAGGGCTTCAACCTGATCGCGTGGCTCTTCCCCATCCTCGCCGCGGTCGTCGGGCTGGGCTGGGTCGCCTATCTCGTCGTGACGTGGAGCAAGAAGAAGCAAGCGGCCACCGTGGCGGCTGGGGCTGCGCCGTCACCGAACACCGCTCGCGCGACGCAAGAGTCCGACGACTACATGAAACGCGTCGAGCGCGAGCTGCGCGAGACTGAATAGACCCGCCGGGTTTCGTCCGTCACGCAGTGACGCACCCGTCGGGTCTCGTGAGTAAGAACGAATGACAACCACAGAAGACACACTGACCGACACCCTGCCCGAGGAGCAGCCCACCCGGCGCCGCATCCCGGCTTTCGCCATCGTCCTCGTCATCGGCGTGCTGTTCCTCGGCGGACTGCTCGCCCTCATGCTGATTAAGCCGCCGCAGAAAGCCCTCTGCGACGAGCCTGCGCCCGACTGGTCGCTTACCCTCTTCCCCGAATACAAGGGCGGCATCGCGGCCGACGCGATCAACCTGTCCGATTTCAAGGGCAAGGGCGTCGTGCTCAACTTCTGGGCCAGTTGGTGCAAGCCGTGCGAGGAAGAGGCCGCGCTGCTCGAAGCCAAGTGGCGCGAGTATAAAGATCAGGGCATCGTCTTCATCGGCGTGGATTACCTCGACCAGGACCCCGCCGCGAAGCGTTACCTGCAAAAATTCGACATCACGTATCCGAACGGGCCGGATCTCGCCAGCAAGATTTCCAAGCGCTACACCATCCGTGGCGTGCCCGAGACCTTCTTCATCGACCCGCAGGGCAACCTCGTCGGCTGCCGCAAGATCGGCCCATTCATTAACGAAGCCGAGCTTGACCAGCGGATCGCTGAAATCATGCCGTAACAGGCATGCCGGAGACATTCTAAAATGACTGACCTCGGCTACATCGCCTTAATCCTGGCGTTCCTCCTCAGCCTCTATGGCATCGCGGCCAGCGTCATCGGCGCGCGGGGGAACCGGCCGGAGTTCATCAACAGCGGCCGCAATGCCGTCTACGTCGTCAGCGGCCTCGTCGTGTTCGCGACGCTGCTCATGTGGCGCGCGATCCTGACGAACGAGTTCCACGTCGAATTCGTCGCCTCGCACAGCGAGCGCGCGCTGCCCACCATGTTCAAGTTCTCCGCGCTCTGGGGCGGACAGGCCGGCTCGCTCCTCTTCTGGAGCATGCTTGCCTCGGTCATGGCCGTGTCGGTCGTCGTGTGGTTCCGCAACCGCGCATCGAGCCTCATGCCCTGGGTGAACATGGTCCTGCTCATCTACATCGGCTTCTTCATGACCCTGCTGCTCTTTGCGGAGAACCCCTTCGCGCGGCTGTGGGTCGTGAACGGCCAGCAAGTGACCTCCGTCTTCCAGCCCGCGGGCGGCGTCGCGCTGATCCCGCCCGACGGCAACGGCCTCAACCCGCAGTTGCAGAACTACTGGATGATGCTGCACCCGGTCGCGCTCTACCTCGGCTTCGTCGGCATGACCGTGCCGTTCGCGTTCGCCGTCGCCGCGCTCATCACCGGGCAGCTCGGCAACACGTGGATCAAGCTCATCCGCCGCTGGGCGCTCGTGCCGTGGGCCTTCCTGACCATCGGCATCCTGCTCGGCTCGCAGTGGGCCTATCTCGAGCTCGGCTGGGGCGGCTACTGGGCGTGGGACCCGGTCGAAAACGCCTCCCTTCTCCCGTGGCTGACCGCGACCGCGTTCGTCCACTCGATCATGATCCAGGAGCGCCGCGGCATGTTGAAGGTCTGGAACATGGTCCTGATCGGCCTCACGTTCCAGTTGACGCTCATCGGCACGTTCCTGACCCGTTCGGGCGTGGTGCAGTCGGTGCACAGCTTCGCGCTCTCCGCGGTCGGCCCAATGTTCGCCACGTTCATCATCCTGACGTCGCTGGCGTTCATCGGCCTGCTCGTCTGGCGGCTGCCCCACCTCAAGAGCGACAACACGCTCGACGCCGTCATGTCCCGCGAGACCGCGTTCCTCACGCAGAACGTCGTCTTCGTGCTGATCATGGCCGCAACCTTCCTCGGCACGATCTTCCCGTCGATCTCCGAGTTGCTCACCGGCGACAAGATTTCGCTCAACGCGCCCTACTTCATGCGCGTGAACGGCCCGATCTTCATCGTGCTGCTGGTCCTGATGGGCGCGGCGCCCTTGCTGGCATGGCGGCGGTCGGGGCCTGAGACGCTCCGCCGCAACTTCCTGGTCCCGATCGTCGCGGGTCTGTTGAGCGTGCCGGTCATGTTCCTGCTCGGCAACCGCACGATGGGCGGCTTTGTGGGCGTGGCGATCATCGTGTTCGTGCTGGCCGGCATCGTCCAGGAATACGTCCGCGGCGTCCGCGCCCGGCGTCAGTCCACCGGCGAGCCGCTCCCGACCGCGCTCGTCCAACTGATGCGGCGCAACGGCCGGCGCTACGGCGGCTATATCGTCCACATCGGCGTGTTGATGGTCGCGCTCGGCATCATCGGCAACGAGTTCTACCAGTCCGAGGCCGAGGCCAACCTGAAACGCGGCGAAAGCGTGCAGGTCGCCAACTACACGCTCACCTACGAGCGCCTCGACATGGTCGACGGCCCGAACTTCACCGAGCTCATCGCGCCGATGACTGTCTCGCGCAACGGCCGCGTCATGGGCGAGATCCTGCCTAAGAAGCACATCTACGACAAGAACCCCGAACAGCCGATGAGCGAAGTCGGGCTGCGCGCGGGCGTGGTCGAGGACGTGTACGCGGTGCTGGCCGGCTGGGACAACAGCGGCGAGACGGCCTCGTTCAAAGTGTTCGTCAACCCGCTCATGTCGTGGATGTGGGTCGGCGGCATCGTCATGATGATCGGCGTGCTGATCTCCGCCTGGCCGCGCCGCGTCGCGACCACCGCCGAGGCCACCCGCCGCGTCCCCGAAGGCGCGCAGACGGCGTAAACAGCGAAGACCCGACGGATGTTTTGACACCCGTCGGGTCTGCTTTGATCAGAGTTGTTGCATGGATCCAATCATCTTCATCCTTCTCGCCGCGGCGCTGATCGCGGTGGCGTTCTACCTGGTCGCGCTCCCGCTGTTGCAGCACGCGCGGCGCTCATCCGACGCGCTGCCGGAGTACAGCACCGAGCAGGAACGGCTGGACGAGTTGCTCGCCCGGCGCGAGGCCGCGTTCCAGGCCCTCCGCGAGCTCAGCTTCGACCACAAGGTTGGCAAGATCACCGACGAGGATTTCGTCGCGTTCGAGGCCGGGCTGAAGCAGCACGCAGCCGACACGCTGCGCGCGCTCGACAAGTGGGAGGCCGAGGCGGACGACGACCTTGACCTCGCGATGGAGGCCGAAATCCAGGCCCGGCGTCAGTCGCTTGCGCCCCGCGGCAACGGCCATGCGGCTGCGTCGGAAGCTACCGGTGCGCCGTGTCCCACCTGCGGCAACCCGATCGCGGCCAGCGACCGCTTTTGCGCCAGTTGCGGGACCGACCTGACCGCCGCGCGCGTCGCCGCGCCGGCGCCTGCCAGCGGCCCGCAGTGCGCCGCGTGCGGCCAGCCAACGCAGCCCGGCGACCGCTTCTGCGGCAACTGCGGGCAGCCGCTTGCCGCGCCGGCGTCCGCGCGCTGAGGTGGAAGTGTTTGGAACACGAAGTAGCGGAGCCTAGCGGAGACGCGGAGCATTTAGCCGCCGGCAGCGCGTCGTCGGGGGGCGAGGATCTCCGCGTCTCCGCGCTCCGCGCCTCTGTGCTCCGCGCCTCCGCTACGCTCCGCGACTCCGTGTTCCAAACGCTCGACGCCACCCTCGCCGCCTCCGCCAGCCCCGACCGCGCGCGCGTCAACTTCGACCGCCTCCTCCAGGTCGTCCCCGACCCCGCCGCGACCGTGGCGGAGCTTGAAGCCGACCCGCACACCCTCGAAACCCTCGTCGCCGTCCTCGCGGGCAGCCAGTTCCTCACCGAAATCCTGCTAAGAAATCCGGGCTACCTCGCGCTGTTGTCTGCGCGCAGCGGCCTCGCGCAGATCAAGTCGGCCGGCCGGATGCGCGCCGAAGCCCGCACCGCCACCGATCCGTGGCTCATGGCCGAAGACGGCGGGACGGACGCCGCGCTGGATGCGTTGCGCCGCTACCAGCAGCGCGAACTGCTCCGCATCGGCGCGGCGGACCTCGGCGGGCTGGTCGAGCTGGCCTCCGTCACCGGGCAACTCTCGCGGCTGGCCGAAAGCGTTCTCCAGACCGCGCTTGAAATCGTCGCGGCCCGGCTCAACGTCTCGCCCGAGGGGTTCGCGGTGCTGGCGATGGGCAAGCTCGGCGGTCGCGAGCTCAACTACTCCTCCGACATCGACCTGCTCTTCATCTGCAACGGTGACGACGACAGCCAGGGCGACCGCTGTCGCCGCCTCGGCGAGCAACTGATCGTCGCGCTCACGCAGCCCACGGTCGAAGGCTTCCTCTACCGCGTCGACATGCGCCTGCGCCCGTGGGGCAAAGTCGGGCCGCTCGTCCCGTCGCTCGCGGGTTACCTGCGCTACCTGCGGGAGCACGCGCGGCTGTGGGAGAAGCAGGCGTTTCTGCGCGCGCGGCCGGTCGCCGGCGACTTCCCGCTGGGCCGCGAGTTGCTCAGCGAGGCCGAGCCGCTGCTGTTCGCGGCGGGCGAGGAGGCCGTGCGCCGCGAGGTGCATGCCATGAAGCAGCAGACCGAATCGCACCTGCGGCAGGCCGGGCGCACGTGGGGCGAGGTCAAGCTGGGCGAGGGGTCGATCCGCGACGTCGAGTTCGTCGTCCAATATCTCCAACTGGCCTACGGCGGGCGCTACGAGGAGTTGCGCACGGGGCACACGCTCGAAGCGATGACCCGGTTGACCGAGCGCGGGCTGCTCACCGCGGGCGAGCACCGCATATTAGCCGAGGGCTACACCTTCCTCCGCACGGTCGAGCACTACCTGCAAATCCTCGACTACCGGCAGACGCACACCCTGCCCGACAACCCGGCGGATCTGCGCTACCTGGCGCGGCGTCTGGGATTTTCCGGGCCGGGCGCAGATGCCGAGTTTGTTACGCGCTTCGAGCGCCACTCGGCCGCGGTGCGCGCCATCTACCTGCGACACCTGGCCGGCGCGGCTGTCGCGCCGCCGCGCGCGGGCAGCGCGCTGCTGGCCCTGGAAGCCCTCGAAGATGGAGACATAGCGATGATGCTGAACCATCCCGACGCTCCTTCCCACGCCGCGCGGCAGCACATGGCGCGGCTCGCCCCCTCCTACGCGGCCACCTTCGACCCGGTCGAGATCGAACGGCACGCGGTCATGGCCGCGCGGCTGGACCCCTCACGGCCCGTCGCGGTCGACGCGGAGTCGCTCGGCGACGGACGCACGCGCGTGACCATTGTCGGCTACGACTACCTCGGCGTGCTGTCGCTCATCTGCGGCCTCATGTTCGCGTCCGGCTACAGCATCATCGACGGTTATGTCTACACCTACGAGCCGTCCGCCACGCCGGAGGCCGCGCCAGGTGGCGGCAACGGCGACCGTCACCGCAAGATCGTCGACGTGTTCACGGTGAAGCCGGTCGCGGCGGAGGACGCCGACCGCGCGGGCGTGGCTGCGTCCTTCTCCTGGCCGGGCTACGAGGCCGAGTTGCTGCGGCTGGTGCGCCACCTGCAGGAGAACCGCGGCCGTGTGGCGCAGGGTGAGCTGGCGAAGCGCGTGGCTGCGGCGCTGCGTGGCCGCGAGGCCGAACCCGTCGCGCTCCCTCCCGTCGAAATCGAGCTGGACAACGACGCATCCGAGCGTTACACCGTGCTCCAGATCGCCGCGCCCGACACGCCCGGCTTCCTCTACGAGTTCACCAACGCGCTCGCGCTCTCCGGCGTTCACATCAGCCAGGTGTTCGTCATCTCCGCGGGCGCGCGCGTGCGCGACACGCTCTTCGTCACCGACAGCCGCGGCGAAAAGATTACCGCGCCCGAACGCCAGCGGGAGCTCCGCGCGGCCACCGTGCTCATCAAGCACTTCACCCACCTGCTCCCGCGCTCGCCCAACCCCGAAGCCGCGCTGATCCACTTCCACGAGTATCTTGGCGAGTTGTTCAGCCGCCCCTCCTGGCCCGACGAGTTCGCGTCGCTGGAGCGGCCCGAGGTGCTCGACGCGCTCGCGCGGCTGCTCGGCGTGTCCGAGTTTCTGTGGGACGATTTCCTGCGGATGCAGTACGAGAACCTCTTCCCGGTCGTCGCGGACGTGGAAGGGCTGGGGCAGGCGCGGAGCCAGGCCGAGTTGCGCGAGGCGCTCCACACGGCAATGCGAACGGGCGACTGGCGCGAGAAGCTCAACGAGTTCAAGGACCGCGAGATGTTCCGCATCGACATGCGCCACATCCTCGGTCAGACCGGTTCGTACGCGGCCTTCTCCGCGGAGCTAACCGACCTGGTCGAAGTGGTCATCGGCGCGGCGGCGGAGCAGGTCGAGCGCGAGTTGCGGGCGCAGCACGGCGCGCCGGTCGATGCGGACGGCAACCCCGCGCGGCTGGTCATCGCGGGGCTGGGCAAGTGCGGCGGACGCGAGCTCGGCTTTGCGTCCGACATCGAGCTGATGTTTGTGTTCTCAGGCGCGGGCGAGACCGACGGCCCGCGGCCCATCGGCGTCCCGGAGTACTACGAAAAGCTCGTCGTGGAGACGACGCGCGCCATCCGCGCGCGCCGCGAGGGCATCTTCCAGATCGACCTGCAACTGCGCCCCTACGGCAAGGCCGGCAGCCTCGCGGTCTCGCTCGACGCGTTCCGCCGCTACTTCGCGCCCGCAGGCCCCTCCTGGCCGTACGAGCGGCAGGCGCTGGTCAAGCTGCGCCCCATCGCGGGCGACATAGCGCTCGGCCGCGAGCTCTCCGCCCTGCGCGACCAGTTCGTCTACACCGCCGCGCCGTTCGACACGGCCGCCATGCGCGCGATGCGCGAGCGGCAACTGCGCCACCTCGTCGAGCCGGGCCGCATCAACGCGAAGTTCAGCAAGGGCGGGCTGGTCGACCTCGAATACATCGTCCAGGGGCTGCAAATCGCGCACGGCCACCGCGACCCCGCGCTGCGCGTGACCAACACCGCGTCCGCCATCACCGCGCTGGCCGCCGCGGGCATCATCTCGGCGGAAAACGCCGCGCGCCTCGGCGACGCCCTCACCTTCCTCCAGCACCTCATCAACGCGCTCAGAATGGTCCGCGGCAACAGCAAAGACCTCACCGTGCCGCCGGTCGAAAGCGAAGAGTTCGCCTTCCTCGCGCGCCGGTTGGGCTACGGGAACGACGCGGAGCGGTTGAGCGTGACGATTAATGAGACGATGGGGTGGGTGCAGCGGCTGGAGGGGCGGCTGCTGGGGTAGAAAGGACTGAGCGCGCCACGGCCATCTCGAATAAACGAATCGGGGAACGAATAAACGAACG
>CAZPTI010000112.1:11007-14676 GCA_964588925.1 uncultured Anaerolineales bacterium | reverse complement strand
CGCCCCAGACCGTGTCGAGCAGGTACTGGCGGCTGAACGCGCGACCGGGGTTGCGGGCAAGGAGCGCGAGCAGGTCGAACTCAGTGCGCGTCAGATCGAGCGCCGCGCCGTCAAGCGTGGCCTGATAGCCGGAAGGATCGAGGCGGAGCGGGCCGGCGACGATGGGCCGCCCCAACCCTTCACGGTCGGCCTTGAGCACCGCCTGCGCGTTCTCCACCCGGCGCAGCAGCGCGTGGATGCGCGCGATCAGCTCGCGCATCCCGAACGGCTTCGCAAGGTAATCGTCCGCGCCCACTTCCAGGCCGATGACGCGGTCCATTTCCTCGCCGCGCGCGGTCAGCATCAACACGGGGACGTTGGCGAGCGCGCCGGGCGCCTGACGGATGCGGCGGAGCACGGCGAGGCCGTCGAGTTTGGGCAGCATCCAGTCGAGGAGGACGAGGTCGGGCTGGACCGTCCCGAACGCGTCGAGACCGGCCTGCCCGTCCGCCGCGTGGCGGACCGTGTAGCCCTCGGCCTCCAGCTCGCGGCGGACCAGCGCGGCAAGGTCGAGCGCGTCTTCGATGATGAGGATCGTAGTCATGTTCATCTATACGATGGTAGACGATGAAAGTCGCAAAAGTGTCGCAGGAGGGTCGCAGATTCGCGCGGGGCTCTCTGATGTCCTCTTTGCTTTTCCCCGCACCGGCGAGTAGAATGCAGCAGCATTTTGCCGTAAGGCAGCATTTTGCCGTAAGGGTGGAGGGAGGACGACATGACGGAGCCGACGAACGGCGGGGAAAACGCGCCGAAGTTCGATATTACGCAGTTTGGGGCGGTGGGGCCGGAGGGGGACATCAAACGCATCCTCGTGGTGGCCGCTCACCCGGACGATCTGGAGACAAGCTGCGGCGGGACGATGGCGCTGCTGGTCGATGCGGGCGTCGAGGTGGCGCTACTGCTGGGAACGGACGGAGACATTGGCACGCACGATGTGGCGTACACGCGCGAGTCGCTGGCCGCGACCCGCCGCGAGGAGACGCTGGCGGGCGCGGCGGCGCTCGGGTTGAAGGAAGTGTTCTTCCTCGGCCATCATGACGGCGAGCTGGTGCCCGATTTGCAGTTGCGCGCCGAAATCGCAGGGGTGTACCGGCGCTTCCAGCCGGATACGATCTTCACCTTTGACCCGTACTGGCACGGCCAGGCGCACCCGGATCATACCGCGGCCGGACGCGCGGCGGTGGACGCATACATGCCCTCCAAGATGGAACTGTATCACCCCGAGCAGTTGACGGACGAAGTTAAGGTTGCGGACGTGAAGCGGTTTTTCTTCTTCGGTGGCAGTGAGCGGGCAAACGCGATCACAGTGGACATTACGGGCGCATGGGAGCGGAAGGTGAAGGCGACGCGGTGTCACGTGAGTCAGTTCGGACAGCGCGAGGAGGCGCTGCAATGGCTGGAACAGTGGAACCGCGAGACGGGGAAGTGCTGCGGGCTGGAGTTTGCCGAAGCGTTCACGCCGATGACCGTCTGGTAAGCGATGCGGACGGCGAGAAACTTATGGGCGCGGTTGGCGAGCGCGGCGCTCGCCCTGCTGCTGCCCTTCGCGCTGGGAGGCGCTGCCAGCATGACGCATGCGCAAGAATCAACACCCACGCCAGCAGGGTCGCAAGTGACAGTGCAGAAGCCGGTGTACCTGCCGCTGGTCGGTAGCGGCAACGCAAAATCGGGTCAACCGAAGGAAATCCGGGCGCTGTGGATTTCGCGTTTTGATCTGGGGAGCCCGCCGAGCAAGCAGGCGCGGCTTGAGGCGCTGATCAACAGGGCCGCGGACGCCGGCTTCAATGTGATCCTGCTCCAGGTGCGAGCGACGAGCGACGCGTATTACAAGTCGAGCGTCGAGCCGTGGACGTATCGCCTCACTTCTTCGCGCACGAGCGACCTGGGCCGTGATCCCGGCTGGGACCCGCTGGCTGTGGCTGTCAGGACGGCGCACAGCCGCGGTATTGAACTGCACGCGTACCTGAACGCGTTCACTGCCTGGGAGTGCAATCGCGGCGCGCCGCCGCACACGCAGCCGGAACACGGCTACTGGTCGCTTGCGAATTACGATCCGGCGACGAAGGCGTATGATCCGTCGTGGCGCGTCCATGCGCGGGTCAACGGCACGCCAACTCCTATGGGTGACGGAAAGACCGATCCCGTGGCCTGCACTGAGTACCTGTGGGCGAGCCCCGGGGTGGAACGCGTCCACAAGCGCAACATTGCGGTCATCAGGGACATCGTGACGCGCTACGATGTGGACGGCATTCATCTTGACCGCGTGCGCTATCCTGGCCGACAGTACTCGCACGACCCGGAAAGCCTCGCGACCTGGCGCGCGACCGCGCCGACAGTAAGCTTCGAGAACTGGCAGCGGGACCATCTGAGCCGATGGATCGCGCGCTACCAGGCCGAGATCAAGGCGCTGAAGCCGGACGTGACGCTGAGCGCGGCGGTGTGGTTCACGCACAAGAAGACGGCGGCGATGAACTTCGCTACGTCGCAAGGGTATTATGACTACTACCAGGACTCGCACGGGTGGCTGCAAGCGGGGAGCGTCGACGCGATCGCGCCGATGATCTACGGCACGACGTTCAATGCGGACATTAATAAGTGGAAGGTGCTGGCCGCGGACCATGTGGCTGTTCAGGGTGAGCGGCAGGTGTGGGTCGGGCTGGGCGCGGATTTCGATGATTTTAGGCAGGTGACGGAGCGGATCGACTACGCGCGGAGCCTGGGCGCGGCGGGGGTGGCGGTGTGGTCCGCGGGCGCGGTGGACGCGCGTAGCTACTGGGACGAGTTTAGGGCGGGGCCGTTCAAGTAGGGAGACGAGACCTGACGGGTTTTGGAAACCCGTCAGGTCTTTCTCGTATCAGCCGTGATGCTGCTCGGCCGCGGGTTCCTCGCGGAGAAGCTCGACTGCGTGGGGCAGGACGGGCATGATGACGGCGAGACTCTCGACCGCGCCGCGCGGGCTGCCGGGCAGGTTGACGATGAGCGTGCGCCCGCGGATGCCCGCAACCCCGCGGCTAAGCATGGCGTGCAGGGTGATGCGCAGGCTCTCCTGTCGGATGGCCTCGGCAAGGCCAGGCGCGTGGCGCTCGATCACGTCCAGCGTGGCTTCGGGCGTTACGTCGCGCGGCGCAAAGCCGGTGCCGCCGGTGGTGAGAATCAAGTCCAACTTCTCATCGTCGCACCACTCGGTCAGCTTTGCGGCGATCTGCGCGCGCTCGTCCGGCACAATGGCGGTGGCGGCTACCTCGACGCCGGGCTGCCCTTCCTGCGCGTGCAGCTCCCACCCGTCGCACACTGCGCGCTGCAACGCCGGCCCGCCCAGATCCTCGCGTTCGCCGCGGTAACTGCGATCACTCACTGTCAGAATTCCAACCCGCATCGCTTCCTCCCATTGAGAACCAAACAAAACGCAGATGACGCAGACATCACGCCGGTTTGCGGGATGATTCTAGATCATTTGCCCACAAATCTGCGTAAGAATCTGCGTCATCTGCGTCGAATTCGTCTCCGCAGTAGCGCCGGTTGAAGTTAGCGCTTCGTGTACTGCGGGGCCTTGCGGGCGCGCTTGAGGCCGTACTTCTTGCGCTCCTTCGCGCGCGGGTCGCGCACGAGGAAGCCGTTCTTCTTGAGCAC
>CAZPTI010000112.1:0-10907 GCA_964588925.1 uncultured Anaerolineales bacterium | reverse complement strand
CTTTACGCAAGCGGAAAAGGCTTCGGCTGCTGAGCCGCATGCGGGTGTTCGTTGCCCGCGTAGACCTTCAGCTTCTTGATCAACTGCCGGCGCAGCTTGTTGCGCGCGAGCATGCCGAGCACCGCGGACTGGATCACGCGGTCGGGATGGGTCGCCAACTGCTTGCGCAGGGTGATTTCGTTCAAGCCGCTCGGATAACCCGAGTAGCGGTAGTATATCTTCTCGTCCAACTTGTTGCCGGTGACGCGAATCTTGTCCGCGTTGACCACGACCACAAAGTCGCCGCAGTCCATGCCGGGCGTGTAGATCGGCTTGTGCTTGCCCTTGAGCACGTTGGCGATCTGGGTGGCAAGGCGGCCGAGGTTCTGCCCGGTGGCGTCGACGACATACCACTCGCGGCTGGCTTCCGCATCGGCGGCGGTTGCGCTATAAGTTCTCACTGTTCATGCTCCTCGTAACCCGTACCGCAAGACCAGACTCTCTGGCTGCTTGCGTTCTTATCCCTCGCAAGTGCGCTTACACGCGCGACCTTGCGGTACGTCATCATATTCAACATGCACCAGGCACAAGCCGCATGCTGCCGCGGGCGGGGCCGCCAGACTGCGATCCCTTGCGGCCAGCGTCTCGCGCAACTGCTCGACCGTTATCTGGCCGAGGCCGACGCTCAACATGCTGCCGACCAGTGAGCGCACCATGCCCCGCAGGAAGGCGTTGCCGATGACGTCGTAGAGGAGGTGCTCCCCTTCCTGACGCCACCCCGAGCGGTAAACCATCCGCACGGTGGATTCGCCATCTTGCATTGGCCGGCCGAAGCTGGCAAAGTCATGCTGGCCGACGAACACGCGCGCGGCGGCTTGCAGGCCGTCCAGCCGAAGCGGTTGCGTCACGTGCAGCGCATAGCGCCGGTCGAGCGGCGAGCGCCAGGCCGCGTTGCGAACGGTGTAGCGGTAGTGCCGCCATCGTGCGCTGAACCGCGGGTGCCACTCCTCCGGCGCCTCGTCAAGGTCGACGACGGCGATGTCCGGCGGGAGCACTGCGTTGAGCGCCCGATGCAGATCGGAGAGCGAGTGGCGCCACTCGGCGCGGAACCCGACGACCTGCCCGGCGGCGTGCACGCCCGCATCCGTGCGGCCCGAGCCGATGACCCGGATTTCGGCCCCGCTCAGTTGGAGCAGAGCCGCCTCCAGTACACCCTGGACGGTGCGTCCACTGGCCTGGAGCTGGAATCCGAGGAAATCCGTGCCGTCATAGGCGACGGTGGCCCGGTAGTGCGGCAACTTGTAACCTGATAAGGTGCGAGACCTGACGGGTTTTCTGAAACCCGTCAGGTCTTAACATTTATTCCTCGCGTCCGCGGCGCAGGCGGTCGGTGGCCTGGCGCATGCGGGAGCCGATGGTCCGGCGGGCCGGAGTGGTTGACGCAGCGTCGTCGCCCTTGTTGCCCTTTTCGACCAACTCGATCACGACCATGTCCGCGCCGTCGCCGACGCGCGGGCCGATCTTGATGATGCGGGTGTAGCCGCCGGGCCGCTCCGCAAAGCGCGGGGCGATTTCGTGGAACAGGCGATAAGTGACGTCCGGGTCGGTGATGACCTTCGCCGCCTGCCGGTGCGCATGCACGTTGTTCCCGCCCTCAGCGATGCCCTTCTTGGCGACCGTGATCAGGTGTTCGGCTTCGCCGCGCATAAACTTGGCCTTCGCCTCGGTCGTGCTGATGCGCTCGTGCCGGAATAGTTCAGTAACGAGACCCCGCAACAGGGCGGAACGCTGCGCCGAGTCGCGGCTCAGCTTGCGTCCTGCAACTCCGTGTTTCATAGTTACTCCGTGTCCTCAGTATCGGCGTCGCCAAAAGCGCCATCGTCATCGTACGCGGCCCCGAAAGGATCGCGCTCGGCCGATACGCTGGGCTGATAAGAGATGGCGGACAGGAACCCTTTCTGGTCCAACCGTTCCACCAGTTCGTTCAACGACTTGCGGCCGAAGTTGCGAATGGCGAGGACTTCTTCCTCACCCTTCTCCAGCCGCGTCAGGACCTCACCGACCTTGGTGATGCCGGCGCGCTTCAGGCAGTTGTATGCCCGCACGCTCAGCTCAAGTTCCTCGATCGGCACGTCGGCGATGCGGCTCGGCACGCCGCGGCCTTCCGCCGCAGCCTGCTCGGCCGGAACCACATCCGCGCCCGCGACGAGCGTCAGATGGCGCACGAGCAGCCGCGCGGACTCGCGCAGCGCCGCCTCGGGCGCAATCGTGCCATCCGTCCAGATTTCGAGGACCAGGCGGTCGTAGTTCGTGTTCTGACCGATGCGCGCGCGGGAAACGGCATAGTTCACCTTCCGCACCGGCGCGTAGATCGCGTCGACTGGGATCTCGCCCAACGGCAGCTTGCCCCGCTCTTCGGCCGGGGAGTACCCGCGGCCGCGGTTGACAGTCAGCTCGATGTCGATGTCGACGTCGGGCGAGTCTGCCGTCAGCAGGAGCAACTCGGGATTGACGATCTCGACCTCGGGCGGGCCGATCAGGTCGCCTGCAGTGACCGGGCCTTCGTTGCGCACGTCGACGTGCAGGCGCACAGGTTCGTCCAACTCCGACTTGAGCCGCAGTTGCTTGACATTCAACAGCAGGGCGGTCGTGTCCTCCCGAACGCCAGGGATCGGCGAGAACTCGTGATGCACCCCACCCACGCGGATCGACGTGACGGCCGCGCCGGGGAGCGAAGACAACAGCACACGCCGCAGGGCATTGCCCAGCGTAATGCCGTAGCCGCTCTCCATCGGGCCGATAACGAACTTCCCATAGTTACGGGCGCTCGCTTCGCGCTCAATCTTAGGCAGCACAAAATCCAACAAGGAAGCACCCTCCCTTTACGCTTGCCGCGGAAACCTGCGCTTCCAGAAACCTGGTCTCTTCGAGAAACCAGGTTTCTCAGGGGTTCGGCGGCTAGCCGTTTTACCGGCTGTAGTACTCGACGATGAGCTGCTCTTTGAGCGGGATCTCAAGCCCCTGGCGTTCGGGCGTGCCGACGACCCGGGCGGACCAATTGTTCTCATCAAATTGCAGCCAGTCCGGCACGGAGCGCTGACCGAGGCGATCGGCGAGCGTCTTGAAATAACCGTTGCCGCGGCTGTTGTCTTTCACCGCAATGGTGTCGCCCATCTGAACGAGATAGGACGGCACGTTATGATTCTGGCCGTTGAGCGTGAAGTGCCCGTGGCGCACGAGCTGCCGCGCCTGTGGCCGCGAATCCGCGATGCCCAGGCGGTAAATCACGTTATCCAACCGGCGCTCGAGCGTCTGCAACAGGGCGACGCCCGTCATCCCCTTCGTGCGCTGGGCGCTGGCGAAGTAGCGACGGAACTGGCGTTCCTGAACGCCGTAGAAGCGCCGCGCCTTCTGCTTCTCGCGCAACTGCAACGCGTAATCAGATTCTTTGTGCTTGAACGTGCCCTTCTTGCCGTGCATGCCGGGCGCATAGGTGCGCTTCTCGACGGAGCACTTGGGCGAGTAGCACCGCTCACCCTTCAGAAAGAGCTTCATGCCTTCGCGGCGGCAAAGCTTGCACACCGGATCTACATGTCGAGCCAACTTGATCCTCCAGAACTTTTCGAGAACCTGAAGAGAGGTTTACGGCTTGGCGACCTTCGTCCCCCTCCAAATACCCGTGTGTGACTTTAGATTGCAGATTGAAGATTGAAGATGCGATTCTTCAACGTCAATTTTCAATCTTCAATAAATTAGACGCGGCGCTTCTTGGGCGGCCGGCAACCGTTGTGCGGGATGGGCGTGATGTCGGTGATCGACCGCACACGCAGGCCCGCTGCTTGCAGTGAACGAACCGCGGACTCGCGGCCGGGGCCGGGCCCCTTGATGAAGACGTCAGCCTCGCGCATGCCCATATCCATCGCGGACTTGGCGGCCTGAGAGGCGGCCAGCTGCGCGGCGTACGGGGTGCTCTTGCGCGAACCCTTGAACCCCACGCCGCCCGTGCTCGTCCACGCAATGGTGTTGCCCTGCGGGTCGGTGACGGTGACGATGGTGTTGTTGAACGTCGACTGAATGTGAACCTGGCCCTGCGGGACCAGGCGCTTCTCGCGCCGCGGACCGGTGCGGCGAGCCGCACGCTTGCCGCCGGCGGGCGTAGCAGTTGGTTTCGGCATTCCTTGTTCTCTCCCACTTCGCAGGGCGACCACAGGTCGCCCCTACGGCAATTACTTGCGGGCCCGCTTCTTGCCCGGAACGGTGCGGCGAGCGCCACGCTTCGTGCGCGCATTGGTGCGCGTGCGTTGGCCGCGCGCCGGCAGGTTGCGGCGATGCCGCAGGCCGCGGTAGCTGCCGATTTCCTGCAGCCGCTTGATGTTCATCGCCACCTCGCGGCGGAGGTCACCTTCCACCTTGTAGTTGCGTTCGATGACGTCACGCAGCTTGGCAACTTGCGTCTCGTCGAGGTCCTTGATCCGGATGTCGGGGTTTACGCCCGTCATCGCAAGGATCTCCTTGCTCGACGTCGGACCGATGCCGAAGATGTAAGTCAGGCCTATTTCGACCCGCTTATCCCGCGGCAGGTCTACACCAGCGATACGAGCCATTCGCTATCCTCCAATTATCCCTGGCGCTGCTTGTGCTTCGGATTCACGCAGATAACCTGCACGTTTCCGTGGCGCCGGATGATCTTGCACTTGTCGCAAATGCGCTTGACCGACGGTCGGACTTTCATGTTTCCTCTCCTGCGCTCATTCGCGCTGCCGTTTCCGCAACCTTGAGTTAGATGCGCAAAGGCACCAGGTTGTTACAAAACGGTCAATATCTCGGGTTCGCCCTCAGTGAGGGCGACCGTGTGCTCAAAATGGGCGGCGCGCTTGCCGTCCGCCATGACGACCAGCCAGCCGTCCGACATGGTTTTGGTGCGCCACGTGCCAACGCCCACCATCGGTTCGAGAGCGAACGTCATGCCGGCCTTGAGCCGCGGGCCTTTGCCCACGCCTGCGGGCACGTAGTTCAGCACGTTCGGCTCCTCGTGCATGCGCTGGCCCACGCCGTGCCCGGTGTACTCGCGCACCACATGGAAACCCCGCTGCGTGACGTAGGTTTCGACGGCCTTCGAGATGTCGGCCAGGAAGTTGCCCGCTCTGGCCTGGGCGATGCCCGCCCACAGGCTGCCTTCGGTCGCTTCCATCAGCGCCTTGCTCTCCGCGTCCACCTCGCCCACCGGGTAGGTCCAGGCGGAATCGCCGACCCAACCTTTGTACGTGGCGCCCACGTCGATGCTGATGATGTCGCCCGGCTCCAGCCACCGCTTGACGCTCGGAATCCCGTGCACCAGCTCCTCGTTGATCGAGGCGCAGATGCTGGCCGGGAAGTCGTTGCGGCCGGTGTGCGGATAGCCGAGAAACGTCGGCACCGCGCCGTGCTGCCGGATGATCTGTTCGGCCCGCTCGTTGAGCGTCGCCGTAGTGACGCCCGGCCGCACCATTTCCCGCATGGCCTCGTGCACCCGGGCCACAATACGGCCTGCCTCGCGCATGAGCGCGATCTCGGGCCGGCTCTTGAGAATGATCATGCGTCTACACTAACTAGCCGCGAACGGCCGCCAGCAAGTCCGCCTGCACCTGTTCCATCGGCCGGTCACCGTTCAGGCTGACGAGCAGCCCGTGGGCGAAGTAGTAGCCGATGAGCGGCGCCGTCTGCTTGTAGTAGACGAACAGGCGGTTTCGCACGGTGTCAGGATCATCGTCGGCCCGGCGGTACAACTCGCCGCCGCACTTGTCGCATACGCCCTCCACTTTGGGTGGCGTGTACTCGACGTGATACATGGCCTGGCAGTTGCGGCAGACGCGGCGCCCGGCGAGTCGGTTGATCAGCGCCTCGTCGCCCACTTCCAGCAGCGGCACGACCTGGATGGACAGGCCCTTGCTTTCGAGCGCCTTGTCGAGCGCGGCGGCCTGGTTCAGCGTCCGCGGGAAGCCGTCCAGCACCACACCGCCCGCGGCGTCATCCTTGCTCAGCCGGTCCATCACCATGTCAATGGTGACGTCGTCGGGCACCAGCTCGCCCTTGTCCATGTAGGTCTTGGCGAGCATGCCCAGCGGCGTCTGGTTCTTAAGGTTCTCCCGGAAGATGTCTCCGGACGAGACCTGCGGGACATGCAATGCTTCAGAGAGCATACGCGCCTGGGTGCCCTTACCGGCCCCCGGCGCACCGAGCATGACGATAAACAACGGCTTTGTTTGCCCTACCATCCATGCCCCCTGTTTATCAGCCACAGAGGACACAGAGACCTCAGAGGCTTGGGTGGGGCCAACCCACTCTTTCGCCTCTCTGATTCCCTGTGCCCTCTGTGGCAACTTCGTTACTTGCGGATGAAGCCCTCGTAGTGGCGCATCAAGAGCTGCGCTTCGAGTTGCTTCATCGTATCCAGGACGACGCCGACGACGATCAGCAGGCCGGTGCTGGAGATCAGCAACGTGCTGTTCGCCGCACGCGATGCAGCGCCCGCCCCGAACAGCAAGTGCACGAGCCAGGGCAGGATCGCGACAAAGCCCAGGAACAACGCGCCGACCAGCGTAATGCGGGAGAGCACGGTGTTCAAGTACTTCTCCGTATTATACCCTGGTCTGATCCCAGGGATAAATCCGCCCTGCCTCTGCAACGACTCGGCCAGGTTCTGCTGCTTGAAGATCACGTCCGTGTAGAAATACGTGAACGCGATGACCAGCAGGAAGTACATGATCCAGTACGGCGCGTTCGCCGGGCTGAAGAAGTTCGAGATGAAGCGCGAGACATTCGCGACGAACGTCGACGGCGAGTTCACAAAGTAGCTGGCGATCGTGCTCGGGAAGATGAGCATGGACGACGCGAAGATCAGCGGGATCATGCCCGCGGAGTTGACGCGCATCGGCACATGCGTGCTCTGCCCACCGACGACCATCAGCCGGTTGCCGCGCATGGCGCGCACCCGCTTGCCATACTGGACGGGGATGCGCCGCTGCCCTTCCTGCACGACCACGATGATCGCAACGGTCAGCACGGTGACGACCAGGAAGACCAGCAGTTGCAGGATGCCGCCCTGCACCGTCGTGTTGACGATGTTCTGGGGCATGGCTGCGATAATGCCGCCGAAGATGATGATCGAGATACCGTTGCCGATACCCTGTTGCGTGATAATCTGGCCGAGCCACATGGCGATCATGGTGCCGGCAGTCAACGAGAACAGGATGACGATCGTTTCCAGCGGGTAGCTGGCGAACCCCCACTTCGTCAGCACCGGGCCGGCGCCACCACTGGATTGCGCCAGCAGCGAGGACTGGCCGAAGGCCTGAAGCAGCGCGAGCGGGATCGTGAGCCAGTTAGTGTACTGGTTCAGCCGGTTGCGCCCTGCCTCACCTTCCTTTTGCAGCTCTTGCCACGCCGGAATGATCGGGATGAGCAACTGGATGATAATCGACGCGGTAATGTACGGGTAGACACCCATTGCCATCACCGAGAAGTTTTGCAGCGCGCCGCCCGAGAGCAGGTTGAGCAGACCCAGCAACTGATTTGAGCTGAAGATGGTGCTCAACGCTTCACGGTTCACGCCGGGAACCGGGATGTGCGACAGGAAGCGGTAGATCACCAGGATGCCGAGGGTGATCAACAGCTTGCGGCGCAGGTCCGGCAACCGGAACGCATTACGAACGGCTTCAAGCATGTTATAACTCCTTGCCACAGAGGTCTCAGAGGACACCGAGGAGGCTTAAGAGCCTCTAAGTTCTCGGTGACCTCTGTGGCTAAATCGTCATTCCTGCGCGAGTTCCTGCGCCGTGCCGCCGGCGGCCGCGATCTTCTCGCGGGCCGAGGCGGAGAACTTGTGCGCCCGGACGGTCAGCGCGACGCTCAGCTTGCCGTCGCCCAGCACCTTCACCGGTGTGCGCGTCGACTTGATCAGGCCAGCCGCGACCATCATCTCGGGATCGACCTCAGTGCCCGCCGCAAAGACGTTCAGGCGCTCAAGGTTGACCGGCGCGTACTCGACCCGGTTGAAGTTCTTGAACCCGCCAAGGGTCGGCAGGCGCCGGACGAGCGGCAACTGACCACCCTCGAAGTACGGGCGCTTGCCCCCGCCGGAGCGCGAGTTCTGGCCCTTGGTGCCCCGACCCGCCGTCTTGCCGCGCCCCGCGGAGATACCGCGGCCGGAGCGGGTCTTCGGCTTGTTCGAGCCGGGAGCGGGCATCAGATCATTCTGCTTCATCTTACGCCTCTTCGACGGTCACCAGGTGGCGCACCTTGTGGAGCATCCCGCGCACCGCCGGATTGTCCGGCAGTTCGACGGTCTGGCCCAACTTGCGCAGGCCGAGCCGGCGCACGGTGTCCTTCTGGTCGTACTCAACACCGATCGAGCTGGTCGAGTAGGTGACGCGCAGCTTCTTCTCGCTCGGATTATTGCTGCTCTGCATCTTTCCCTCCCCGGAGCCAGTGCGGCGTGAGAGCCTCCACCGGCCGCCCGCGGCGCTTCGCTTCTTCTTCAGGGTCCTTCAGCGCGTCGAGCGCTTTGAAGGTAGCCGCGACCACGTTAAGGATGTTCGCGCTGCCCTGGGACTTGGTCAGGATGTCGCGGATGCCTGCGGCCTCGAGGACCGCGCGGACGCCGCCACCGGCAATGACGCCGGTGCCGGGCGACGCGGGGCGCAGGAGCACCTTTGCCGCGCTGAAGTCGCCCATCGCGATGTGCGGGATGGTGGTGCCGGCCATCGGCACCTTCTTCATGTGACCGCGCGCGCGTTCGGAAGCCTTGCGCACCGCATCGGGCACTTCGCGGGCCTTGCCCACGCCGAAGCCGACCTGGCCGTGGTTGTCGCCGACGACGACCACCGCGCGGAAGGCGAAGCGCCGGCCGCCCTTGAGCACCTTGGACGTGCGCGCGACGTGCACCACGCGCTCGTCGAGCTGCTCGCGTTCCTCGTCACGCTCGCGCGGACGCCGCTGCCGGTCGCCGCCACCGCCGCGACCCTGACCCCGGCCACCGCCCTGCTGGCCCTGTCCACCATCCGGGCGATTGCCCTGGTGTTGATTTCGTTGCATGCCTGGCATCGGTCCTCCTAGAACTCCAGCCCGCCTTCACGCGCGCCGTCGGCCAGAGCCTTCACGCGGCCGTGGTAGGGATAGCCACCGCGGTCAAAAACGACCTTCTTCAAGCCCCTGTCGAGCGCGCGCCGCGCAACCAACTGGCCCACGCGCGTCGCCTGCTGGGACTTGTTCAAGCCGTCGAGCTGCTCGCGCAGCTCCGGGTCCTGCGTCGAGGCCGCGACCAGGGTAAAGCCCAAATCATCGTCAATCACCTGGACGTAAATATGCTCCAGGCTCCGGAACACGTTCAGACGAGGGCGCTCGGCCGTGCCGTGAATGTGCCGGCGAATGCGCTCGTGTCGGCGCTTCCGAGCTTCCAGACTCGTGTTATCGGCCATTAGTACTGATCCTCCGTTGGGCGCCCCGGCTTGCGCCAGGGTCGTCAGCCCTTACTTCTTGCCCTTGCCGCCGACCTTACCGCTCTTGCCGGCCTTCTGGCGGATCTTCTCGCCGTGGTAGCGAACACCCTTGCCCTTGTACGGCTCCGGCGGGCGCAGATCGTGAATGTGCGCGGCCATCTGGCCGACCACCTGCTTGTCGATGCCGGTGATGGTGATCGTGCGGCCGGCCTTATCGACCTCAAAATTCACACCGGGCGGCGCAACGATCTCGACCGGATGCGAGTAGCCCACCAGCATGACGAGGTTCTTGTTGAGGATGCCCGCGCGATAACCCACGCCTTCGATTTCAAGCACACGAGTGAAACCACTGCTGACGCCAGTGACCATGTTGTTCAGGAGCGCGCGGCTCAAGCCGTGCAGCGCCCTGTGGTTCTTGGCGTCGGTCGGGCGCGTCACCTGGACCTCGCCGTTCTCGATCGCGAAGGTCATTTCCGCGGGGAACTGCTGCTGGAGCTGCCCCTTTGGCCCCTTCACCGTAATGTAATTGCCTTGATCAACCGTCACGCTTACGCCCTTGGGCAGCGCAACCGGCATCTTTCCAATACGCGACACAGTCTTGCCTCCTTAGATGCGCCGGCTACCTCTGGAATTACCAGATGTAGCACAGCACCTCGCCACCCAACCCGAGCCGGCGGGCCTTCTGGTCCGTCATGATGCCCTGCGGCGTGCTCAGGATGGCAATCCCGAGGCCACTGAGGACCCACGGGATTTCCGTGCGCTTGACATAGACTCGCCGCCCTGGCCGGCTCACGCGCTGCATGCCGGTAATAATGGACTTGCGGTCGCGGTCGTACTTGAGAACCAGGCGCAATTGAGCCTGCGGCTCGTCCCTGGTGACCTCGAAGTCCTTGATGAACCCCTCGTCCTTCAGGATGCGGGCAACCGCCAGCTTCACCTTCGACCCGGGCACCACCACCTGCTTGTGGCGAACCAGGGCGCCGTTGCGGATACGAGTCAGCATATCGGCGATCGGATCACTAATCATGTTGTACTCCTTGGAGTTCGGATCACCCGTCGCTCGCGACCTTGACCGTGCGGTTGCACGCGGTCTCGCAGCGCGGGATTCCGTACTCTCACTCGTCTTCTTGCCGAAGCAGAGTGAGGCTTACCAGCTCGACTTCACCACGCCGGGCAGATTGCCCTTCAGCGCCTGTTCGCGGAAGCACACGCGGCACAGATCGAAGCGGCGCATGTACCCGCGCGGCCGACCGCACATGCTGCAGCGGTTGCGGACGCGAACTTCGTACTTCCGGCGCTGTTCTCGGAGCGGCATACACGTCTTTGCCACAGATATTCCTCCCGGTACGCGCAAGCTAAGCTCGCGCTACATTACTTGCGGAACGGCATGCCCAACAGCGTAAGCAGCCGGCGGCCTTCTTCGTCGGTCTTGGCGGTGGTGACGACGGTCAC
>CAZPTI010000111.1:0-14693 GCA_964588925.1 uncultured Anaerolineales bacterium | reverse complement strand
GATGGAGACGACGAGCGCGGAGCTCGGCTCGTCGCAGACGATAACGTCGGGGTTGAGCGAGAGCGCGCGGGCGATCATGATACGCTGGCGCTGGCCGCCGGAGAACTCGTGCGGGAAGCGGCGCATGTAGGCGGGGTTGAGGCCAACCAGCTTGAGCAGCTCGGCGACGCGGTCGCGCAGCTCCTCGCCCTGCATGAGGCCGTGGATGACGAGCGGCTCGGCGACGATCTTAGCGACCGGATGGCGCGGGTTAAGCGACGCGTAGGGGTCCTGGAAAATCATCTGCATGCGCGTGCGGAGCTTGCTCAGTTCCTCCGGCCTGAGGCCGGTCAGCTCGGTGTCGTCGAGATAGACGCGGCCCGCAGTCGGTGGGAGCAACTGGAGGATGGCGCGGCCGGCCGTGGACTTGCCGCAGCCGCTCTCGCCCACCAGGCCGACCGTCTCGCCGCAGCCGATGTCGAGCGTGACACCGTCGACCGCCTTGACCACCTTTGCGCCGCGGCCGAACCAGCCGCCGCCCACGACGAAGTGCTTCTTGAGGTCCACGACGCGGATCAGGGGCGCGTCCGCCGACCGGTTCGTTTGCTCAGGCATCGCGGGGGCCTCCTTTCGCCAGGTCATAGTAGCAGGCGGTGAAGTGGCCGGGGCCGACTTCGAGGAGCGCGGGGATGGCACCCCAGCAGCGGTCAAAGGCGTACGAGCAGCGCGGGGCAAAGGGGCAGTGGGTGGGGGGGATCAGCAGGTCGGGCGCGCTGCCCTCGATGCCGACCAGCCGCCGCGCCTCGTCCGCATCGAGCCGGGGCAGCGCGCCGAGCAGGCCGATTGTGTAGGGGTGGGCGGGCGCGTCGTAGACATCATCCAGCAAGCCCACCTCTGCCACGCGGCCGCCGTACATGATGAGCACGCGGTGCGCCAGCCCGGCCACCACGCCGAGATCGTGCGTGATCCAGATGACTGCGGTGCCGAGCTCCTTGCGCAGCCGCTTGAACAGGTCGACCACCTGCGCCTGGACGGTCACGTCGAGGGCAGTGGTCGGCTCGTCCGCGATGATGATTTGCGGCGAGCAGGCGACCGCAATGGCGATCATCACGCGCTGACGCATGCCGCCGGAGAACTGGAACGGGTACGCGTCGTAGCGGAGCGCGGGGTCGGGGATGCCGACGCCGGCCAGCAGCTCGATTGAACGCTTGCGCGCCGCCTCATGGCTGAGCGCGTTGTGCCTGACCAGCGTTTCGGCGATTTGCTCGCCGATTTTGATGAGCGGATTGAGCGAAGAGATGGGGTCCTGGAAGACGAAGCCGATCTGCCCGCCGCGCACGTCGCGCAGCTCTTTAGGCGAGAGCTTGAGCAGGTCGCGACTCCCACCCGCGTCGTAGAACATGGCCGTGCCGGACTCGACCCGTCCCGGCGGGGAGGCGATCAGCCCGAGCAGCGACATGACGGTAACGCTCTTGCCGCTGCCACTCTCGCCGACGATGGCGAGCGTCTCGCCTTCATCGAGGTCGAAGCTGACGCCGTTGACCGCGTGCGCGACGCCGTCGACCGTGTAGAACTTCGTGACCAGGTCTCTGACTTCGAGGATGCGCGCCATCGTGCCCCTCCCCTATCGCCGCGAGCGCCGGAGGCGCGGGTCGAGGACGTTGCGGAGCCAGTCGCCGACGAGGTTCATGGCGAGCGACGTGATCATAATGGCAATGCCGGGGAAAATGGCGATCCACGGGTAGCTCGTCAGGTATTTGCGCGCCATCGAGAGCATGTTCCCCCAGCTCGGCACATCCGGCGGCACGCTGAGGCCAAGGAAGCCCAGGCCCGCTTCGTAGAAGATCATGGCGGACATCTCGAAGGTGGCGAGGGTGATGAGCGGGCCGATCAGGTTGGGCGTGATGTGGTCGAAGAGGATGCGGCGCCAGCTTGCGCCCGCGGAGACCGCGGATTCGACGTAGGGCGATTTGCGGATGCGGAGGACTTCGCCGCGAGTGACGCGGGCAAAGATGGGCGAGTCGGTGATGCCGAAGATCAGGATGACGTTGAGCAGGCTGCGGCCGAGAATGGCGGCGATAAAGACGACAAACAGGAGGTAAGGTAAGGACAGAATCAGGTTGATCGGCGCCATGATGATCGAGTCAACGCGTCCGCCGAAATAGCCGGCGATCCCGCCGATGATGAGTCCGAGCGCGGCGGCGAGAAAGACGCCGAAGAGGCTGACGGTGAGCGAGACGCGCGCGCCGTAGATGACGCGGGAGTAAATGTCGCGGCCGAGGTTGTCGGTGCCGAAGGGGTGATCCCACGAGCCGCCCTCCTGCCAGGCGGGGGGCAGCTTGCTCGCGCGAAGGTTTTGTTCGTCGGGCGGGTGCCAGGTGATGACGGGCGCAAAGATCGCGGCGAAGACGATGATGCTCAGCAGGACCAGCCCGATGATGCCGCTGCGGTCGCGCCAGAGCAGGCGGCCGACGTAGCGGAGCCGGTCGCGCCAGGTTCGTTCCTCGGCCAGCAGGTCGGCCGGCGGGCGGGCGGCTGCGTTAACTGCCATAGCGAATCCTCGGGTCGATCAGGGCGTAGGCGACGTCGGTGATCAAATTGAGCGTAAGGACGACGACGCTGGTGAACACCGCGATGGCAAGCACGAGCGGAAAATCGCGCCAGCCGATGGCCTGCTGGAGAAGCTGCCCCATGCCGGGCCAGGCGAAGATCGTCTCAATGTAAATGGAGCCGCCGAGCATGTAGCCGAACTGGACGGTGATGACGCTGATGACCGGCACGGCAATGTTGCGGAGGATATGTTTCGCGTAAATGGCGCGCGGCTCAAGCCCCTTGCTGTGCGCGGTGCGGATGTAGTCCTCGCCCCTGATTTCGAGCACGGTCGAACGGGTCATGCGGACGATCTGCGCGAGGACGGGCAGGCTGAGCACGAAGGCCGGCATGACGACGGAGTTCCACTGGCTGCGGCCAAAGGAGGGGAACCAGCCCAACCCGACGGCGAAAATCAGAATCATGATCATTGCCAGCCAGAAGTTGGGGACGCTCTGCCCGAGGAGCGCGATGACGCGCGAAACGGTGTCGGGCGCGCTGCCGGGGTTGGAGCCGCCGACGATGCCGAGCGGGATGCCGATGGCCGCGGCGAAGATGAGCGCAATGGCGGCAAGCTGGAGGGTGGCGGGCAGACGCTCGAGGACGAGGTCGAGCGCGGGCGAGCGATAGTGGAGCGACAGGCCGAAGTCGCCGCGCAGCGCGCCGGTGAAGAAGTCCCCGAACTGGACGATGAGGGGGCGGTTAAAACCCATCGCCTCGCGGAAGGCCGCGACCTGCTCGGGACTGGCCTCGCGCGAGAGCATCAGCGAAGCGGGGTCGCCGGTGATGCGGAGCATGAAGAAGACGAGGATCAGCACGCCCAGCAGGAGCAGGATGGACTGGCCGAGCTTGATCAGGAAGTAACGTTGCATCGGCGTCTCCAGGTGGTCGGGACGGCAGCATCGATGCGCGGCATCCCGCGGAGGCTCTGTCTAGCCTCCGCGGGATTGGGTCAGAACAGCTTACTGCGCCTGGGCAATCCAGGTGTCGTTGAGATAGTAAATCTCGGACGGCCGCGGCTTGTAGTTCTGCACGCGGTCGCGGACGGCCTCGAAGGTCATCGGCTCGTAGAGGTAGATGAAGGGCGGGTTGTCCCGCATGTAGACCTGAATCTCCTCGTAGAGCTTCGCGCGCTTGTCCGGGTCGACTTCGGTCGCGATCTGCTTCAGCAGGGCGAGGATCTTGTCGTCGGACCAGGAGGAGTAGGGCGCGTCTGCGCCGCCGAGCGCGCCGGCCATGCGGTTGTACGACTCGCCGCTTTCGTCGGCCCAGCTATCGCCGAAGAGGGGCGGCAGTTCCTTCTTGGCTTCGAGGTCCCAGTACTGGGCGGACTCCATGATGTTGAGATTGACCTTGATGCCGACGTCGCCGAGATAGCCGACGATGGCCTGACAGACCTCCTCAAAAGAGCCGTATGCGCCGGCGGGGCAGGCCATCTCCATCTCGAAGCCGCTCTCGAAGCCGGCCTCCTTCAGCAGAGCCTTCGCCTTCTCCGGGTCGAACTCGAACGGCTTGACCACGCCGTAGCCCTTCTCGCCTGAGGCGACGAAGCCGGCCGCGCGCTTGCCATAGCCCTTGAAGAGCGCGTCGATGATGGCGTCCACATCGACCGCGTAGTTCATGGCCTGGCGGACTTTGGCGTCCTCGGTGGGCTTGCCCTTGCCGCTGGTCATGTTGTTGAAGGCGATGTAGAAGATGCGGGCGACGGGGTACTTGATGATGCGGACGCCCTCCGCGCCGAGCGACGCCTGCGCCTCTTCCGCGCTCAGGCGCTGCACGATGTCGATTTCGTCCGTCTGGATGGCCGCCATGCGGACTGCGGATTCGGGGATGGGGCGGAAGATCAACTCGGCGACCTTCGGCTGCCCCTCGCGCCAGTAATCGGGGTTGGCCTTGTAGGTGATGTGATCGCCCTTGACCCACTCGACGAACATGAACGGGCCGGTGCCGACCGGAGCCTGCTGGAACCCGTCGACGCCCACCTTGTCCATGTATTCGTTCGGGATAATCGACCAGAAGTCGTGCATGGTGACGAGAAGGAGCGGCTTCGGGCCGTCGGTCGTGACCTTAACCGTGTAGTCGTCGACCTTCTCGACGGTTTTGGCGATGGAGTAGCGGTCGGGCCAGGCGGACGTCTTGTCCATGCCGTACTTCCACGTGGCGATGACATCGTCCGCGTTGAAGTCCTCGCCGTTGTGGAACTTGACTCCCTTACGCAGGTAGAAGGTGTAGGTGGTTCCGTCCTCGGAGACTTCCCACTTCTCGGCAAGCGCGGGGACGATGTTGCCCTCGTCGTCCTGGAAAACGAGCGGGTCGTAAAGCTGCGAAGCGGCAATGTCGGCGTTCTTGTCCGCGGTCATGGGGATGTAGAGGGAGTTCGGGTCGCCGGAGAGGGCCACGCGCAACGCGCCTGTCGGCTTCATGGCCTCGGGCTGGGGCGTGACCTGCACTTCCTTGACGACCTCTTTGACGACTTCTACGGTGGAGACGACCTCCTTGACGACCTCGACGGTCTTCACGACCTCTTTCGGCACCTCGACGGTCTGCACGACCACCTGGGGCGCGGCGGGCGCGGGCGCGGCGCAGGCCCCGACGAGTGAGGCCAGCAGGAGCGCGACCAGCGCAAGAGCGAACTTCCTGTTCATTGACCTTCCTCCTTGACAGGTTGCGGGATGCGTATGGCTTGGCGTGGTTGCGGTAGATGGGCGGCGAGATGAGAGCGGGCGGATGAGCGCAGGACGAAGCGAGGCAGGGCGGCGGAATCACGTGGACTGGCGGGCGCCGGGTCCGGTGGGGCCGCGTCGGGCGGATGGACAGGAGCGTGCTGCAGCGCGTCGTCGCGCGTCGTCATGGCGTACTCCAGTGATCATGGGGCAGAATGCGCGAAGGGGCGCGCAATGATGCTGCGCGCAGGATAGCAGGTTGACGCCGCGCGCGCAACACTCCGGGAAGGTAACACAGCGGGCGAGAAGTGGTAGCGGACATACCTAAAGTGAGGTATGGCGGCGATTTCGAGGAAACGGGAAACGCTGGTACGCTTGGGCGACGTTTCTGGTTCCCCCTGGCGCGGTTTCGAGTGTCCCAACGAGAGGAGTCCTTATGCGCTTTGCCATCATCGGAGTCGGCAACATCGCGCCGATCCACGCAGCAGCTATTCATGGCACTGGCAGCGAGATCGTCGCGGTTGCGACGCGGAACGAGGAACGCGGGCGCGCGTTCGCGAATCAGCACGGCGGCGCATGGTTCGTCGATTACGAGGCGCTGCTTCAACAGGCCAGACCCGACGCGGTTGCGATCTGCTCGCCGCACGACCTGCACCTGCCGATGACGGTCGCAGCGGCGCAGGCGGGCGCGCATGTCCTTTGCGAGAAGCCGATGGCGCGCGACACGGCGGAGTGCGACGCGATGATCGCTGCGTGCGAGGCGGGGGGCGTGACGCTCGGCGTGTCGTTCCAGGGCCGGTTCGAGCCGCTGTCGCTGAGGCTGAAAGCCGGGCTGGATGCAGGCAGGATCGGGCGGCTGCTGTGGGCAAGCGCGAACACGCTGTGGCACCGCACCGACGCCTACTATGCGAGCGCGCCGTGGCGCGGCACGTGGGCGCACGAGGGCGGCGGCGTGCTGATCAACCAGGCCATCCATGCGATCGACCTGCTGCTCTCGCTGACGGGCGTGCCGGAGAGGATCACCGCGCGGATGCGGACGCTGAATCATGAGATCGAAGTCGAGGACGCCGCGCTGGCAATCCTTGAGTTTGCGAGCGGCGCGCTCGGCCTGATCCAGGCGACGACCATCGCGCACCCCGGTTTCCCGGAGCGGCTGGAGTTTTTCGGCGCGAAGGGGAGCGTGGTGTTCAACAAGGGCGAGGCGAAGCTGGACTGGCGCATCGCGGAGCCGCGCGAGGAACTGACGGAGCAGGCCGAGGTGAGCAGCGGGGCCGCGCGGCCGATGGACATTACGGCGGCGGGGCATACGGCGCTGTATCGCGACTTCGTTGCGGCCATTCAGGAGGGGCGCGCGCCGCTGGTGGATGGCCGCGAGGGGCGGAAGAGCGTGGCGGTGGTGGAGGCGATTTACCGGTCGGCGGAGAGCGGGGGGACGGTGGCGCCGGTGTGAGGGCGCGATGACTGCTCTGGAACGGACTGCGGGTTGACTTACGCGCCGCGCAGTTCTTCCCGTCGCGCTGCGACATTAACGTTCGGTTCGACTAATATAGCCTATGATCGCGTTGTCAACGATCTTCGAAACGCTATTGTGCCATCCTGTATTCAAACGCGCTCGGATCGCCGGCCGTCGCGTGACTGCAATGTAGTGAAAACGCGGGTACATTTCGAGGAACGCTTCACGCTCAGTGATGCTAAGCATTGGTCTACCGTAGAAAAAGGTTAGCGTGAACTTCCTGTCAATCGGTGGGACAAGACTGGGGAGGACATGATGCAGCGTCTTGCTGACGGCGACGATCTGACTATCAGTGGCAGATACAGACAGGTTCGACAAAATGAGCCACAATCTTCGTGCCGTCTCCGCTACTTCCTCGCGCTCAAGCAACGCGATATTGAGCCTTGACAACTCCTCGATAGCCTCGGCCTGCGCACGCAGTCTCTCCATAAAAATGGGTAGTGGGACGAGTCTTGCGCCTCGTTGATTCATGCCCCACGCTTCCAGGGTCGAGTAGAGCAGTTCACAGTACAGGTCGTCGTTAAGGGCGTCAGTTACGGTTGAATGACAATGCAGTCGGGTTATTGTGCGCAGATGCAAATTGAGTTGACGCCCGCCAAAATGGCTATTTGCGTCAAAAGTATCTAGGCACGCCTCAAAGTCTCGTAGTAGGTCGTCAACACGGGCTAACATTCTATCAAGTGTTGCCTGCTGGCTTGACATGGGACCCCTCTTTAGGAGAACAGCGCTCTTTCCGACGTGAAGTATGAGTATTTGGATTCTACACAAAACGACGGCCATGACAAAGCAGGAAGTTCGCAGGAGGACACGCGCGTTTCTCACACGCCTGACTGTCAGAGATTACGGAGATGCTTTAGTGCGCGTTCAACTGCTGCGTCCGCGTCGGGCAGCGGCATGAATTCGCCGGAGACGAAGCCGGTGTAGTCGACTTCTCGCAGCGCGGCGAGGAAGCTGGCGAAGTCGATGTGGCCGGCGCCGGGGTGCCAGCGGTTCGAGTCGGCGACGTGGACGTGATAGAGGCGCGGGCCGCAGCTTGCGAGGCTGGCTTCGATGCTCGGTTCCTCGATGTTGGCATGGAAGGTATCGAAGAGAAGCCCCAGGTTCGGCGCGCCGACGTCTTCGATGAGTTCCAGCCCCTGCGCGACCGTGTTGACCAGCCCCGTTTCATAGCGGTTGATCGGCTCCAGCGCGAGGCGCACGCCCGCGCGCTCGGCCTCCGCGCAGCATTCGCGCAGCGCGTCGACCACCCATCCCCACGCCTGCCCGAACGTCACGCCCGGTTGAATCACCCCGCGCAACAGGCCGATGATGATGAGCGCGTTGAGCCGGGCGGCGAGCGGGATGTGCGACTTGACGCGGTCGACCGCCGCGCGGCGGACGTTCGCGGATGGATCGGAGAAGGAGAGGCGCTCTTCGCCCCACGCCTGGCCGGTGCCAATGGCGGGGACGGTCAGGCCGTGACGCGCAACCAGGTCGCATAACTCCGCAGCATCGATCAGGCGCGGGTCGCGGATGGCAAGCTCGACGCCGTCATAGCCCCAGGCGGCGATTTTCGCGAGGTTTGCTTCGAGGTCGCCCTTAAATGCGACCGCCTGAAACTGCGCGGGCTGGGTGGAGAGGACGATGCTGTATCGGAATGTCATGCCTGATCGAACGCCTTCCGCAGCCAGTCGAGACAGGAGGCGACGACCGGCTCCGGGTCGAGCGCGTAGGCCATGCCAAGCTCGACCGCGATGTAGCCGCGGTAGTCCGCCGCGTTAAGCGCGGCGACGAACGGCGCGAAGTCGATGGTTCCGGCGCCGGGCGCGAGGTGCGCATCGGCGGAGGCGTCGTTGTCGTCCAGGTCGACGTGGCGCAGCAGCGGGCCGAGCTTGCGGACGCCTTCGGCGAGGTCCTCGCCGTTGACGTGCAGGTGGCCGGTGTCGAGCAGGAGGCCGAGCTGCTCATCGCCGATCTCGCGGATCATGCGCAGGCCGTCGTCGAGGGTCAGGATTTGATTTGACTCGAAGCGGTGCGCGGGCTCGATGTAGATACGCAGCCCGGCGCCGCGCGTGTACTCCAGCACCTCGCAGATGCTCCGGCGCAGGCACTCCCACCCGCGCTCGCGCGGCTCGTCGAACGCGCTGAACCCCGCGCACAGGTGGATGGACGGCGCGCCGAGCAGCAGCGCGTTGTCCGCGTTGTCCATGATGTAGCGGACGCTGTCGCGGCGGACGCGCTCGTTTGTGGAGGACAGCAGGGAGGGGTAGCGGAACTGCGCGGGGATGACGTGGCACACTTCCATCCCGGATTCGGCAAGCAGGTCGCGAATCTCGGGCAGTTGCGCGTGGAGGTCCTGGCGGTACATATGCGGGCGACCGCCCCAGACCGCGATGCCGTCGTAGCCGAGCCTGCCGAGGGAGCGGATCGCGTGTTGCAGCGAGTAGTTGTGGTAGACAAACGAGCTTTGCGCGAACTTCATGTTGTGACCCCTGCGCGTATCGCGTCGTAACTGCCGAACTCCCGCGCGGCGTCGAACATGGCGACGATGTTTTCGGGCGGGACGTTGGCGAGGATGTTGTGAACCTGGGTGAAGATGAAGCCGCCGCCGGGCGCGAGGATGTCGATCTGTCGGCGGACGTGGTCGCGCACCTCTGCGGGCGTCCCTTCGGGGAGGATGCGCTGCGTGTCGCACCCGCCGCCCCAGAAGGTGAGGTCGCGGCCGAACTCGCGTTTAAGCCGGGCGGGGTCCATGCCAGCCGCGCTGATCTGCACGGGGTTGAGGATGTCCACGCCCGCGTCGATCAGGTCGGGGATGAGCGGGTAGATGCCGCCGCAGCAGTGGAGGAAGAGCGGCTTGCCGCTGCGCTGCCTGATGAACTGCCATAACTGGCGGTGGTATGGCTTGACGAGGCGGCGATACATGCGCGGGGAAAGCTGCGGGCCGGACTGCATGCCGAGGTCGTCGCCCAGTTGGACGATGTCGATGCAGTCGCCGAGCGCGTCGATGTAGCGCGCCGCGTCCTCGCACGCCGCGTCGGCCAGACGGCGCATGAGCGCCTCGGCCAGCGCGGGCCGGCCGGCGAGGTCCTCCATGAAGCGCTGATAGCCGCGCGCCTGCTGCGCGGCCTCGTAGATTTTGAGGCCGGTCAGGCCGAGGATGGCGCGATCCGTGGACGCGCGGAGGGCGCGCGCCTCGTCGCGCAGCCAGGCCAGCTCAGCATCGGAGAGGCGCGGCGGCTGCCATGCCTCGATGTCGGCCACCGTCTCCGCGTCCGCCAGCGGCTCGTAGATCGGCTCAAAATAGAGGCCGGTCGCGGGCATGCGGTAGAGCGTGCGGCCGGCCGCGTCGCGGATTTCGCGACCGCCGTCCGCGCGCAAATGGTAGTCGAGCGTCGCGGGGATCAGCGGCGCGGGCGCGGGATAGAGCGGCGAGGGCTTCCAGCCGGGGCGGGTGGGGTCAAAGCCGATGGGCGCGCGGTGCAGCGGGACCGCATCCGCGCCGAAGCGGTCGAGGACGGGCGTTTGCGGCTGGGCAAGCTGCTGCATGATGTCGAACATGAAGGGCGGCTCGCCGGTCAGCCCGAGGTGGTCGGTCAGACGGCGATAGGCGAGCGCGTTGATGCCGCTCGACCGCATCCCGCCGAGGTCGATAGGGATGCGGTCGGACTCTTCGCGGCGGAGGGCGGTGAGGATGCGGTCGCGGGAAGTGACGTCTGGATACACAGGCACTTCTTGCCCAAAAAGTGTTAGGCCATGCCTGCCAGATTGAGTTCTTCCGCGCGGTGGCAGGCGGCGAAGTGGCCCGGCGTGATCTCGCGGTAGGCGGGCGCTTCGGTGCGGCAGCGGTCGATGCAGTAGGCGCAGCGCGGGTGGAAGTAGCAGCCCGACGGCGGGTTGGCGGGGCTGGCGACTTCGCCGGGAAGCTCGACGTTGCCCGTCTTGATGCGCGGATCGGCCACGGGCAGGGCGGCGACGAGCGCGGCGGTGTACGGGTGGCGGGGGCGGGCGAACATATCCTCCGCAGGTGCGGTTTCGACGATTTTCCCCACGTACATGACCGTGACGCGGTCGCAGATGTGCTTGACCACGCTGAGGTTGTGCGAAACGAAGAGGTAGGTCAGGTTGAGCCGCTTTTGCAGGTCGAGCAGCAGGTTGAGCGTCTGGGCCTGCACCGAGACGTCGAGTGCGGAGACCGGTTCGTCCGCGACGACGAGGCGCGGGTTGAGCGCGAGCGCGCGGGCGATGCCGATGCGCTGCCGCTGGCCGCCGCTGAACGCGTGGGGGAAGCGCTGCATGAACTCGGGGCGCAGGCCGACGAGGCGCAGCAGCTCCGCAACGCGCTCCTCGCGCGGCGGCTTTTCATGCCCGCAATTTGCAGCGGCTCGCCCACCATGTCGAAGATGGTCATGCGGGGGTTGAGCGAGCCGTAGGGGTCCTGAAAGATCATCTGCATCTGCGAGCGGAGCGGGCGGAGCGCCTTCCGGTCGAGCTTCGAGAGGTCGACCGTGTCCCCTTCTTTGGTGCGGAAGAGCATCTCGCCCTCGGTCGGCGCCTGCGCGCGGAGGATGCAGCGCGAGACGGTGGTCTTGCCGCAGCCGGATTCGCCCACCAGGCCGAGCGTTTCGCCCTCATTAATGAAGAAGCTCACGTCGTCGGCCGCGCGGACGTAGCCCACCGTCTTGCGGAGGAAGCCCTTCTTGATCGGGTAATACTTGCGGAGGTTCTTGACCTCCAGCAGGCGCTTTGCGTCAGTTGCGGTCATACGGGCGCCTCCACAAGGATTGGAGCCACGGCTTGATCGTGATACAGGAAGCAGGACACTCGCTGCGCGTCCGTGACGGCTTGCAGCGCGGGCGTCTCCTTATCGCACTTGCCCGGCATGAAGCGGGAGCAGCGCGGGTAGAACGGGCAGCCCGCGGGCCGGTTGAACGGGTGCGGGATGGAGCCTTTAATCGTGGGCAGGTCGGCGCGGGCGGTCATGTCGATGGAGGGGATGGACTTGAGCAGGGCCTGCGTGTACGGGTGCTTCGGGTTGTGGAAGATGTCGTCGACCGGGCCTTGCTCCACTACGACGCCAAGATACATCACCGTGACGTAATGCGCCATCTGCGCGATGACGCCGAGGTCATGCGTGATGAAGATAATGGCCGAGTTGCGCTCTTCCTGGAGGCGGCGGAGGAGGCGGAGCACCTGCGCCTGCGTGGTGACGTCGACCGCCGTGGTCGGCTCATCAGCGATCAGCAGGGCCGGGTTGCACGAGAGCGCCATCGCGATCATCGCGCGCTGGCGCAGGCCGCCGCTCAACTGCCACGAGTAGGCGTCGAGGCGCTGTTCGGCCTCCGGGATGCCCACGTCCTTTAGCTGCTGGAGAGCAACCGCGCGCGCTTCCTTTTTGTCCACCTTGCGGTGCAGTTGGATGGCCTCGATGATCTGATTGCCGACCGTGTGCACCGGGCTAAACGCGGCCATCGGCTCCTGGGGGATGAGCGCAATCTGCCCGCCGCGGATGTCGCGCATCTCCTGGCCGCGCGCGTCGAGCCTGGCGAGATCCGTGATCTCCGCGGGGCCGCCCTTTTTGTTGGCGCGGCGCAGCAGCATCTCGCCGGACACGATCCGGCCCGGCGGCTCGACGATGCGCAGCAGCGCCTTCATCGTGACGCTCTTTCCGCAGCCGGATTCGCCCACGATGCCGAACACCTGACCGGAGTAAACGTCAAGCGAGACGCCGTCGACCGCGCGGACGACGCCCTCGTCCATGAAGAAATGGACTCTGAGGTCCCTGATGGAAAGCAGTGGATCAGTCGTCATGGTCATGCACCATTAATGGCTGTACGGGTCGGCCGCGTCCCGCAGGCCGTCGCCCACGAGGTTGAACGCGAGACACGCAATGATGACGGCCAGCACCGGGATGAGCAGCCACGACGCCTGCGCCACGGTCTGGATGTTCTGCGCTTCCTGCAGGAGCACGCCCCAACTGATCGCGGGCGGGCGGATGCCGAGGCCGAGGAAGCTCAGCGACGTCTCGTTGATGATCATCACCGGGATCGCCAGCGTGCTCGTGGCGATGATGTGACTGGTGAACGCGGGCGCCATGTGTCGCAGGATGATGCGCAACTGGCTGGCGCCCGAAAGCTCCGCGGCGAGCACGAAGTCCTCCTCGCGCAGGGAGAGGAACCGCCCGCGCACCTCGCGGGCGAGCGTCGTCCAGCCGATGAAGGCGAGAATGACCGTGATCGCGAAGAAGACGCGCGTCGGGGGCCAGTCGCGCGGGAGCGCGGCGGTCATGGCGAGCCAGATCGGGATGGTGGGCAAGGACTGGAGCACCTCGATCACGCGCTGGATGAGCATATCGAGCCAGCCGCCAAAGTAGCCGGACATGCCGCCCAGCAGCACGCCGAGGATCACGCTCAGCAACACCGCGACGAGGCCCACGGTCATAGAGGTGCGCGTGCCGTACATCAGCCGCGACCACTGATCGCGGCCGAGGCGGTCGGTGCCGAGCAGGTGGAACGTCTCTTTCGACTCAGGATTCGCGAGGCCGAAGAGGTGAACGTTGGTCTTAATGCCGAGGAAGGACCACTCCGGGCCGGGGCCGAAGAGGCGGATGCCGATGCGCTCGTCGCCGTTGACGCTCCACTCCATGCGCAGGGTCGTGGCGTTGCGCTTGCCTTCGACGGCCGGCACGGAGAGGAAGTAGCCGCCGCGGAAGAAGCCGATGCGCTGCGGGGGCATGAAGGACGAGCGCGCGCTGGTGGCCTGGGGGTCAGCCGTGGCGAAAAAGGACGGCACGAGCACGATGAGGTAGAAGATGATCAGCACAACCACGCTGGCGACCGCGAGCTTGTTCTTGCGGAAGCGCCACCAGACGAGCTTCCAGTTCGGGGCGACGGAAACGCGGTCCTCCGCGACGGAAACGGGCGTGATCTCGGCGGTGGAGGCGCCGGGGAGAACTTCGTTCATTCTAGTTGCCCCCCTCCATGCGGATGCGCGGGTCGGCCACGGCAAGGAGCACGTCGGAAATAAGCGTGCCGATGACGGTGAGCAAGCAGTAAATGAGCAGGATGCTGCCCGCAAGGTACATATCCTGCTGTTGAAGCGAGCGCAGGAGCAGCGGGCCGATGTTGGGCAGGTTCATGACGGTGGCGACGATGAGGCTGCCGGAGAAAAGCTGCGGTAGATACCAGCCGACCGTCGAAATGAGCGGGTTGAACGCAAGGCGGACGGGGTATTTCATCACGAGCCGCCACTCGGACAACCCCTTGGCGCGCGCGGTGACGACGTACTGCTTGTTGAGCTCGTCGAGCAGGTTGGCGCGCATGACGCGGGTGAGGCGCGCGGTGCCGGCGAGGCCGAGCACGATGGCGGGCACCCAGATATGTTTGAGCAGGTCGACGAAGCGCGCCCACGACCACGGCGCCTGCACAAATTCAGGCGAGAAGAGGCCGGTGACGCTGATGCCGAGCTTATCGTAGGCGAACCACATGACGACAAGGGCGAGCATAAAGTTTGGCGTCGCCACACCGATGTAGTTTATGACGGTGAGCGCGTAATCCATGAATGAGTTTTGGTGGGTGGCCGAGTAGATGCCCGCCGGTATCGCGATGACCCAGGTGATGACAAAAGCGAATAGCGCCAGCGCGATGGTGAGCAGCAGGCGCTCGGCAATCAATTCAGAGTTGGGGCGCTGGTATTCGAGGGAGCGGCCCAGGTCGCCGCGCAACAGCCCCTGCATCCACCGCCCGTACTGCACCATGAACGGCTGGTCGACGCCGAACTGCTGCTTGAGCGCGTCGACCGTGGCGTCGTCCATCGAGGAGCCGCTCGCAGCGAGGGTGGAGATGTAGGAGGTGAGGAAGTCGCCGGGCGGCGCCTGCACGAGCGCAAACACGATGATGGAGAAGATGACGAGCAGGATGGGAAGCAGCAGCAGGCGCTGAACGATATATCTAGCCATAGGGCGACCCCTT
>CAZPTI010000110.1:8247-14739 GCA_964588925.1 uncultured Anaerolineales bacterium | reverse complement strand
AGCGGCTCGCCCTTTTCGACCAACTGGCCTTCGTTCTTCAGCCACGCCAGGACCTTCCCGGTCTCCTGGGTCATCTCGAACTTCGGCATGATGACGGGGGTGGGCATTGTCAGGGCCTCGCTAGATTTCGTAATTCGCCAGCTTACGGGCTGCGGCAATAATGTCGTCGATCTGCGGCACGGCGGCTTTTTCGAGCTTCGGGTTGTACGGGATCGGCACGTCTGCCCCGCCGAGGCGCACGATGGGCGCTTCGAGATAGGCGAAGGCCGGGCTTTGCGCGACCATCGCCGCAATCTCGCCGCCAAACCCGCCGATCAGCGGGGCCTCATGCACCACCAGCAGCCGGCCCGTCTTCTTCACCGACGCGATGATCGTCTCCGAGTCGTACGGCTTCAGCGTGCGCAGGTCGATCACTTCCAGCTCGATCCCTTCCTGCTCCAGCCGCTTCGCCGCTTCCAGGCTCCGCACCGTCATGATCTGCGTCGCCGCCACCGTGACCCGCCGGGAACCAGAATCTGCCGTTCGGCGGACGGCCGCTTGACCAAGCGGCGCCACGTAAGGATCGACCGGCACGGGCCCCCGCGACTTGTAGAGCAGCTTGTTTTCCACGAAGAGGACCGGGTTGTTGTCCGCAATCGCCGCGAGGAGCATCCCCTTCGCCTCGTAGGGCGTGGTCGGCGCGACCACCTTCACCCCGGGCACGTTCAGGAACCACGATTCGAGGCTCTCGCAGTGCTGCGCCGCCGCACCCGTCCCCGAGCCAGCGGGCAGCCGCACCACCATCGGCACCGACGCCTTGCCGCCGAACATATAGCGGATTTTGGCCGCCTGGAGCACGGTTTGCTCCATGCCCAGCGTGATGAAATCCATGAACTGCATCTCGGCCACGGGGCGCATCCCCAGCACGGCCGAACCGGTCGCCGCGCCCACAATCGCGTTCTCCGAGATCGGCGTATCGCGCACCCGCTCCGGGCCAAACTCCTCGATCAGGTCCTTCGTCACGCCAAACGCGCCGCCGTAGACGCCAATATCCTCGCCCAGCAGGAAGACCTTCGGGTCGCTCGCCAGCGCCTGCGCCATCGCCTCGCGCAGCGCATCGGAGTAGGAGATTTCGCGCGTGCCAGGGGGCGGGTTCACCGGCACGTTCGCGCCGAAGGTCGCGCGCGCCCACGCAGGCGCAACCTCGTTCGGCGCAGCCACCACGGCAGGCTCTTCGAGGTAGACGTCGTCGGTCAGGTGTTCGACGGGCGGCTCCGCGCCCGCATCGCCGAACGCAATTGCTTCTTCGATGGCCTGCTCTGCCTGCGCCTGGAGCGCCTCGGCTTCGGCTTCGGTCATCGCGCCCGTCTGGATCAGGGTGCGCTCGAACCGCTTGATGGCGTCCTTTTTCTTCCACTCCTCGACCTCTTCCTTTGTGCGGTAGAGCTGCTTGTCGCTCTTGGAGTGGCCCAGATAACGGTAGGTGATGGCCTCGATGAGAACTGGACCGTGGCCCGACCGGGCGTGAGCAGCCGCCTCGCGGACCGCTTCCCGCACCGCCAGCACGTCCATTCCGTCAACCTGCTTGCCCGGGATGCCGTAGCCGATGGCCCGGTCGGCGATGCTCGCCGCGTTCATGCCCCGATGAAGGGGCATGGACATGCCATACTGGTTGTTTTCGCAGAGGAAGATGACCGGCAGCTTCCAGACCGAAGCCATATTGAGGCTCTCGTGGAAGTTGCCCTCGTTCGATGCGCCGTCGCCGAAGAAGCAGAGCACCACACGATCTTCGTGTCGCAGCTTCAGCGCCAGCCCCGCGCCGACGGACAGCGGCAATCCGCCGCCCACGACGCCGTTCGCGCCCAGGCTGCCCAGGGTGAGGTCGGCCATGTGCATCGAGCCGCCACGGCCCCGGCAGACGCCGTTCTCCTTGCCCAGCAGCTCGGCCATCATCTCGCGCACGTCCTGCCCCTTGCCAATGGCGTGGGCGTGGCCCCGGTGGTTCGAGATGATGTAGTCATCGGGGCGCAGGCCGGCCGTGCCGCCGATGCCGGTCGCCTCTTCGCCGACGGCCAGGTGCATCGTGCCGTGGACTTTGCCCAGGCTGTACTGCTGGAAGGCAGCCTCTTCAAAGGCCCGCGTCAGGACCATCTTGTAGTAGAGTTCCTTCAGCGAATCGGGACTGAGTCCGTTCACGTTCGAGGGCTCGGAATGAAGTTCAGCGGTGCGCAGCATTTGGGTTGCCTACTCTGTGGAGAATGTCAGCGGTTTGCGTATTCACATATGTGAATACTATCATATCGTTTGTGCATGCAAAGAATAGCACGATAATGCACGAATGTCAATAGGGTATTTGCGAATGTTCACGATTTCTTAAGGATGGAGGAGAGCGGTGAAACTGTGTGAAAGGCAGCGTAACGGTTATGAGGCGTTTGGGAAGCACAAGAAGACTGCTGTGCTCAGGTCAAGGTCGGCGGGGGACTAACTGGAAGAAGTATCGAGGCGCAAGAAGCTGCTACAGGAGGGTGCGGCTTGTCTCGCCGTTCTCGTCCGTCCAGCGGATGACGCCACGGCGAGTGGGGAGGTCGGCGTCGAGTTGGGCGCGCGCCTGATCGCTCTGCCAGAGGAGTTGCAGGGCGTTGTCCCTCGGTTGCCGGACTTCCAGTTGGCCGCCAAACGCAGGGTGGCTTGCGCGCAGCCGGATCAGGTCGAGCAGCCGCCGGGCGACGGGGCGTTCAAGCGCAGCGCGCGCCTCTTCCGTCGTGTAGTTGCGCCGGTTGATCGCGCGCCCGTCGCCGGTCTCTGCCACGCCACGAGGGTCATTTCGCCCGCCAGCAGCCCGACGTAGTAAATCTGCGGAATCCCCGGCGCAAACAACTGGATCGCGCGCGCGAGGAGATAGGCAGGGTCGTCGGCATCGAGCGCCGAATAGCAGGTGATGTTGATCTGATGCGCGTCGAAGCCTTGCATCGGCTCGCCGGTTGCGGACAGCAGGCGGCTCAGGTTCGCGCCACGCGCCAGGCAGTGATCCACGACGCGCGCCATCTCCGATTCGGGCAGCGCGCCGATCAGGTCGGGCAGCACGGGGATGCCGTCGTGCGTGTCGAGCGTCGTGAATTGCCGCCGGGGAGAAGCAGCCAGGTGCGCGCCCAGATAGGTTGCGGAGCCGGTCACGAGCGCGTGCAGCGTGAGCAGCGGCAGCGCGAAGTCGTACGACCAGTAGCCACGCTCGGAGAGCTTGCGCTGCGTCGCGAGCTCCGCATGGACTTCGGGCAGCAGCGTCAGGCCGAGCGCATCCGCTTCGGCGGTCAGCCAGTCGAGAAACTCCCACGTTTCCGGCTCCACCATGAAGCAGCTCGTCCCGGCGCGCTTAACGCAATAGCCGACCGCATCCAGCCGCACGATCCGCACGCCGCTGGCGCGAAAGAAGCGCAGGTGGTCGACCAGCATGGCGCGCGTCCGTGGCGAGCGGACGTCGAGGTCGATCTGCTCGGAGGGTTCCGTCCGGCCAAAGGTCGTCCAGATGCGCTCGGTCGCGCCCGTCGCCTCAATTGTCACCGTCGAGAAGGGCGCTCTGGGGCGGCGCAGGAAGATGCGCGCCACGTCCGCTGCGACCGGCTCACCCCCCGGCCACACCTTGTCGAGCGTGAGGAACAGGTCGGCGTAGGGCGACCGGCGTCCGTGGCGCAGGAAGTCCTGGAACTCCGGCGACCGGCGCGAGATGTGGTTGACCATCAGGTCGAGCGCCACGTCGAACCGCTCGCCGATGGCCGCAATGTCGGCCCACGTCCCGAACGCCGGGTCAATCTCGCGATAGGTCGTCGGCGCAAAGCCCCGGTCGCCCGATGAGGGGAACGGCGGCAGGATGTGGACGCCGCCGAAGCAGCCTGCCAGCGCCGGATCGTTCAGCAGTTGCCGCAGCGCGACCAGGTCCCCGCCGAGCGAGTCGGGGTAGGTGATCAGTTGCGGCTGATGGCGAACGGTCATAGCAGGAGAGTATAGCCGTGGAACCGCAGAGGCGATAATCGTCGTTACATATCCGTTCGACGCGTAACGTCGAGGCAAGTGTGTGTTGTTGATCGAAGTTTATCTGAGGAGATGTAGAGATGGAACGGAAGAACAGAGTCTTTGCGCTGCTCGGTGTCTTCGCTGTGGCGGCGTTGTTCCTCGGTGTGTTGTTCGGCACGGTTTCCGCAGCTCCGGCCGCCTCGGCTGATCTTTCGGCCGCGCAGGCCGAGCGCGCCAACGCCGTCATTGCGCCTTCCAGCCAGGTGAGCGGCTCGGTCGATGTGAACGTGCAGCAGCAGCCGCAAGGCCAGACGGGCACGGGCGGCCAGACGACCACGACCCAGACCACGAACGTGGGCATCAACATCCCGTGGTGGGTGTGGCTGGTCGGCCTGCTCCTGCTCGTGCTGATCGTGGGCCTGATTGCGGGCAGCCGTGGCGGCAATACGACCGTCATCAAGGACTAAGGCATCTCGACCCGACGGGTGTCTGACACTCGTCGGGTCTTTTCTTCCCTACTGCAAAATCGTCCCCGCCACCGCATCCGCCGCAGCGCGACTCGCCGGGCTAACCGACAGATCCAGCCCGCCATCCGTCCCTTCGAGCACCGTCTGCGCCGAGAGGAACTGCCGCATGGCGCTGCGCCCGGCATTCAGCAGCGCGTCGCGCTCCGCATCGGTCATGTCGAACTGCGTCGTGCCGTAGCCCCCGGCGGGCAGCCGCACCACGTTGGCGGCAAAGACCGCCTTCGCCATGTTGTCATGCGCGCAGGTGGCCGTGTTCGCCAGTTGCGAGAGCCGCCGGACGACGCTCAGCCCGGTCAGCGAGGACGCGATGCCGGTGCTGGCGGGCTTTTGCGGACGGTCGGGCACGGGCAGCGTCTCGTCGATCAGCAGGCCGAGCACGTTCTTGGCCTTCGGCTCGCCCATCACGGCGGCCACGTCGGGCCGGTTCGTCATGAACAGCGCGATGGGGAAGTTGGAGAGCAGCCCGCCGTCGACAACCTCGTGGCCGGTCAGGTCGTTCGGCTTGAGGGTGCGGGCGGCCGGGTCCCACGAGCGGTACGCGCCCCACTCGCGCCGCCACACGACCTCTTCCCACAGCAGCGGCACGCTCATCGACATACGGGCGGCGTAGACCACGGGCAGGTCGGGCGCAGTGCGGTGGTTGAGCAGCAGCATGCGGGACGCGCTGGTGTCGGCGGCGATCAGCGTCAGGTCGCGCCCGGTGGCGGCGCGAAACTCCGCCAGCGTCATGTCGGCGAACTGCCGGGGCTGGCCGTTGAGCGTCCCCGTGTTGAGCCGGGCGCGCAGCCAGGTCAGGAACGCGTCCGCCCCGTACCACCCGCCCCGCTCCACGAACGCAAAGAGGTGCCGCCCCCTGTCATCGCTCGCCAGCTTCCCGGCGATCCAGTCGTCGACGCGCTGCTCGCCGCCCTGGGGGAGGAAGGGGATGTCCAGTTGCGCCAGCAGCCGCCGGATTTCGCTTGCGGCCACCGCCTGCGCATCGAACCCCTCCGGCTGACCGAGGAAGGAGGCGAAGACGGCGCGACCGTCCGGCCCCTTTTCGGCCAGGGCGGGCAGCATCTCCTGCGGCGTGTAGCCTGCGGCCATGAGCGTGGCGGTGATCGCGCCCGCCGAGGTGCCGAGCAGCCGTCCCGGCGCGACGCGCCACGCGCCGTACAACTCTTGCAGCGCGCCGACGAACACCATGCCCTTCGCGCCGCCGCCCTCGAAGACAAAGTCGATCTCAGACATGCTTCCTCCTCTACAGGGGAACCGTGGCAGTGAGTTAGCGCAACCTGCGCGCAATGATAGCACTACTTGCGGAGGGCTGACAAGGGGGTCATTTAGGTTGCGGAAGGGCGAGTGTGAAGGGTGTGAAGGGTGTGAAGGGGTTTCATATTGTACTCTGTATTAACATTAACGCCCTCTCTCATCCTATCGCTGATGCGCGTTTGCGCAGCATAACAGTGTTAAACCCCTTCACACCCTTCACACCCTTCACAGCGCAATTTTGCAGCATAACAGTGTTAAACCCCTTCACACCCTTCACACCCTTCACAGCGCCATGCCGGACGTCCTCATGCGCGTCATTTTTCCCGCTCAAACGTCAATCTTGTACGAAAGCTACTGTGTTTCGCAGGCGAAGTTGGCAATAATGCGGACAGGGGGAGGTCGGTGAGTCGCAAACAGCCCACGCGCGCAGAACTGGAAGCCGCTCAGGGTAACACCGTGCCCGACGTGATCGCGCCGGGGCTGCTGGTGTTGTTCTGCGGCATCAATCCGGGCCTCTATTCCGGCTACACGCAGCATCATTTCGCCCGCCCCGGCAACCGCTTCTGGCCGACCCTTTATGCGGCGGGCTTCACCCCACGTCTGCTCAAACCGGAGGAGGAGCGCGCGCTGCTGCCTCTTGGCTTCGGCATCACCAACCTTGTGGCGCGCGTCACTGCGGCGGCAGCGGAACTGAGCGAGGAAGAGCTTGTTGCGGGCGGGGCGATCC
>CAZPTI010000110.1:0-8147 GCA_964588925.1 uncultured Anaerolineales bacterium | reverse complement strand
CTGGCGGATGTCTACCGTTCGTTTTTGGCGCAGATCAGGGGGCAGACGCCCGACTCCCCGTGAGGGTGCTATAATCCCCGCAACACCACCGTCAAAGGGGACTCATGAATCAGGACACGCTCCGCCAGGTGGGGCCGGTCGCCCTCTCCATCCTCGTCATCATCGCCGTCGCCATCGTCCGCAACTACTCCCGCACGCTGGCCGCCGTCACCGCCACCATGCCCATCGCGATCCCGCTCTCGCTGTGGATCATCTACTCCGGCTTCAACGGGGATCGTGAGCCGGTGCAGCAGTACACGGACGCGCTCCCCATCGGCCTGCTCAGCACGCTCGCCTTCACGGTGGCCGTCTGGTTTGCGGCGCGCGCAGGCTGGAAGCTGTGGCCCATGATCGGCGCAGGGTACGCCGCCTGGGGCGTGTCCCTCGGAATCATGCTGCTGATCCGAAGATTATCCCAGGGCTAGAAAATCCCCTGCTGCACGTTGAATGCGGCGCAGATCGACCGGATTTCCTCCACGGTCAGCCCTTCGGCCATCTCGCGATTGCTCAGGTTCATGTGCTCGTAGCGCGCGCTCGTCTCGGCGTACTCGATGCGATCCGCCGCCCGCTTGACCGAGATGTCCGAGCGCGCCACCACGCCGTGCTTGGCCCACAGCACGATGCGGTGCGTCCGCAGCGACTGGACGGTTGCCTCCATCAAGGCGGGCGAGGCGGGCAGCTTGAACGGCACGACGCCCACCCCCTCCGGCAGGTTGACGATGGTCTCCGGCTGCCAGCGCAGCAGGTGCTGGTTCAGGTAGCGTTCGTCCCGGTAGCGCGCGATGTGGCTGAGGTAGGTCAGATACGGCGGTTGCGCGTGCACCAGCGCGTGGAAGTTCGTGCCGGTCAGCCGCACCTGGTCGCGATGCACGGCGAGGTGCGAGTTGAATTCGCTCGTCAGCCGCTCGAACAGCCGGTGCGCCGAGGTGAACAGTTGCGCCGTCTCGCCGCCCTCGTTCACCGTCAGGAAGCCCAGGTTCGCCGCCGGATTGTCGATAATCTCGCGCAGCCGCCTTCCCGATCCGCTGACGATGAAGCAGCGCCCGGCCAGTTCCGGCGCAGGTTCGGGCAGCGGGATCGTCTCTTCGATGGGGAACGTGCGTCGCGGGTCAAGCTGCCAGCCCAGGCACACCGAAATGTTGCCGGCTGCGCCCTCCGTCGCCTCGATCTCCGACATGCGCCTGCCAGCCTCGCCGATCAGCGCCAGCAGCTCCGCCAGCTCAGGATAAGGGGCGTCGATCATAATGCCTCCTGCAAAAGAACCCCGTCGGGTCTGCGTTCACACCTTCATCTGCTGACGGCGGTACAACTCATCCGGCCGGGTGTGGATGCGCGCGACATCGTGCTCCGTCATGAAGCGCGGCCCGCCCGCAGCAAACGCGCCGAGCAGCACGCGCGCCGCCTTGACGGCCATTGCGGTCACGTCCAGCACGTGCTGCGCGCTGCGGCCCAGGACAATCGGCCCGTGGTTCTGGATGAGGATGAGCTTCGGCTGCTCGCCGTACTGCTCCATGTAGGCCTGAATGCGCCGCCACACTTCCACCGCCAGCGGCACGCCGGGGTCCGTGTAGGGCACAAGCACCGGCGCAGGCCCGCACATGACGATTTCATCCGGGAACAAGCGGCCGGCATACGCCTGCTCGAAGCCAACCGAGCAGGTGAGCATGTTGATCGCCGTCGCGTGCGTGTGGCCGACGAACTTCACGCCGGGAAGCTGGAGGCACAGCGCATGGAGCAGGGTTTCCACGGACGGATGGCCGCCCTTGTCGGGCTCCGCCTTCGCTGCGGTCAGCGCGTTCTTCACGTCCGCATCGGTCAGGTTCGGCTGGTCGAGCAGGGCCAGCACGGGCGCAAACCGCACGCGCACGAAGCCGTCCGCCGTAATCGTCCGCAGTTGCGTGCCGGAGGCTTTGACATAAAAGCTGTCGTCGTCTGCGCGCGCCGAGGTGTTGCCCTCGCCGAGGATCACGTAGTCCAGTTCGGGGCGGCCCAGTTCGTTCGACAGCGCGACAAGTTGTTCGAGGATGGGGTCTTGCATGGTGGAAGGGGCTCCTTAGGTTGCGAGAAGTCACTGGAAGTATAGCAGAGGGCGGCCCATCCGCCATGACGTGCGTCACTCCGCCCGGAACTTCAGCCGCCGGGGGAGAAGCAGCCAGAATGCGCCGTTAAAAGCGAATGCGGGCAAGTCTCTGCCCGCATCCAGCCGCCACTCTTGCGCTTCAGTCAGATGGAATCAGGGCGCGCGCGCCGCCAGCAGCTCAAAGATCGCGTGCGCCAGCTCCGTGTTGTCGAGGTACTTGCCGCGCACCGGGTCGAGCTGGTCGGCCTTCGGCCAGAGATAGCGCCCGCCCTCGCCTCGCGCCCACAGCGGCACAAGCGCGTTGGTGTGGTTGAGGTAGCGGTCGTAGAGCGAACCGTCGGCGTTGTATTCGATGGTCTCGCTGCTGTACAGCGCCATGCCGGGCATCTGCCCGCGGCCGTTGTTGATGAGGGGCTGGCACACCGGGTCGGAGTCCGGCCCGCACAACTGCCCCGTCTCATGGTCCGAGGTGACGACGAGGAGCGTCTCCTGCCAGTTGCTGTTCCGCTTGACCCAGTTCATCACGGCGAGGATCGCGTCGTTGAACGCGATGCGCTCCTCGATGATGCGGCCGGGCCGCCAGTAGTGCGCTGCGTAGTCCACGGCGCCGCCTTCCACCATCAGGAAGAAGCCGTCCGGGTCGTTGTCCAGCACGTTCAGCGCGCCGCGCGTCATCTGCGCGAGCGTGGGCATGTTGGGCAGACCGGGGACCGTGTATGCGGGCGACCAGTCGGGCGGCGAGGGGTATTCCGGCGTCGGGGTCAGGTAGCGCTCTTCCTGGAGCGTGAAGTACACGGGCGCCATGCCCATCACCCGGGAGGGTGTCGGGCCGGACTCCAGCGCGGCAAACTGCGCCACACTGTCGACCAGCGCCCAGGGGTCGGGCTGACCGTCGCCGTTCGCGTCCGCGCCCGCCGTGCCCCCAACCAGCGCGTCCCACGTGGCCTGGCTCAGATATTTGTACTTGGCCGCTGACCGCTTTGCGCCGTTCGCGTCGTACCACGGATGCCCGCCGCCCATGATCACGTCGGTCGCGCTCCGTTCAATCATCTCCGCAGCGATGCCCTTGTAGTCGTTGCGGTCCTTGTTGTGCGCCACGAACCCGGCGGGCGTCGCATGGCTGAACGCCACGCTTGTCACCACGCCGGTCGACATGCCCAGCTTCTCGGCCTTCTCGATCACGTTTTCGACCGGGACGCCCTGCGCGTCCACGCCGATGCCTGCGTCATACGTCTTGACGCCGCATGCCATTGCCGTGGCCGCAGCGGCCGAGTCGGTGAAGCCGGATTTCACATAATCGAAGTCGCTCCAGGCGAGCGCAGGGTCATACCCGTGCCCGTTGGCCGAAAACGTGCTCATGGCAAACTTGTAGGGGAAGCGCTCCCAGGGTTGAACGCCGGTCGCGCCATATTGATAGAGACTTGCCGCATCGTTGTGGTTGTAGCCCGAGCCGTCTGCGATCATGACGATCACGTTCTTGACGACAGGGGTGACGAACTGCTGTTGAGGGGCTGCGCCTGCCGGACCTATGCTGGCGGCAAGCGCGGCGAGGGCCAGGGTGACGATGACGAACACGCGCAGCAGGTTGCCGCGCTTCCGGGGGAGTAGCATCATTGCCCAGCCTCCTTTGGCTATTGTGTCACGTCAAAAACCGGGTCAGAGAAGGGAGAGGCGCGTTCTGCGCAAAGAGTGGCTGCGCTATTTTCGCGCCACGCGTCACGGTTGTAAAGAGGGCGCCGAATTCGCTATTTTTGATCAACTATGTTATACTTATTCAATCCAGTAAGAGGATACATTGGGCTGAGAGTGCGACTTGGCTCACATGCCAGGGAAGGACTCTCAGTGACATTTTCGGAATTCAACTTCAGCCCGCGCATTGCGGCGGGCATTGACGCGCTCGGCTACGAGCAACCCACCCCCATCCAGGAACAGGCCATTCCGCCCGTCCTCGCCGGACGCGACGTGATGGGCCTCGCCCAGACCGGCACCGGCAAAACCGCAGCTTTCGCGCTCCCCATCCTGCACCGGCTCGAACGCGGCCCGCGGCGCAAGCCGCGCGCGCTGATCGTCGCGCCCACACGCGAGCTGGCCGAGCAGATCCACCAGTCGTTCAGCGCGCTGGGCGCGAAGACCGGGTTGCGCAGCGTCGCCATCTACGGCGGCGTCGGCGTCACGCCGCAGGCCGACACGCTGCGCCGGGGCGTGGAGATCGTCGTCGCCTGTCCCGGCCGGCTGCTCGACCACGTGGGACAGGGCAACGTCGACCTGAGCGGCATCGAGGTGCTGGTGCTCGACGAGGCGGACCGCATGTTTGACATGGGCTTCCTGCCCGACGTGCGCCGGATCGTGCGCGCGACGCCCACGCAGCGCCAGACCCTGCTCTTCTCGGCCACTATGCCGGAGGACATCAGGAAGCTGGCGTCAGAGGTGCTCAAGAACCCGCTGACCGTGCAGATCGGCCAGCCTGCGCCCGCAGAGACCGTCTCCCATGCGCTCTATCCCGTGCCGCAGCACCTCAAGACGTCGCTGCTCAAGGCCCTGCTGCCCACGCTCGGCGAGGGTTCGGTCCTCGTCTTCACGAAGACCAAGCACCGGGCGAAGCGCGTGGCCGAGCAACTGGCTAAGGAAGGCTTTCGCGCCACCTCGCTTCAGGGCAACCTGTCGCAGAACAAGCGGCAGGCCGCGCTGGACGGTTTCCGGGGCGGCGAGCATCAGATTATGGTCGCGACGGACATTGCCGCGCGCGGCATCGACGTTCTGAGCATTTCGCACGTCATCAACTACGACATGCCCGACACGCCGGAAGCATACACGCACCGCATTGGCCGCACCGGCCGCGCGGAGCGCACCGGGGAGGCGTACACGATGGTGACGAGCGAAGACGAAATCGACGTGCGCGCGGTGGAGAAGCTGCTCGGCCAGCGGATCGAGCGGCGCACGCTGCCCGGCTTTGACTATACAACCAGGCCTGCCAGTGCGGACGAGTTTGCGCGCGGGCCGCGTCCCCCGCGCCCGCAGCCAAAGCAACGCTTTATGACTGAGTCATCGAGCGCGGCGCAGCCGTCGGTTCAGCCCCGATCCAACGGGGCGGCGCGTAACCACCAGACGACGCAGCAGGCGCCGCGTCGGCCCGAAGGACAGACCCGCCAGCAGCCGCAAACTCACCGGCAGCCTACGAACGCATCACGCGGGCGCTGAGGTCAGCCGTCGCGTAACCTCTTCAAACAGCGGGGGCGCCGCCAGCACAAGCAGGTGGTCCCCCGCCTCCAGCACCGTATCCCCGTTCGGCACGACTGACTCCCCGCGCCGCTCGATTAGCACCACCAGGAATCCGTTCGGCAAGTCCAGCTCGACCAGGGAACGCCCGATGAACGCGCTTTCAGCCGGGATGAGGATCTCGCGCAGCCCGCTCGCCAGGTTGATCAGATGCTCCGGCTCCACATCGCCGTTGCGCTCCGCAGGCGGCGCTTCCACTTTCAGCACGCGCGCGGCGTAGCGCGCGGTCGTCCCTTGCAGCAGCACGGACAGCAGCACCACGAAGAACACCACGTCGAAGATCGCTTCCGCGCGCGGGATGCCCGCCAGCGCGGGGAAGGTCGCCAGGACAATCGGCGCGGCGCCGCGCAACCCGCCCCATGACAGGAACGCCTTATCCGCCAGCGGCAACCGCACCGGCAGCAGGGTCAGCAGCACGCTCAACGGCCGCGCGACGACGATCATGAAGGTGGTGAAGAGCAGAGCGACGCCCGCGATGGCCGGCAGACGGCTGGGGAACACCAGCAGGCCGAGGATAAGAAACATGGCGATCTGCATCAGCCACGACAGCCCATCGTGGAAGTGGAGCAGGCTGCGTTTGTGGACGAAGTTATGGTTGCCCATCGTGATCCCGGCCACGTACGCGGCCAGGAACCCGTTCCCGCCCAGCGCCTCTGCGCCGCCGAAGACCGCCAGCACGACCGTGATGGTGAACACGGTGTACAGACCGTCGAACGCCAGCCGCAGCCGGTTGATGAGCGCAACGGCCAGCCGCCCCAACGCATAGCCAAGCGCCGCACCGAGCAGCATCTGGACGACGAACCGCCACACCAGCGTGAGAACGGACATCTCCGGGTTGGTGATGAGCTGGATTGCGCCGATGGTGAGGAAGACGGCCATCGGATCGTTGCTGCCCGACTCAAATTCGAGCAGCGGCGCAAGCCGCCCGCGCAGCCGCAGCGTGCCTGCGCGCAGGAGCGCCAGCACTGCGGCCGCGTCCGTGGCGGAGACAATCGCGCCGAGCAGCACGCCTTCGAGCACCGACAGGCCGAGCGCAAAGTGCGCGAACGCGCCCGCAAGCAGCGCGGCCAGCAGCACGCCCACCGTGGACAGGGCCAGACCCTGCTTCAGGACAGGCCGCACGTACTGCCAGTTTGTGTCAAGTCCGCCGGAGAAGAGGATGAAGACGAGGGCGACCGACCCGACGGCCTGCGCGATGCGGAAATCATCGAAGTAGATGCGACCCGGCCCGTCTGCGCCGGCGAGCATGCCGACGAGGAGGAAGAAGAGCAGGGCCGGCACGCCCAGCCGCGAGGAAAGCTTGCTTGCGAGGATGCTCAGCAGCAGCAGCCCGGCCGCGACGACGAAGTAATATGGCAGCGGCACGGCGTTTGGCACAGGCTTTTCCTACGCAAGGCGCTCCGCCCGGCAAGAACCGGGCAGAGCGCGGAATCGTCAGTGGAGAGTTGCTATAGAATCGTCGCCAGGTCGTCCAGCAGCAATTGCCGGTCTTCGTCGCTCTGCTCGCGCTTTGCGATCTCGCGCGCCTGCATGATGTACTCCATCGCGGCCTGCTTATTGCGTCCGGCCATCGCTGCGCGCGCCAGCGCCTCATACGCGTATCCGAGGTAGAACGGCGGCAAATCCGCATCCTCCGTCACCTCGCGGCACTTCTCCGCATACCAGGTCGCGTTTTCCGGCCGGCCGGTAACAGCGTAGACGCGCGCGATTTGCCAGTAGCCGAGGGATAGCTGCTTGCTGCCGCAGTCGGGTCGCTGCGTCCAGTGCCAGAGGGAAGCCATGCTCAGGTTCAGCATCTGCTCCTCCTCCTCCGGCGTGCGGACCTCCTTCTCAATCAAGTCCCATGCCTGGTTAAAGCAGGTGGCGGAGAAATATTCGTGGGCGGCCTGCATATCGAAGCTGGGTTCGTTGCTCATAAATGACCTCGCGACGGGTGGTTTGCGCGTCAGTTGCGCGCCTTATCCCATTGATTATACGTCAAGATGGGTGTATGCTCTAGTCAAGATGCGCGGTCGAGGAGGTCCGCATGAAGATCAAGCTGTTGCTCGTCGTCAGTTTGCTCCTCCTGATTGTTGTCCTGGCATTGCCGGGCATTGCGGATGCGTCGTCTCCCTCGGGAGGCGGATTCTGGTATCTCGTCAAGCGTGGCGACACGCTTGCCTCTATCGCGGCGAAGTTCGGCGTAACGGTCGACGGCATTGCGGCAGTCAACGGCCTCAAGAGCGTCAACCGCATCTATGCGGGCACCTACCTCTGGATTCCGGCGCAGACCGTCCCGCCCACCTTCCCGCCCGGCCAGACCTGTCGGACGAAGTACACGGTCAAGGCGGGCGACACGCTGGCGAAGATCGCAGCGAAGTTCGGCGTGACCGTCTGGCGGCTCGCCTGGAACAACGGCATCAAGGACTACAACCGCATCTTCGTCGGCCAGCGGCTCTGCATCCCCTGGGCCGGTACGCCGCAGTAGCTGTCCGCTTACGCAACGCGATGACGCCCGGACAACCGCAGTTGTCCGGGCGTCATTTTGCGTTACGCAGCTACAGGGGCAAGGCTCCTGCGCTTAGTTCGGCATGTTGTCCCTGGTGTAGACCGTGAACGGCCCCATGAGGATGCGCAAGCCGCTGTCGCGGGTCGGGTCTTTGGTGATGGTGTACTCACCCATGCGGCCAGCCTTGAACGTCTCGCCTTCGCGCGCCTCGATCTGGCCCGTGGCGATGCCGTAGGTCGTCCAGTAGGTGAGGTAGCCGAGGTC
>CAZPTI010000109.1:0-14768 GCA_964588925.1 uncultured Anaerolineales bacterium | reverse complement strand
CTACCCCATCATCTGGAACTCCGAAGTGCCGTCGACCGTCATGACCCCTGAGCTGAGGGCCGAAATTGAGGCCAATCTCAAGAAGGTCCAGACCGGCGAGCTGAAGGTTCCGGAGATCTGGAAGCAGTAACGGTCCTTCGCCTGGCAACTGCCTGAACAACCATTCTTCCGTCTCCGCGCTCGTCAGGGCGCGGAGACGGCTCCTCACTGACATCTCATGCGGGTTCACCGCAAGAAGAACGGCAACGCGAGCATGCGCACATGAGCAGTCCCACGGCCGGCAAAGAAACTACAGCAGGGCTTGCGGGAAACAGCGAGCTCCTGTCCTCCCTGTGGCGAAACGTTGCGCTCCCCGTCCTGTCGATCCTGGCCGCGCTGGCTGTCGGCGCGGTCGTCCTGGCGCTGGCAGGCTATAACGCCGGCGCCGCGTATCGCGCGCTGTGGGACGGCGTCTTTGGCAATACGCGAAACATCGGCGAGGCGTTCCTGCGCGCCACGCCGCTGATCCTCGTCGGGTCCGGCATCGCGGTGGCCTTCCGCTGCGGCATCTGGAACATCGGCGCGGAAGGACAGTTTTACCTCGGCGCAGTGGCCGGTGCGTTTGTCGGCCTGCATGTCGGCGGACTGCCCGCGGTCATCACGATCCCGCTCGGCGTCCTCGCGGGCTTCCTGGCGGGCGGCGGCTGGGCGAGCATCGCGGGCTGGATGAAGGTGCGCCTCGGTCTCAACGAAGTCGTCACGACGATCATGCTCAACTACATCGCGATCGGCGTCGTGAGCTTCCTCGTCAACGGCCCCATGCAGGAGGCAGTCCGCGCAAACCCGCAGACGGATCAGATCGCGCGCAGCATGTTCCTGCCCCCCATCTGGCCGCCAACCCGCGTGCATCTGGGCTTTATTTTCGCCGTGCTCGTCGCGGCAGCCCTTGCCTTTATCCTCTTCCGCACCCGCTGGGGCTATGCCATCCGCGCGGTCGGCTACAACCCGGAAGCCGCGCGGCACGCGGGCATCAACGTCAGTCGTCAATTCCTGCTCGCGATGCTGTTGAGCGGCGGCGCGGCAGGCATCGCGGGCGCTGTCGAGATCATGGGCGTGACCCAGCGCCTTTATCCCGACCTCTCCGCCGGCTACGGGTTCACGGGCATCGCGGTCTCCCTGCTTGCCAGCAACCACCCGCTTGGCACAATCCTCTCCGGCTGGCTGTTCGGCGCGCTCGGCTCCGGTTCGCAGATGATGCAGCTCACGGCCCGCATCCCGGACGTGATGATCTACATCCTCCAGGGGCTCGTCATCCTGTTCCTGGTGTCGTTCCGCATCCTGGGCGCCCGCCTGGTCCGCAAGTAGAAGGAGGCGCGCATGGAACTGCTCCTCGTCCTGCAATCGCTGCTCCAGGCGTCCCTGCGCATGGCGACCCCGCTCATCTATACGTCTGTGGGCGAGACGATCAACGAACGCGCCGGCCTCGTCAACATCGGCCTTGAAGGCATCATGCTCATCGGCGCAGTCACCGCGTTCGGCGTCACCTTCACGACCGGCTCGGTCGCGCTCGCGGTGATCGCCGCCGCCGTCGTCGCCGGGCTGTTCGGCTTGATTTTCGCGTATGTCACGGTCACGCTACAGGCGAATCAAATCGTCACCGGCACCGCGATGAACCTCATCGGCCTCGGCCTGTCGAGCTTCGTGTACCGCGTCGCGTTTCGCGATCTGCCCGGCGCGCGCATCGACCCGCTCGACCCCGTCGCCATCCCCTTCCTGAGCAAGATTCCGTTTATTGGCCCGATCCTGTTTGAGCAAAACTGGCTCGTCTACGGCGCGCTCCTGCTGACAATCGTTGCGGCGCTCGTCCTGAACAAGACGATGCTCGGCCTCGCCATTCGCGCGGTGGGCGAGCACCCGCGCGCGGTTTCCACCGCGGGCATTACGGTCTCCCGGCTGCGCTATGGCGCGGCGATTTTCGGCGCAATGATGGCCGGCGTCGGCGGCGCGTACCTGCCCACCGCCTGGGCCAACACCTTTGTCGAGAACATGGTCGCGGGCCGCGGCTTTATCGCGCTGGCGATCGTCGTCTTCGGCCGGTGGACGCCGGTCGGCGCGTTCCTGGCGAGCATCCTGTTCGGCTTCACCTACGCGCTGCAACTGCGCCTGCAAACCCAAAATCTGCGCGTCGCGTACCAGTTCCTGCAAGTCCTGCCCTACATCGCCACCCTCGTCATCATGGTCATCCTGCGCGGCCGGTCGACGCAACCGAAGGCGATGGGCGCGCCCTACTCGGAGCGAGCATGACAGTCCCAGACACGCCCGCCAACAACGCGCCGCGGTTGCGCGTCAGCGAGATCACCAAGACTTTCGGCGCGCTCAAAGCCAACGACCGGGTTTCGCTGGACGTGTTGCCCGGCGAGGTGATGTGCCTGCTGGGCGAGAACGGCGCGGGCAAATCGACGCTGATGAACATCGTGTACGGGCTGTACCGCGCGGACGACGGACTTATCGAAATCGACGGCCGGCCGGTGACGATCCGTTCGCCCCACGAAGCGATTGCGCACGGCATCGGCATGGTCCACCAGCACTTCATGCTCGTGCCGCCGCTCACCGTCGCTGACAACATCATCCTCGGCACGCGGCCCCTCGTCGGGCGCAGTGCGATGTTGACCGACACGGGGGCCGTAGCGCAGCGAGTGGGCGAGGTGGGCAAACGCTACGGTCTGAAGATCGACCCGGCGTCCAGGGTCGCGGACCTGAGCGTCGGCGAGCAGCAGCGCGTCGAGATCGTCAAGGCCCTCTACCGCGGCGTCAGGCTGCTGATCCTCGACGAACCAACCGCCGTGCTCACACCGCAGGAGACGACCGACCTCTTCCGCACCCTGCGCAACCTCACCGCCGACGGGCTGGCCGTTATCTTCATCACGCACAAGCTGAACGAGGTCATGGCCGTCAGCGACCGCGTGACCGTCCTGCGCGACGGGAAGGTGGTGGGCAAGCGGCGGACGAGCGAGACGTCTATTCACGATCTCGCGACCCTGATGGTCGGCCGCGACGTGCAAATGACGGTCGATAAAGCGGTCATTCCCTGCGGCGACGAGTTGCTGATGATCGACAACCTGACGGTCGAGGGTGAGCGCGGGCACAAGGCGCTGGACGGGCTGTCGCTCTGCGTGCGCTGCGGCGAAATCGTCGGCGTAGCAGGGGTGGACGGGAACGGGCAGCGCGAACTCGCGCTCGCCATCGCGGGCCTGATCAAGCCCGCAACCGGCTCCATACGGCTCGGACCAACCGACCTCGCCGGAAAGTCGCCCTACGAGATCATCCATGCCGGAGTGCGCCACATCCCCGAGGACCGCCACGCCGCGGGCCTCGTGCTTGACTTCTCGGTCGCGGACAACCTCATCCTCAAGCGCTCCGACCGGCCGCCCTTCTCGCGGCGCGGCGTGTTGCAGCCGCGCGCCATCCTCGACTATGCCGCAGCGATGGTCAAGAAGTTCGATGTGCGCACGCGGTCGGTGAACAGCGAGACGAAAAACCTGTCGGGCGGCAACCAGCAGAAGGTGGTGCTCGGCCGCGAGATCGACCAGAATCCCCGGCTGCTTATCGCGGCCCAGCCCACACGCGGCCTTGACGTCGGCGCGACCGAGTACATTCACCACGCGCTGCTCGAGCAGCGCGGCCAGGGGTGCGCAATTCTGCTCATCTCCACCGAGCTTGAAGAAATCCTTGCGCTCAGCGACCGCATCGCGGTCATCTACGAGGGGCGCATTATCGGCGAGGTGCCGGGGGACCGGGCCAACACGCAGAAGATCGGGCTGATGATGGCGGGCGTGCGGAGCGAGGACGCGAGCCGGCCCGCCGCAAGTTAGCGCAGGACAAAGACATGGCGAACATCCTGATCGAAAACGGCGCAATTCTGCCCCTCAACCGGCAGGGCGACATCCACGCGCCCGGCTACCTCCTCATCGAGGGCGACGCCATCGCAGCGGTCGGGCCGGGCGAGCCTCCTGCGACCATCAGAGCGCGCGCGGACCGCGTGCTGGACGCGTCGCGCAAAGCCGTCATCCCCGGCCTGATCAACAGCCACGACCACCTTTTCCAGACGTTCGTGCGCGGGCTATCGGACAACCGGCCGCTGATGGACTGGCTGCGGGAGATCGTCTGGCCGGTCAGTTCGGCCATGACCGCGCAGGACATGCGGCTGGCCGCGCTGGTGGGCCTGATCGAGAACCTCCACGGCGGCGCAACCGCGGTGATCGACAACCAGTACCTTCATACCGACCCCGGCAACGACGACGCAGCTTGCCAGGCTGCGGCCGAGCTGGGCATCCGGCTCCGGCTGGCGCGCGGTTGGACCGACACCAACGCGCCCGCCTTCCTGCAAGACACGTGCGACCACATCCTCGCGGAGACCGAGCGCGTGCATGACGCGTGGCACGGCAAGGCGAACGGTCGCATTACGGTCGAGTTTGGACCCGGCGTGCCCTGGGGCTGCACCGAAGCGACGATGCGCCGCGCGTACGATCTGGCAGGCAAGTGGGACCGTGGCCTGCACATGCACGTGGCCGAGACGCGCGTCGAGCTGGAGATGGACCGGCAGACAAAGGGCATGGGACACATCGAGTGGCTCCACTCCCTCGGCGAGCTGGCTCCCACCACGCAACTCGTGCACGCGGTATGGTTGAGCGACCGCGAAATCGACCTGATCGCGGAGTCCAACGCGGTCGTCGTCCACTGCCCGGCCAGCAACATGTATCTCGGTTCGGGCATCTGCCAGGTCAAACGGCTGCGCGAGCGCGGCGTGCGCGTCGCGCTGGGCCTCGACGGTGCGTGCAACAACGGCCTCGGCATGATCGACCTGCTCAAGTGGGCCGCCAATCTCCAGCAGGTCGCGCACCTGGACGCGCCCGCGCTGCCCGCGGGGGACGTGCTGCGCATGGCCTGCCTCGGCGGCGCGGCTGCCCTGGGCCGGCCGGACGAGTTGGGCAGCCTCGAAGTCGGCAAGAAGGCCGACATGGTCTTGATCGACCGCACCTCCAGCCGCCTTGCCCTGTCGAACGCGGCCAACCTCCCGACCGCCCTGGTTTACACGGCGAACAGCGCAGACGTGAACACGGTGATCGTGGACGGCGAGATCGTGCTGGAAGGGGGCAAAGTCGTCGGGATCGACGAGGCCGCGGTGCTGGCCGAGGCGCGCGCGGCGTGGGAAGCAGTCGCGCGGCGCGCGGGCGTGGCAACGGTCATTTAGGGCGCAGGAGAGCGAGCGTGGCCGGAAAGACCTACGACGTCATCATCATCGGCGGCGGCTTCATCGGCGTTGCCACCGCCTACTACCTCGCCCGCCGGGGGACGAGCGTCCTCCTGGTCGAGGGCAAGAGCCTCGGCAGCGGCTCCACGGGCGCATGCGCGGGCCGCGCCCAGGTGTCCGAGTGCCACCCCGGCCTGCACCTCGACCTCGTGCAGATCGGCCTGAGCCGCCTCGAACACCTGCAGGAAGAACTCGACTACGATTTCGAGTGGCGGCGTTTCGGCAACGTCATGCTGGTTGAGACCGAAGATTACTGGCAGCAGTGGGCCGCGCAGAGCGCGCTGCTGGCCGGCCGCGGCATCCCTGCCGAGATGTGGGACGCGAAAACGCTCAAGGAGGCCGAGCCGGCCGTCCGCACCGACGACCTGCTCGGCGCGGCCTGGTGCCTGGAAGGGCACGTCAACCCGCTCAAGTACTGCTGGGCGTACGCGCGGGCCGCGCGACGCTGCGGCGCGGTGATCCGCGCGCAGGAGCCGGTGCTCGCCATCGAGCGCGACGGCGGGCGCGTTACTGGCGTCCGCACGCAGCAGGGCGTCTACAGCGGCGGACAGGTGCTGGTCGCCGCGGGCGCATGGACCGCTGACGCGTTGCGCACCGTCGGCGTGGAGCTGCCGCTGAAATCGACCAACGCGGAAGCCATGATCAGCGAGAAGCTCCCGCCCGTGCTGAACAATCACGTAGGCGTCGGCAACTTCTACGAGACCATCCACAAGAAGGCGCAGGCAGTCGCGCTCGGCGTGCTGCAATTCCCGAACGGCACGCTCTACATCGCCGAAGCGGTCGAGATGAGCACGCGTGTCCGGCTGGACGCCACGCCCTGGGGGCCGCCCGGCATGGCGCGCGCGCTCATCGACCGCGTGCCCGCGCTGGCGAACGCGCGCGTAATACGCTCGTGGGCCGCGCCCAGCCCCTTCCTCGAGGACGAGCAGCCGGGCGTCGGCTACATTCCGGGCTTCGACAACCTCTTCCTCGCCACGTGCTTCCACCTGCACGTGACCACGGTCCCGATCCTGACCGACATCATCGCCTCAATGGTGCGTGGCGAGCCTACCGAGATTAACGTCGAGTCGTTCAGCCCCGCGCGCCTGTGGCGCAACTGAGCAGCGAACAACCCAACTGGAGAAGCAAGTGCCTAACACGATGGAACCACTGCCAATGCAATCATACAGCGTCAACAAGGCCGCCGTCGCGATGATCAAAGATGCCATCGCGCGCGCGGACGAAATGCAGATCAAAGCGTGGCGCGCGGAATGCGGCGCGACCCTCGTCGACATGGGCCTGACCTGCCCCGGAAGCTGGAAGGCCGGGCAGGTGTTCGTCGAGGCAGGCTTCGGCGGGTTGGGCAAGGCCACCTACGGCGTCTTCGACCTCGACCCCTTCCGCGTGCCCACCATCGACGTCTGGGTCGATCACCCGGTCATCGCGGTCGTGGCGTCCCAGGCCGGATGCTGGGAGCTCGGCGCAGGCGAGTTCGCGGAGATCGGTTCCGGCCCCGCGCGCGCCGTTGCGCTGGCCGACCGCTGGTCGGGCAGCGGCTACGTGGATCACGCAGACGAGGTCGTGGTGCAGTTGCAGACGCGGCGCATTCCGAGCGACGCGCTCTGCCACCAGGTGGCGGAGCTGTGCCGCGTCGCGCCGGAAAACGTCTACGTCGTCTTCGCGCCCACGGCCTGCCTCGTCGGCGCAATCCAGGTCGCGTCCCGCACCGTCGAGCAGGTGATGGTCAAGCTCTTCCTGCACGGCTTCGACATCCATTCCGTGCGCCACGGCTTCGGCACCGCCCCCGTCGCGCCGCTCACATTCGACGAAGGCGAGGCGATGGGCCGCGTTAACGACTGCCTGTTCTACGGCGCAACGACCGTCCTCTATGCCGACGCGCCCGACGAGCAGATTGAGCCGGTGCTGCGGCGGCTCTGCTTCGACGTCAACTCCGGCGAGTTCTGGGGCATGCCGTTCGCGCAAATCTTCGAGCGGTTCAACCGCAACTGGTTCGCGGTCCCCGACCTGATCGACTCCCCCGCGCACGTCGTCATCAACAGCCTGCGCACGGGGCATACATTCGTGGGCGGGCAGATCAACCGCGACGTGCTGCGCAAATCGTTCTTCGGGGTCGCGACGCCGGCCTGATAACCGCCACGACCGCTAACAAACAAGAAGACCGTCGGGGGCGCAACCGTGGCCCCCGACGGTCGTTCTGTCGGAAAAACTTTAGCTCAGCCGACGCCAAAAATCTTCTTCACGCGCGCCAGCGCCTCAGCCTCGTTCGTCGACGGGTAAAACTCCAGGCCGATCAGCCCGTCGTAGCCAAGTTCGCGCAGCTTCGCGCTGATGTTCGGGAAGTTAATCTCCCCCGTGCCCGGCTCCTGCCGCGTCGGCACGTCGCCCACATGCACTGCATCATATAGCCCCGCGTACTGCTCCAACCCCCAGATCAGGTTGCCGCCATCGCGCTGCTGGTGGTAGCAGTCGAACGCCATGCGCAGTTTGGGATGATCGAAGCGCCGCACCCAGTCCGCGGCCAGGTCGTGGTTGTGGACGAGGATGCCGCCCTTGATATGGAACTCGTTCAACGCCTCCACCCACACCGTCACCGGCGTCTGCTCCACCAGCTTGAGGATGCGTTCCGTCTGCTTGAGGCAGTTGGCATATTGCTCCGCCGCAGTGAAGTTGGACGACAGGCGGCGGGTCATCGTTTTGCCGTCGATGAAGTCGACCTGGTTGGAGAAGAGGAAGAGGAAGCGCACGCCGAACCGGCAGGCCATTTCCAGGCTCTCCGCCCACGCGCGATAGGTCAGCTCGTTGTCGTTCGGGTCCGCGAACGAACCCATATCGTCGTCGAAGGTCGAGTTAAAGGTCACGCCCAGCCGCTGGCACTCGGCCGCGATATCGGCCATCGGCTGGCTGCGCCACGACCACGCGTCAACCCGCCGGATGCCAAGCTGCGCAATCGGCTCTACGCGCTCGGCAATGGGCCGGTCGGTGAACCAGAAATCAAGATAGCCGGTGAACTCCACAGTTAGCTCCTTGTAAGCGCGCGTAAGTCTCAGCTAAGGGACACCCAGACCGCCTTAACCTCGGTGTAAGCCTCGATAACTTCCTGCCCGTTATCGCGGCCGTAGCCGCTCCCCTTGAACCCCCCGAACGGCGACGCAGGATCGAACCGGTCATAGCTGTTGACCCACACCACGCCCGCCTTCACCCCGGCCGCGACCCGATGCGCGCGCCCCACGTCCCGCGTCCACACGCCGGCCGCCAGACCGTACGAGGTGTTGTTCGCCCGCGCGATGACTTCCTGCTCGGTGTCGAACGGGAAAACCGGCAGCACCGGGCCAAAAATCTCCTCCCGCGCCACGGTCATGTCGTCCCGCGCGTCCGTCAGGATCGCCGGCTCCATATAGCAGCCGCCTGCGTACGGCCCATCCTCCAGCCGCCGCCCGCCGTGCCACAGGGTCGCGCCTTCCTCCAGCGCGCCATGCAAATAGCCCTGGATCGACGCCAGTTGACTGGGATGAATAATGGGGCCGATGTCGGTCGACAGGTCGAACGCGTCGCCGATGCGAGCAACCTTCACGGCGTCGGTCAGCTTCTCAAGCACCGCATCGTACACAGCCCGCTGGACGAACAGGCGCGCGCCCGCCACGCAGCTTTGGCCGGTGAAACCGAAGGCTGCGTTGAACGCGCCCTTGACCGCCGCGTCCACGTCCGCATCCGCAAAGATGATGTTCGGCGCCTTGCTGCCCAGTTCGAGCGCCAGTCGCTTGAGGTTGCCCGCCGACGCCTGGATGATGCGCCGCCCCACGGAGGTCGAGCCGGTGAACTGCACCTTGTTGATTCCCGCGTGCTCCGCCAGCGCCGCGCCGATGAGCGGGCCGGGGCCGGTTAGGACATTGATCGCACCCTCCGGGAAGCCCGCCTCCTGGATCAACTCTGCGAGGCGCAGGATGGGCAACGAGGTCCACTGCGCGGGCTTGAGGATGACCGTGTTGCCGCACGCCAGCGCCGGCCCCATCTTCTGCACCGCGTGGATCAGCGGGTAGTTCCACGGGATGATGATCCCGACGACGCCGAGCGGCTCGCGGCGGGTGTAGACGAAATGGTCCAGCGCGCCGACGGAGGGAGTGTACCCCGCGATTTTGCCCGGCCAGCCGGAGAAATGGTAGGCCAGCCGCGCCGCAACGCGCGTGTCGATGGTGCGCGTCTTCTTGAGCGGCTTGCCGTTGTCCAGCGACTCAATCTCCGCGAGTTCGTCCGCGTGCGCGGTGATCAGGTCGCCGAGCTTGCGCAACCGCGCCTCGCGGTCCGCGGGGCCCATGCGCCCCCAGGTGGTCTCAAACGCTTTGCGAGCGGCTGCAACCGCAGCCTCGACCTCCGGCACGCCCGCCTGCGCGAACTCAGCGACGCATGCGCCGTCAGACGGGTTCTCCGCGCGAATGTACCCTTCCGTGCCAGACTCGATCCACTGGCCGCCGATGAACAGCTTGAACGGCGACCGCGCGAAAAACTGCTGCGTCGCCTGGCTGAGTGGTTCTTTCGCCATTTTGCCTCCGCTCCAAAGACGCGTCACGCCGCAGTTGGCGTCTGTCGCATCTGCGCCAGCAGCGCGGCGCAGTCCTCTGCGGTAGCCGCGCGGGGATTGTTGCCGAGCAGCACCATGCGCGTGGTTTCCTCGGCGATTGCGGCCCAGTCAGGCGCGGAGCCGTCCGGTCGCGCCTGCGCTTGGGGCGCGTCGGCAAGGCTGGTGGGCAGGCCCAGGCCGCGAACAAAGCGCGCGACGGTCTCGACAAGCTGCTCGTCGCTTGCCTCGCGCGCCAGCCCCAACGCCACCTTCAGCCGCGCCACGCGCTCAGGCGCGACGGATGGCAGGTTAAAGCGCAGCGCGTACGGCAGGATGATCGCATTTGCGTAGCCGTGGTGCAGGTGCAGGTGGCCGGTCAGCGGGCCGGAGAGCGCGTGAATCAGCCCGAGGCCCGCCTGATCCATGGCGATGCCGCCCCAGGCCGCGGCCAGCGTCATGCGCTCGCGCGCGGCCATGTCGTCGCCGTTCGCGACCGCGGCCGGCAGCGCGTTCCAGGCCGTCTCAATCGCGGCCAGCGCGAACTGGTCGGTGAATGGATTGGCGCGCTTGCCGCAATAGGCTTCTATCGCATGGACGAACGCGTCCATGCCGGTCGCCGCGGTCATCAGCGGCGGCAGCGACCGCGTCAACTCGGGGTCGAGGATGGCCGCATGCGTGAACATGAGCGGGCTGAGCACGCCCTTCTTGAACGGGCGCTCCGGGTCGACAATCACCATGACCTTGCTGACTTCGCTGCCCGTGCCCGCAGTGGTCGGTGCGGCCAGCACGGGCGCGCTCCGCCGGGTGATCGGCTTGCCGGCCCACTGGTAATCGCTGTAGACGCCGCCGTTTGCCAGCAGCATGGCGATGCCCTTGGCGACGTCGATCGCGCTGCCGCCGCCGAGCGCGACGATCACATCGGCCGCGCCCGCGCGGGCGACCGCCAGCCCCGCGTGAACCTCGTCCGTGGTCGGGTTCGTGCTGACGTCGTTGAAGCTGCTGACCGCGTAGCCCGCGTCGTTAAGCGCGGCGCAAAAACGCTCCGGCCAGCCCAACTGCGCGAGGCCCCGGTCGCTCACCAGCAGCGCGGATTGCGCGCCGAGCGCCTGCAACTGCGTCTGGATCGCAGCGAGCGCAGGCTGGCCGAAGATGACTTGCGTGGGTAACGTGAAAGCGAATGCCGACACCTTTGTCCTCCCGCAATGGTCTGGATCAGGCCTCTTCCGCGGCGAGCGCCATGTCGCTGAGCGGCACGGGGTGGATGGGCGGACGCGGGGTGAAGACGCCCGTCGCGTGGCGCGAGGCAAGATAGTCGTCGCCCAGCCCCGCCTCCCGCGCGAGGATGCGCGCGGCCAGCTCACCGCAGATGCGCCCCTGACAGTTGCCCATGCCGAGCCGCGTCAACGCCTTAAGCTCCGTGGTCGACCGCACGCCGTCCGCCGCAGCCGCGCGGATCTCGCTGACAGTCACCTCTTCGCAGCGGCAAATAACCGTATCTTCGCGCGCCAGCTCGAAGATGCCGGGGCCGGGCGTAAAGAGGTCGCCTAACAGGCGCGCGAAACGCCGCTCGCGCGCCAGCCGGCCGCGCAGCCCCTCGGTTCGCTCCGCCACCTGCGCGGGGGTCAGTCGGCCAAGCAGCCCCGCCGCGGAATAGCCTGCGATCCGGCCTTCGACGCTCGACAACTCCGCGCCGCCGATGCCCGCGCCGTCGCCCGCAATGTAGACGCCGCGCTGCGACGAGGCCATGCCCTCGTCTCGCACCGGTGCGTAACCACCCCGGCGCAGGTCGTATTCGTGGCGGCAGCCGAGCAGGCGGCTGAGTTCGGTCGAGGGGATGAACCCGTAACCGAGAAGCACCGTATCCGCCTTGACCCTCTGCTCCGTGCCCGCCAGCGGACGCCAATCCGAGTCCAGCCGCGCGATCACCGCCTCTTCCACCTGGTCTGTCCCGCGCGCTTCGATGACCGCCCAACCGAACTTGTACGGCGCGCCGGCCAGCGCCCGCGCGTAGCTCCACCCCTCGCGCAATCGCTGCCACTGCCCCCACATGGCCGAAGCGTGACGGGCCGCGCCGACGCCCGGCCGCGCCCCTTCGAGGATGGCAACCACCTCCGCGCCGCCGCGCGCGAGTGACGCTGCGACGGCAAGCTGCAACGGCCCGGTCCCCGAAAGCAACACGCGGCGGCCGGGCAGCACCCGCTGGCTCTTGAGAAGCGTTTGGCCGGCCCCGGCGGTCATCACCCCTGGCAGGGTCCATCCCGGAAAAGCAACTGGCCGGTCATAGGCGCCGGTGGCGAGGATCAGCGCCGGGGCTGAGAGGTGCGCGGGCGCGGCCGGCCCGTGGAGCGCGACCTCCCACCCCTCGCCGCAGGGGAACGCGCCCCACACCGTGGTGTTAAACAGCGCGCGTACGGTGGATGCGCGCAGCCGCGCGAAGAGCGCGTCCGCTTGCGCCTGGTGGTGCGTCCGGTCGTCCGTCTGGAAGGTCGCAGGCAGTTGGCGGAAATACTGGCCGCCGGGCCGAGCATAGCCGTCGACCAGCGCGACCCTCGCGCCGGACTCAGCGGCAGCCAGCGCGGCGTTCAGCCCCGCTGGCCCGGCGCCGACCACGATAACGTCAGTTCGTTCCACCGGTCCACCCCGCGCGCGTATCAATCGTCATCCCCGGCGCCACCGACGTGACGCAGGCCCGGATGTTCGGAATACCGTCGACGGTCACGAGGCAGTCGTAGCAGATGCCGATGCCGCAAAACATACTGCGCGGTTCGCTGCGCTTCGCTGTATGTCTGAACGTGCGGATGCCCTCCGCAACGAGCAGCGCTGCGACAGTTTCGCCGGCATACGCGGAGACGGGGCGACCGTCCACCTGCACGGTGATCGGTTCTCCGCGGCGCGCAAGCGGAAGCTCAGGGTCGGATCGGGTGACTCGCATGAACCCTCCCGGGGTAATGCCTGGCGGCCTGTCAACGGGGCGCGAGATGATAGTCAGAAGCAACAAAGGTTATGGTAGCACTCAGCAACACTTTTGTCAACTGTCAGTTTACAACGTGCGCTTACAGCTCCAGCCCCTAACTACCGTTGCGGGCAATGGCGGAGATATAGTCCGCGGATGAGTCGCCGAGCGCGCGGATCCGTTCGAGATAGCGGTTCTCGAAATAGATGCAGTCTCCGGCGTTGAGCTCCGAAATCTTCCCGGCAAGCGTGATCTCAATGGTGCCGGAGAGCACGAAAATGCACTCCTCGCTCGGCTCGCCGACCAACTGCTGAAGCGTGTAACCCGCCTTTGGATCGAGGCACACGCGAAAAAGCACCATCTTGCGTGTAACCTGCGGCGTGAGCACTTCGTAGCTGACGTGGGTGTCGGGAAAGACGAGGCGACCGCGCTTGTCGCTGCGAACGATCATGTTGTCCGCGGACGCATCGGCCAGCAGCCGCGGCAGCGCAATCTTCAACGCGTGCGCGATGCTGAGCGCGGACGCAAGGGTCGGATTGGCTCGGCCGCGCTCCAGATTGCTGACGAACGTCGCGCTGAGATTGGTCAGTTCGGCCAGATCGCGCAAACTCAGGCCAAGCTCCTGGCGTCGCTCTTTGATACGTTCCCCGAAATGGACGTAGTCGTCGGAAAACACTTCCATAATATTCCTCGGGGGCTGATAAGTACGGCTGAAATTGACGTCGCAGCCATTGTATCAAGAAGAAAGGGGGCCGTCAACTGTCAGTTTCAAAATAACGCTTGTGTAACATGCCAATTTACTGGAGAAGGCAACAAGAAGGTGAAAAAGGGCGGGGCGGCCAGCATCACATCCTCACACGCCGGCCGCCCGGAATGATCACTCTGCTGCAATCAACACGACAACAATGCGCGTGTCGCTGCGCGCAAACGCGATGCCCCCGCGGGTCATCCTCGGCGCAAGGAGCAGTTCATTATGGCTCGGGCTGTTCTGCCAGCCGGTCACTACTTCCTGGTTCACGTTCCGCATAAAGCGGACCGCCGGCCCGGACACCTGGAACAGATTCTCCCCGACCGAGACCAGCGTCGGCAGGTCGGCCAGCTTGATTTGTCCCGTCTGAGGGTCGTTGTGGCTGAAGTAGTTGCGCGCGATCATGTCGTCGGCGCGCGTCTGCGCGAAAGCGGCCAACCGGTCATCCCACCGCCAGGGCCGCAGCCCCTTGCTGGCGCGATATTCGTTGATGAGCTCCAACACCGCGCGGCTATCGGCCTGCGCGTTGGCGCTCGGTCTGCCCGGCGCGGTTGTGGTCGGCACAGGAAGCGCGCCCTGCTGGGCCAGCGCCTGATCCGCGCGGCTCAACAGCGTCCGCAACGCATCCCCCACCTGCCCGGCCAGCCTCCCGCCCGTGTCCTGCGCGACCTGCGCGGCGCCCGGCGTAATCGTGTCCGCCAGCACCCCGCGCACCTTGCGCTCGGCAATGCCCGACGTATCCAGATATGAAAGGCCGACCAGCAGCACCACCGCCACCAGCACCATGATGAACACGGTGCGGATCAGCCCGCCGATCGCCCGAAAAAGCCACCCCATCGCAACCCTCCACCTGCCCGTCCCACTCCACAACCGCTACTTGCGGGCAGTATCTCATGCAACTTCTCTAACGTATGTAACGGTCAATCTGTACGGGGAAGTTCCGAAGCGCGCTTCAGGATTTGCGCGCGTACTTTTAGAATACAGGCGCGAAGATGCGCGCCTCCTGCTCCGTGTCTCCGCGTTCCAGAAAACTACATCGGAAAAACCCTTGACATCCCATGCGAACATATGTTATAGTAAAAGAAGGAGAACAAAAAAGCTATTGCTCCTTAACAAGCCGGACGCATAGCAGCCGCGTTCCAGGCCCGTCATTGCGCACCGCGCTACGGAGGCATGCGCGTCATCCTCGCCCAAATCGCCGCCTTCGAAAATCGTTGCGCGA
>CAZPTI010000108.1:0-14825 GCA_964588925.1 uncultured Anaerolineales bacterium | reverse complement strand
CTCGAATCCTGAATCCTGAAACGAATCGTGAATCGTGAATCGTGAATCGTGAATCGTGAATCGTGAATCGGGAGTCGAGAATCGGGAATCGGGAAGTCAGGAATGGAGACACGGGGGTCGCTTGCAGCGGATGTGTCTGCTCAAAAGCGCCTGTACAGAGACACTTACTGCTACGCGCGTGTCCATATACTACTCGATACACGATTCCATTATTCCACGATTTCCGATTCCCGAATTCACAACTCCCGATTCACGATTCACGATTCACGATTCGTTTCAGGATTCAGGATTCGAGCTAAACCTCACAGGATTTTCAGGATTCTAAGGATTTTCAGGATTCAGAGTTCAGAGTTCGTTTCGGGATTCAGGATTCGCAAAGTGCGCAAGTGTGGGTAGGGTCCCCCCTGTTTTCTGCGCAGACTGACAGACTGGCGTCACCGCAGCACCAGCGGCGCGAGCGCGTCCGGCACGCCGAGCTTGGCAAGCCAGTAGATCAGCCGGTAGCCGAGGCCGGGGATCACGAGCGACTGCCCCCGTTCGTAGCCCCGCAGCGAATGCGCGACCACGTAGGCGGCGGGCAGCCACATAAAGGCGGGGCCGCGCTGTTTCATGCGGGTGTTCTCGCCCGCATCGTGGAACTCCGTCACCACAAAACCGGGACACAGCGCCTGCACCGTCACCCCCCTGCGCCGCACCTCCCCGTGGACGGCGCGCGAGAAGCGCATCAGATACGCCTTCGTCGCGCAGTAGTTGGCGTTGCCGGGCAGCGACATGAAGGCGGCCAGCGACGCCACGTTGATGACCCCGCCCCGTCTCCGCTCCAGCATGGCGGGCAAGGCGGCGCGCATCAGCCGCATCGGAGCCAGCATGTGCACGGTGGTCATGCGCTCCTGCCCGGCCAGGTCAGCCGTGGCAAACTTCTTGCCGATGCCGAAACCGGCGTTGTTGACGAGCAGATCGACATCCCCCTGCGCCAGCCGGGCCGCCACGGTCGCAATGCCCGCATCCTCGCTCAGGTCGGCGACAACCGTCTCAACCTTCACGCCATGTTTGCCCGCCAGTTCCTCGCCCAGTGCGGTCAGCCGGTCGCCACGGCGGGCGGAGAGGATCAGATCGTAACCCTTTGCGGCCAGTTGCCGGGCGAACTCTGCGCCGATGCCGCTCGACGCGCCGGTGATCAGCGCCGTGCCCATGTTTGCCCCCTTATAGCTGCATCGGCGACTTGTGGCAGTGGACGAGCTGCCAGCCGCCCTCGCGCCGGTGGAAGACGCGTGTCTCGTTGTGCGTGGTGTGACGGACTTCGGTCGATGTGGTGTAGCGCATCATGAGGCTGTAGGTGAGGATCGCCACGTCGCCGTAAAGCTGCGCCTTCGGCTGAAGCACCTCGTGCTCCACCTCGTAGCGCCCCGCCTTGCGCCGATCCTCCGCCGAACGGAAGCTGGCGGCGGTCTCGCGCAGGTGGAAGTCCCGCCCGTCGATGCGCTGCGGCGAGATGTACCACTCGTAAAAGGTCACGTCCTCGGCGGTGGTGGCGCGATAAGCGTCCAGATCACCGGCCCAGATCGACTTGAGATGGCGGTCGAGCAGGGCGAGCAGTTCTTGTTCCACGGATCGGCTCCTGTCAGACAGAGTGCGCCTGTTTCCAAACCGGCGTGATAGCGATTCTACCATGATGCGGGTCATTGCGAAGCGTTTGTGATTTGCGGCATAATAGGATACACTACACTCAGGTTCGCCGCCGAGCTGTCCCCGGCTCGCGCCTTTGCCCACGGAGACCCTGCGAAGGAGTTGCCAGTCATGTCTTCCGCCCGTATCCTCGTCGTGGACGATGATCCCGATTTCGTCGAAATCATGCGCACGATCCTGGAGTCGAACGATTACCAGGTGGTGACGGCCAGCAACGGCCAGCAGGCGCTCAGCCAGGTCAAGGCGCAGCGGCCCGACCTGATGATCCTCGACATTATGATGTCGACCGTGCTCGACGGGCTGGACGTGAGCGAGCAGCTTGCGAAGGACCCGGATGCGAAGTTCATGCCCGTCATCATGGTCTCCTCCATCGCCGAAACGCCCTACGCGCACGTCTTCCCGATGGAGCAGCAGCCGCACATGGACGCGTGGCTGTCGAAGCCGGTCGACCCGAAGGCGCTCCTGAACAAGGTCGCTGAGCTGCTGAATTAACCCACCCGAAGGGGCTATCTTGCAATGCAAGACGCGTCACCGCCGATGCCGCAGGCGACTCGCCCCGCACCCGTGAAGGTTGTCATTGTCGATGACGACCCCGATTTTCGCGAGTTCGTCCATATCGTGCTCCAAACGCACGGCTACGAAGTTCACGAGGCTCACGATGCCGTCGCGGGCCTGGCCTTGATGCGCGAGGTCGCGCCCGACGTGGTGTTCCTCGATGCGATGATGTCGTACGAGCTGGCGGGCGTGGGCGCGATTCGCGCGATCCGCTCCGATCCAGCCCTGCAAGCCACCCCGCTCATCCTGATTTCGGCCGTGCTCAGCGAGGATGAAGACCGCTTCCTCCCGCAAGATGAGCGCAACATGGTCGACCGTTTCCTGTCGAAACCGATCAGCCCGGACGAGTTGCTGGCCGCCGTGGCCGGCATTGTGGCCTCCTGACGATATTGCGCTCGCGGAGGTCCTGCTTGCAAAAGGAGTCCGCATGAACGGAGAGGTTGTCCAAACGAAACCGGTCGGAGCCGCCACGGGCGCGGCCATCGTCGACCCGGCGAAGCAGTCGGTCCTGCTGGCTGCGCTCTACATTGCCCAGGAGCAGCAAGGCTACCTCACCAAAGAGGCCATCGAACGGGTCGCGAAGCGGCTGGGGTTGCGGCCCGGCGACGTGTACAGCACGGCCAGCTTCTACACCCTGTTCCGCACCGAGCCGGTGGGCCGCTACGTCATCCAGGTGTGCGACGGGCTGTCGTGCTACCTCTGCGACGGCGCGGGGCGCATCGCCGGTTACGTGGGCAAGAAGCTCAACCTGGCGCCGGGGGAGACGTCGGGCGACGGGCGCTTCACGCTGGAGATGGTGCAGTGTCTCGCGTCGTGCGGCACGGCCCCGGCCATGCGCGTCAACGACCAGCTCTACGAGAACCTGACGCCCGCCGCCATCGACGCGATCCTCGAACGGCTGATGGGGGAGGTGTGACGTGAAGAGCAACTGGACGCCTGTCCTCCTCTCGCGCGTCGGCGAACCGAACTCGGAGAAGATCAGCACATACCTGCGCACCGGCGGCTACGAGGCGCTCCGCAAAGCGCTGACCATGCGCCCCGACGAGGTGATCGCCGAAGTGAAGGCGTCAGGGCTGCGGGGGCGCGGCGGCGCGGGCTTCCCCACCGGCATGAAGTGGGGCTTCATCCCGGTGGACGCGCCGGTCAAGTACCTCGCCGTCAACACCGACGAGGGGGAGCCGGGCACGTTCAAGGATCGGCTGATCGTCGAGCGCGACCCGCACGCCATCCTCGAAGGCGTCATCATTGCGGCCTACGCCATCGGCGCGCACCGGGCGTTTGTCTACATCCGGGGCGAGTTCTTCCTGGGCGTCAAGCGGTGGATCAAGGCCATTGCCGACGCCTACGGGCACGGCTTCCTCGGCAAGAACATCCTCGGCAGCGGGTTCGACCTCGACGTGTCCGTCCACCGGGGCGCGGGCGCGTACATCTGCGGCGAAGAGACCGCCATGATCGAATCGCTGGAAGGCGGGCGGGGCGAACCCCGGCAGAAGCCGCCCTACCCGGCGCAAAAGGGCCTGTGGGGCCAGCCGACCCTCGTGCAGAACGTGGAGACGCTGGCGAACATCCCGCACATCATCCGCTGCGGCGCCGACTGGTACTCGGCCATCGGCACGGCGCAGAGCAAGGGGCCGAAGATTTTCTGCGTGAGCGGCCACGTCAACCGGCCGGGCAACTACGAACTGCCGCTGGGCGTCACCCTGCGCGAGATCATCGAGGAACATGCGGGCGGCGTCCGCCTGGGGCGCAGGGTCAAGGCCGTCATCCCCGGCGGCGCATCCACCCCGATCATGACCGGCGACCAGCTTGACGTCCCGATGGCGTTCGAGACGTTGCAGGCGGCGGGATCGGCGCTCGGCACCGGCGCGGTCATCGTCATGGACGAGACGACGGATATGGTGGAAGTGGTGCGGCGGACGGCCGGCTTCTTCGTCCACGAGTCGTGCGGCGGGTGCAGCGTGTGTCGCATCGGCGGCCGGCGCATGCTGGAGACGCTGGAGACGGTGGCCGGCGGGCGCGGGACGAACAAGGATTTGCTCAAGCTGGAAGAGTTGACAAAGGGCATCACCGGCATCACGTTCTGCCCGATGGGCACGGGGATGTGCGAGCCGGTCAGCTCGGGGCTGACGCGCTTCCGGGAAGAGTTTGAGGCGCGCGTGAGCGCTTAATACGAACCGAGCGCTGAAGCGCTTACTACGAACCGTTTGTAGTAGGCGCTTTAGCGCCCCGTGGAGAGGGGAGACCACTCTATGCCCAAAGCGAAGATCCTGGTAGTTGACGACGACCCCGACTTCGTGGAATATATGCGCACGGTGTTGGAGAGCAGCGACTATCGCGTGGTGAGCGCGGGGAACAGCGAGCAGGGGATGCTGGCGCTGTCGCGTGAGAAGCCCGACCTGGTCGTGCTCGATGTCATCATGTCCTCCGTGCTCGACGGCCTCAGCATGAGCCAGCGCATGGCCGAGGACCCGGACCTCAAGCACGTGCCGGTGGTGATGGTCACATCCATTGCCAACACCGACTACCTGGCGCTCTTCCCGACGGACGAGAGCATCCACATCGACGCGTTCCTGACCAAGCCGATCGCGCCTGCGGAGCTGCTGCGGCAGGTGGACCGGCTGGTGACAGCGGTCGTTTGATTTGCCACAGAGGACACAGAGGTAACAGAGAACAAGTTGCCTCTGCGCCCTCTGCGTCCTCTGCGGCAAAAGTGAGGTGAGATGACCGAGAAGATCAAAGTCGGCGGGGTGATCCAGAACGATCAACTGGCGAGCATCAGCGTGCTGGCGATGAAGGATCGGCCGGGCATTGCGGCGGCGGTGCTCGACGCGCTGGGCGAGCGCAACCTGAACGTCCAGTTCGTGGTGCAGGTGATCGACCACGAGGAGCACGATCAGATGGTGCTGTGCGTCGACCGGGCCGACCTGCCGGGCTGTCTGGCTGCGCTGGAGGGCCTGCGCCCCAACGTCCAACCGGCCGCCGTGACGCCCCGCTCCGACGTGGCCGCCATCGCCATCTTCGGGCCGGACTTCCGGGAGCGGCCGGGCATTGCGGGGCGGATGTTTCGCGCGCTGGCCGTCCGGGGCATCAACATCCTCGCCATCAGCACCTCGATCTCCACGGTCAACTGCATCATTGCGCTGACCGACCTCAAGGAGGCTTACGCCGCCATCTGCGAGCAGTTCGACCTGCCCTGATCCGGCGCGACGCATGGCAACGATGACCGCAACCCCTCCCGGCACGGGCAGAGGCGCCCGGCTCCGCTGGCTGTCCATTGCCCGGCTGCCGGTGATCGCCGGCGCGGCCCTGCTGGCGCTGCTGGCGGCGCGCATGTCGCCTGCCGTGGCGTTGCTCCCCCTGCTGATCACGCTCGGCGCGCTGGCCGCCCTGAGCATCGCCACCATCGCGTACGTCAACGCGCGCGGCCCCGCCGGTCTGACGCAGGCTGAGAAGACGCGCCTGTCCGCCTTGCAGGTCATCACGGACCTCGTCGCGCTGACCGTGGTCATCCACTATGCGGGCGGCGCGGAAAACCCCTTCTTCCCCCTCTATGCGTTCCCCGTGATCGTGGCGGCGGTGCTGCTGGGGCGCGTGGCGGCGCTCGGCGCGGCGACCCTGGCCTCGCTCCTCTATGCGCTCGTCGTCTTTGCCGAGTGGCGCGGCCTCCTGCCCCATCATTCGGTCATGCCGTCGGCGGCCTTCTCGGCGCAGAGCCTCGGCTACGTCATCGCGCAGTCGGTGGCCGTGGCCGTGACGGTGTTCGTGGCGGCGGAGGGGACGAGCATGCTGGTGGGCGCGCTCAAGACGCGCGCGGCCGACCTGGAGGAGAACCAGCGGCGGTCAGAGGAGCGCGCGGCCGAGATGCGGCGGCTGAACGAGCAACTCAGCGCGGCGAACGCCGAACTCGACCACCAGCGCGGCCACCTCGACGCAGCGTACGGCGAACTGATGATCGCGCACGAGCGGTTGCAAGTCCGTTCCAGCCACATGAGCGAGCTCAACGAGCAATTGCGGCTGGCGAATGCGGAGTGCAAGGCGCGGCGCGAGGAACTGGCGCAGGTCAACGAGCGGCTGCGGGAGGCGCTGGCCCGGCTGGAGACGCGCAGCAGCCACATGGCCGAGCTGAACGAGCTGCTGCGCGAGGCGAATGCGGAGTGCCGGTCGCGCCGGGACGAGCTGGAGCGGCTGAACGGCGAGCTGGCGCTGGCAAACCGCAAGCTGCGCGAGCTGGAAGATGTGCGCGCGCAGTTCACCCTGCTGACCACGCACGAACTGCGCGCGCCCGTGGCCGCCATCCAGAGCTACCTCAAGCTCATCCTCGAAGGGTACGTGCCGCAGACGAAGGTGCGCGAGACGCTGGAGAAGGCCGAGCGCCGCGCGATGGAGCAACTCGCGCTGATCGCCGACCTGCTGGAACTGGGCCGCATCGGCTCGGCGGACGCGCGCGGGCTGGTGCAGCCGGTGCAGGTGGAGCAGTCGCTGCTGGAACAGGTCGAGTTCCTGTCGGGCAACGCGAAGGAGCGCGCCATCACGGTCGAGACGCGCGTCGCTCCCGCCCTGCCGCCCGTGCTCGCCAACCCGGATCAGATCAAAAGCCTCTGGAACAACCTCATCAGCAACGCGATCAAGTACAACCGGGACGGGGGGCATGTCACTATCACGCTGGCCCCCGAAGGCGACCGGCTGATCGCCTCCGTGCAGGATACGGGCATCGGCATCCCGCCCGAGGCCATGACGCGCCTCTTCTCCGAGTTCTTCCGGGCCGACAACGCCAAGGCGCAGTCGCGCATGGGCACGGGCCTGGGCCTCTCCATCGTCAAAGAAATCGTCGAGCGCGCCGGCGGGCAGATCACGGTGGAGTCGGAGATCAACGTCGGCACAACGTTCCACTTCTGGCTGCCCGTGCGCACCCCGTCGAAAGCGCCCGCTGCCGCCCACGCCGCAGCGTCCTGATTCATCCCCTCGCGCGCTGCCCCTTGCTTTTTGCGCCGCCTTCTTGTATGATAGTTGCGCAGTAGTTGCGTTCATTGTAAACTTTAAGTCTCTCCACCGCCAGCCTGGTGGAACTTGTGTCAGTCGCAAGCAAGGAGGCAGGGCGATGAACAAGATCAAAGATTTGCTGCGTTACAAGCCGCAGGGCGTCTGGACGATCCGCCCGGACGCGACCGTCTACGAGGCGCTGGAGCTGATGGCCGAAAAGAACGTCGGCGCGCTGCCCGTGGTCGAGAAGGGCGAGCTGATCGGCATCTTCTCGGAGCGCGACTATGCGCGCAAGTGCATCCTCATGGGCCGCCACTCCAAGGAGACGCTCGTTTCCGAGTTGATGAGCTCTCCGGTTGTCACCATCAGCAGCGACTTCACCATCGAACAGTGCCTCGGTCTGATGACGGAGCGGCAGTTCCGTCATCTACCGGTGATCGAAGAAGGGGCGTTGCGCGGGATCGTGAGCATCGGCGACATCGGCAAGTGGGTGATCTCCGAGCAGCGGACGTTGATTCACGATCTGGAAGGGTATATTACGGGCAGCGGATACGCGCAATAGCTTGTCACGTCTCCCGTTGTAGGTTATGATCCTGGCGGGAGACGCTGGATGGGCGCGGAATCTGGCATTGACGTCGAGAAGAGCGCGGCGGCGCTGGATGCGCGCCTGGCCGAGAAGCGCGCCCGGCTGGAGGCGCGACGCGAACGCGCGCTTGCCGCCATCCGTCCCGCCCTGCGCGCAGTCGGGCCGCGCTTCCCCTCCGTGCGGCGGCTCTACCTCTTTGGCTCCGTGCTGATCCCCGGCGCATTTCGCAGCGATTCGGACATCGACATCGGCGTGGACGGCGACGTGAACGGCGAGGCATTCCTGGCGCTCTGGCGCGAGATCGACAACGCGGCGCCGGGCTGGGAGACCGACCTGGTTGAGCTGGATCGCGCGCGGGTTCACTTTGCCGAGCGCGTGCGGGAGGAAGGAGAGCTGGTGTATCAGGCAGAAGAACTGGTGCCTCCAGACTAAACATCTCGCAAGTCCTGTCCCCACAACTTCATTCGTCCGCTATTTGTTGTTATCTTGCCCACTCCTCTGCTACAATCCCCTCCGTTGCCAGCCATATCGTATTGCGCGTAACTACCCTGTGCTGCTCAATGATTTGTGGAGGGGTGTTGATGTTGAAACGCATTGCTCCAATGGTTCGCGCTGGTGGCGCAGCATGTCTGCTGGCCGCGTTCGCGCTGGCAATCCTCTTCCTGCTCCCGACTGCTGCGCTCGCTGCGCCCGATGCGCCCGGCGCGGTCTATCTCCCCGTGACGTTCGGCAACTATGCCGCTCCCCCCGGACCCTCCAGCTTCAGCCTGATCGATGAAGCGGTCGCAAAGGGCGAGATCGACGCAGAGACCGGGCTGGTTTACGCCATGTACGCCCTCTTCCAGGACCCCCGCCTGCCGGCAAAGTATCGCGGGAACAACTCCAACGTCCGGGAGGCCGAGGTTCAGACGCGCGTGCTGAATCAGTGGAGCTCGCTCAAGCAGTCGACGCGCGATCTGCTCGAACCGTTTATGATCCCGCCGATCTATGCGGGAAGCTGGTTTGACCTGCGCTACAGCGCGGGGCAGAGCGCGACTGTCCGGCCTGCCGGTCCATCCAGCTCCCTGATTTGCGACCCGAAGACGACCGGTTGGAACTCGATCAAGACACAGAACGGCAAGGCGCGCATCTGGTGGAACAGCCGCTGGCCGGCAGACAAAGCTCGCGCCGAGGCTGCTGCGGTCAACATCGACGCGCGCGTTTGGGCGGCGTTGGTCGAGATTCACGGCGCGGCGCACCAACCCGTGTCCGACCAGGGGTCCAAATGCGGCGGGCCAGATGATGCGCTCGACATCTACATCACACCGCTGGAAGCCAGCGGCTACTTCATGGCCTTGCCGGAATACTGGGCGCGGCCCAACAATGCGTGTCTTGCGGAGGCGGGGCAGTTACAGCTCGCTAACGACGAAAGCGGCGACGAGGCGCTTGCCGGGCTGATCCACGAGCTGATGCATGCGTTCAATCACAGCTACGCGCACGCGCAGCATTGCAGCGAGTTCAACTGGCTCGACGAGTCAACCGCCGAGTGGGCCGTCGATTACGTCGATCCGAAGAACGATGATGAACACTTTTACGCCGGACCGTTCCTGCAGACGCCGAACGAGCCGCTGGAGAGCACGGCTGCGATCCCGTATGGCGACTCGACGATCAGCAGAGCATATGGCGCGTACCTGTTCCCGTTCTACCTCAACCGCTATCGCGGCGGCCAGAGGCAGGTGGGCGACATCTGGACGGCGAGCATCACCAGGAACAGCCTTGAGGCGGTGGATGCCGTGGCGCAGGGCGGATTCAAGGAGACATGGCCGCAGTTTGCCCTCAAAAACTGGAACGCGCCGCCGGTGGACGATTACACGCGGGACGACAAAATGGGCGAGGGGCCGAAGCTCCACTATCCGCCAGAGCAGAGCGCCATCGCCATGCAGGGGCAGGGCGACCTCGTGCGGGCAGTTCCTTCGAGCGAGATCAACCACCTCGCCGCGCGTTACTTCCACTTCACGTTCAACGATCCAAACGTGCGCTCGGTCATGTGGCATAACGGCATCACCGCCAACCTGGCGGCGCAGCCCTACCGTCCGGGACCGGGCCTGCCCTATCACGGCGACGTCTACCTCAACTCGAACCCGACCGGCGCGGAGACTAAGGGGGCGCATGTCTGGGCCATCTACAAGCTGGCGGGCCGCACCACCTGGGAGCCGCCGCAAAACTGGACGCAGCGCATGTACGCGGGCTTCTGCCGTGACGTGACGGCCGAGCGGATCACCGACCTGGTCCTGGTCTACAGCAACAGCGAGTGGCAGGATCGGACCTACAAGCTGGACGCGCCGGGCGAGGAGCCGCTGCTGTATATGTCCAACATCGGCTGCTGGCGCTGGGAAGGCAAGGCCACCTACGAGACGGTCGAGTGGGGAACCCAGAAGACGAAGGTGGAAGTGGATGTCGTGTGGGAACGCCAGCCGAACAGTGGTCAGTTCCCTGTCCCCGCGCTGTACCGCCTCGTGTCCGGCAAGGGGACCTGGAGCGTTTCGGGAACTTTCTTCGGGTGCGCCGTATCCGGCAGCGGCTCGTTTACGCTTGATCCAAATAACCCTGCGGAACGGCCGACGATGGAAGTTTACGAGCGGCTTTTGAAAGGCCCTGCCAGGCGCGCCTACACGGGCAGCGGCGCAAGCGCGCACGTCATAACTTACCTGGTTGCATGCCCGCAAGGCTCGCACAACCAGTCGACCTTCGTCGGCGCCTGGTGGGAGCCGCCGGCCGGGCTGGAACCGGAGCCGACATTCAAGGCTGTGAAGGATGACGGCGTCACCATCGAGGACAGCGAGACGCGTACGGAAGGGGTTAAAGTAATCAACGAGACGCGCAGCTTAAAGGCCAAAGCGCAGCCCTGACCTCTCCCCGGCCCCCTCTCCCGCTCCAGCCGGAGAGGGGGCGCGCCCGCCCTTTCCCCATGCGTGACTCTCTGCGGTATAATTCCCCCCATGCACGAACTGCCCATCACCGAAGGCATCCTCAAAATCGCGACCGAGGCCGCCGGCGGACGGCGAATCACGACCATTCACCTGGTCGTCGGCGAGCTCAGCAGCATCGTGGATGATTCCGTGCAGTTCTATTTCGACATGCTCAGCAAGGGCACGCTGGCCGAGGGCGCGATGTTGGACTTTCAGCGGCTGCCGGCCACGGTGCTGTGCCGGGATTGCGGCAAGAGTTCCGAAGTGCGCGCGCCGCTGCCGCCCGAGTGTCCGCACTGCGGGTCGGTGCTCTTGCAAGTGACCGGTGGCCGGGAGCTGCGCGTGGACTCGATTGAGGTGAGCGACAATGGCGGAGATTAGCGTCCGCAAGCGCATCCTGAGCGCGAACGACGAGGTGGCGGAGGAGGTTCGCGCCCGCCTTGACGAACAGCGCATCCTCGCCGTCAACATCATGGCCTCGCCTGGCGCAGGGAAGACGAGCGTCATCCTCGCCACGGCGAAGCGGCTGCCTGCCGATGCGCGACCCGGCGTGATCGAAGGCGACCTCGCGTCGAGCATCGACACGGAGAAGATGCTGGCCGCCGGCATCCCCGCCACGCAGATCAACACGGGCGGCAACTGTCACCTCGACGCGCCGATGATTCGCGCCGCCCTGCCCAGGCTGCCGCTCGACGAGATCGACCTCCTCTTCATCGAGAACGTCGGCAACCTCGTCTGCCCCGCCGAGTTCGACCTGGGTGCGGGCCGCGCCGTGGTCATCGCCAGCGTGCCGGAAGGTCACGACAAGCCCTACAAGTATCCGGGCATGTTCGCCGCAGCGGATGCGATTGTCTTGAACAAGTCGGACCTGGCGGCCTATTTCGAGTTCGACCTGGACTATTTCCGGCGGGGCGTGGCGATGGTCAACCCTGACGCGCCCGTGTTTGTGGTGTCCTGTCGGACGGGCGAGGGGCTGGACGAGTGGGTGGCGTGGCTGCTGGCAGCGCGAAGCTGACTCCGGCGCCGGGCGCACCGGAGCCGGTCATCAAGCCGTCACGCTCTGCCGCACCGCCACGATCATGAGGCGTCGCGTCCCGCCCGGAACCGGCCACTCGAAGCTGTCGCCCGCCCGGTAGCCGAGGATCGCGGTGCCCACGGGCGCCAGCACCGAAATGCGCATCCGCTCGATGTCGGCTTCGGCGGGAAAGACAAGCTGGCAGGTCAGTTCCTCGCCCGTCTCCGCATCCACCAGGCGCGCCTCCGACTGCATCCGCACCACATCCGCCGGCATCTCCGCCTCCGCCACCACGATGGCGCGGTCCAGCTCCCCCTCCAGATCCCGCAGCTCCGCAGCCTTGCGCGGGTCGCCCCGCCTCGCGTCCTCAATCAACTCGCGTAGCTTCGCCATATCCCGTTCGATCATGCGTATTTCGCGCGCGCTCATTCCCTGACCCCCCTGTGTGAACAACAAACGGTGTTTCAGTCAAGTCTACCGGCGAAAAATGACGACAGGGTGGCCGGATAATGACAATTTGATGACAGCGCCCGGCCGCTGCATAGCAAGTGTCACCGGAAAGATACGCTCCTGTCATCGAGAAGTTACTTGCGGGGGGTATAGTTAGCGGAGAAAACACCGAGAAAGGACCGCCGTCATGGCGCGCGAACAGAAACCACACGACCTGACCAATCCCGCGTACTGCATCGAAGAGGCGCGGAAGCTTTTGATTCCGGTTGATTCAGAGAACTGGCCGCAAATTCAAGGGGACGCGCACCGCCTGAACATTTTGCAGGCGGCCATCGCGCATCTCGTTTATCTCGACACCGAGCAGACCGAGTTTCAGCAGCGCGTGATGGAGATTGTCTTCACCGCCTACCGGATGGGGCAAACCGCTGAGGAGCGCCGCGCCGGGCCGGTGCCGGAGGCGTTTCTGGAAGCGATAGAGGGGCTCGATCTGACGGGACTGGACTGATTAAATAAACCTTCGCCGCAGAGGACACAGAGAACTCAGAGTCTCTCTGCGCCCTCTGCGTCCTCTGTGGCAAAAGCGACAGGCAGCGTAACGGTGAAAGTACTGCCCCGGCCCAGCTCGCTCTCGACGCGCACCTCGCCCCCGTGCGCGTCGGCCACCTGCTTGACGATGGGCAGACCCAGGCCGGTGCTGCTCTGCGTGCGCGAGCGCGCGCGATCCACGCGATAGAAACGCTCGAAGAGGCGCGGGATGTGCTCGGCCGGGATGCCGATGCCCGTATCGGTGACGGAGAGGATCACTTTCTCTTGCATCTTGCGCGAGCAGACCGCCACCTGTCCCCCCGCCTCCGTGTAAACAAGCGCGTTTTCGACCAGGTTCCACAGCATCTGCGTCAGCCGGCGCCGGTCGCCGAGCACAACCGCAGCGTCGTTGCATTCGAGCGTCAACTGATGCGCGCCCGCGTCCACCGTCCTCGCGCGCTGCCACACCTCTGCCACGACCGCCTCCATCCGCACGGGTTCCGACTCAAGGCGCTGGTGCGCGTCCTCCTCGGCCAGAAAGAGCAGGTCCGCAATGAGGCGGGCCATGCGCTCGGCCTCTTCGGAGGCTTCGCGCGCGGCGGCCTTGCGCTCGTCGGCGGGCAGGTCCATTTGCAGCAGGTCGAGGTTGCCCCGGATGACCATCAGCGGGCCGCGCAGCTCGTGTGAGGCGTCCGCAAGGAACTGGCGCTGGCGGCGGACGTTCTGCTCAAGGCGCGCGAGGATCTGCTGGAATGCGTCGGCCAACTGGCGCAACTCTTCGCCACGGGGACCGGGGATGAGCGGATCGGTTTCCCTCACCCTACTCCTCCCGCAGCGAATAGCCGACCCCGCGAACGGCCTGGATCATCCGCGCTTCGCCGCCCGCTTCGAGCTTCTCGCGCAGCCGCATGACGCTCACGTCGATCACGTTAGAGCCGCCCAGAAAGTCTGACCCCCACACGCCCTGGAAAAGCTGGTCACGCGAGAGCACCTGGCGGGGATGGCGCAGGAAGAACTCGAGCAGGTCGTACTCGCGCGTGGTCAGGTCGATGCGGCGCTCGCCCCGGAACACCTCGCGCGTGCGCGGGTCGAGGGTCAGGTCGGCGAAGGAGAGCGTGTCGCCCTCCAGCGGTCGCGCGCGGCGCAGCAGCGCCCGTATGCGCGCCAGCAACTCATCGAAGGCGAAGGGCTTGACCAGGTAGTCGTCCGCCCCGGCGTCCAGCCCGGCGACGCGGTCCGGCACGCGATCCTTGGCCGTCAGCATGAGGATGGGCAGGTTTGGCTCGCCCGCTCGCAAGCGGCGGCACACCTCCAGCCCGTCCATGCCCGGCAGCATCACGTCGAGCACGACGAGATCGGGCGGCCGGTCGCGCGCCACGGTCAGCGCGGTCTCGCCGTCCGGGGCCAGATCGACCGCATAACCGGCGAACGCCAGCCCACGGCGCATCAGACTCAAAATCTTGGGGTCGTCGTCGACCGCCAGAATACGCGGTGAAGCCATCGTCATCCCATCTGCTGATACAATACTGATTGACATTATACCACCTGTTGCGGGATAACGATGGCCTCACCAGCCGTAGCGCATTTAGAACACTTCAATTGCGTTGGTCGCGCGGTTCACCGCCGCATAACAGTCGGCGCACAGCAGGCGCACCGGACCGTCCTGCCGGTTGGTGAACGTTTCGCGGCGTCCGCAGATGCTCGTTCCGTCGATAAAGAAGTGATGCGCCGAGCCGCCCGCGCCACGGGTCCAGCTTCCGGCGTTGACCTGCGCCTGCGACAGCTTCGCGACGACGCGCTCCTTCTTGCTGCCCGTCTTCGCGTCGCGCTTCTTGATGGTAAAGTCGGCCATTTTCCGCTCCCTTGCTGTGCTCGCTGCCGGGCGCGAGGACGTTTGCCCCGTCGCAGGCAGCCGTGACAGGATGCCACCCCCGAATGACAGGCCGATGACGCGCGCGTAACGAGTGGGTAACGGTTGCGCGCGGGCAAAAACGGCCCAATCTTTGGGCGTTTGGTCCCCGATGGGGTATAATAAGCTTATGTCACATAAGCTGACAACGGTCTCCCCGGACGCGACCCT
>CAZPTI010000107.1:0-14838 GCA_964588925.1 uncultured Anaerolineales bacterium | reverse complement strand
CGCTGCCCTCAAGACGCCGCGGAACCCACCTCCCGTTCCAACTCGCGGCGCAGTTCGTCCGTAGTCAGGCCGAGCCGCGCGGCGATCTCGCGCTCCTGCGCGTGCGCGGCAGCCTCGTACGCGGCCAGTACTTCGGACAAATGCGGCTTGCGGCGGCGGACGTCCGCAAACCGCTCGCTGATGGGCGCGACCTTCGGCGGCATCGCAACGCGGTCCGCGTAGTAGACCAGCTTCTGCTCCCACGTCTCAGGCCGCTGATCTTCCGTCAAGGGCGCCCACATCGCATGCCGCAGGACGATCTCCGCGAGCGCGGGCTGACCTCTGTCGCGCAGCAGTTGCGCGCCGGCAAGTTCATGCGACTGCCCCGTCCCTTTAGCAGCGTGCTTGGCGATGTCGTGCAGGAGGCCGCCGCGGTGCGCGATGCGGGGGTCCACCTGTTCGCCCAGGGCCGCGAGGCGCGCGGCGAGATGCCCCGCGATGGCCCCGACGAGGCGGCAGTGCGCCAGCAAATCGCCCTCGACGCCCTGCTCCGCGAGCCAGGCTTCGGCGGTGGGAATGTCAGGCAATGTCTGGTATCGCATAACCTCGCTCCGCGCGCGGCCCAATCAAACCGACCTCGGTCGGTTTCCCGTAACAGCCTGCCAAGTGCATTCGCAGGCGAGATGTCACGCGCGCGCCTCACTCGCGCGGCGCCGCGCAGCCTGCGCGCCCTCCAACAGGAGGAAGCCCGCGACCGCGACCAGGCCGATCAACATCCCGCCGATCCACGTCGCAACCGGCGCGATGTTATCGTTCAGCCAGCCGCCGAGCACCGGCCCGACCCCGAACGCCACCCCCCACGTCAGGCCGTACAGCCCCATGTAGCGCCCGCGCATGTCCGCGGGCGCCGCGTTGGCCGCGTAAGCCGTGCCGGTCGGCGCGATCAGCAGTTCGCCGAACGTCAGCACCACCATGCTCGTCCAGAACGCCCAGAACCCGCGGCCGAGCGCCACGCTGCCGACGCCGAACGCGTAGATCAGCGCGCCGAGCGCCAGCACGCGCAGGTGCGGGCGCTTCGCGCTCCAGCGCGTCACCGCCACCTGCAACAGCACGACCATCGCCGCGTTCGTCGACATGATCAGCCCGGCCTGCTGTTCGAGCACGCCGAAGTGCTCCTTGCCGTATGCGGGCATGAGCATCCACAGGATCGGCGACGGGATCGTAGCGAGGATCATCAGGAAGAGAAACGCCACGTAGCGGCGGTCGCGGAAGACCGGGCCGAAGCCGCGCGACTCGGAGCGCGCGCCCGCCCCGGCTGATAGATGCAATGTTTCGCGAATCAGGAACACGATGATGAGCGCGTAGATGAAGTTCGCCGCGCCCGCAGCGAAAAACGCGTAGCTGGCCGAGATCGCGGTGATGAAGCCGCCGAGCGCCGGGCCGACCGCGATGCCCAGGTTGTTGCTCATCCGCATGACGGAATAGGCGTTCGCGCGCTCGTCCGGCGGAATCAGGTCCGCGACCATCGCGTCCGCCCCAACGCGGTACATCGGGCCGAACATGCCCGTGAACGTGAGCGCAACCGCCCATGCGGCGACGCTATCGGCAAAACCCATCGCGGCCAGCGCAAGGCCGTTCACTGCCAGCCCCATGATCATGGCCGTGCGTCGCCCAAATCGGTCGACTGCCGGGCCGACAAACGAAGTCGCGACGAGGCCGGCCGCGGAGTTGAGCGTAAACAGCAGCGTGACCTGCGTCAGGGGCAGTTGCAGCCGCTCGCGCAGCAAAATCGTGACAAACGGCCACCACATCGACCCGCCGATGCTGACGATCAGCATGCCAGCGGTCATGATCCAGAACTGGCGGGGGTAACGCGCGAGAAGGGTCTGTAATCGGGTTGGCATGGCGTCTATTCTAATGGCAACCCGACGGGTTTCGGAAAACCCGTCGGGTTTCGTCCCGGTTACTCGCAGGGCGCAGCTTCCGGCGCCAGGGTTGTTGGTGGCGCAGGCGCCGCGTTCTCCTCGATGCGCATCAACGGCCGCACAAACACGCACGCCACCGCAACCGCCGCGCACACCACGCCGCCCACCACGTACATCGTCTGGACGCCGATCCGGTCCGCGAGCGGGCCGGCGATGATCAGCGCAATCGGCATCATCGCGGACGCGCCCGCGTTGAGCAGCGACATGACGCGCCCCTGCATCTCCGGTCGCACCGTCGACTGGAGGATCGCGAAGATCGGGCCATTCGCCATCGGCCCGCCGAAGCCCATAATGAACATCGCCGCAATGCCCACCCACAGCATGGCCGCGGGCGCGAGGCCCATCAGCGCGACGCCCGCGCTCAGGATCAGGATGCCCGCGAGCGAGGTCAGGATGCGCCGCTTAAAACCGCCCCACACGCCCAGCGCCAGGCCGCCCGCGATCACCCCCACGCCCGCGGCCGACTCCAGCCACCCCAGCTCCAGCGCGCCGCCGCCGAAATGCTCCGTAACCATGAGCGGCGCAAACGACATCGTCGGCGCCAGCACCAGGTTCAGCGCCATCGCCACAAGCATCAGCGCCAGCAGCCCCGGCCACGCGCGCACGTAGCGGAAGCCCTCGGCCATATCGGTCGCCAGCGCCTTGACCGGGTTGGCGTGCTCAGACACGCTCAGTTGCGCAGGCTGCGGCACCGCGATGAACAGCAGCGGCAGCACCGCCAGCGCCGCGGTCACGACATCGACCGCCAGCACCGAATGCAAGGGCAGCAGGCTCAGCAGCAGCGCGCCGAGCGGCGGCGCAACGATATTCATCAGGCCGCGCAACCCCTCGTTGAGGCCATTGATCCGCGCCAGGTGCTCCACCGGCACGAGCAGCGAGGTCGAGGCGGTGAACGCCGGGAAGTGGAACGCGCCGAAGGCGGAACGCAGCAGCATGGCCGCATACACGTGCCACACCTGCATGTTCCCCGTCCACGCCAGCGCGATCAGCCCCACCGTCGTCAGCGCGACCAGGCTGTCCGCGGCGATCATCACCAGGCGGCGGTTCCACCGGTCGACGAGCGCGCCGGCGAACGGGCTGATAAACACCTGCGGCAGGATCGCGAACAGGGTTGCGGTCGCAAGGACGGTCGCGGAGCCGGTGGTGCTGGTCAGCCACCAGACGAGGGCAAACTGGACAAGCTGCGAGCCGAGCAGCGAAAACGCCTGCCCGGTCCAGATGGCGAAAAAGCGCCGCGTCCAGGGCGCATTAGCGGATGGGCCGGATGGTGTCACGGTGAACTCCTCGTCAGCAGTTTCGGTCTTACCGTGCTGACCTGGGACAAGATAGCACGAGGAGTAAGAGAAGTCAATACTGATTTTCAAGTACTTCAATCTTATTTAAATAATTCTAAATCAGCAGCAGTCGAGCCTCGTGGTAATCCCTCTTCTGATGATACGCAAATCAGTCCGCTAAGGTTGTTTTGGAAGGACAAAAGCGAAAGGCGGGGAAAGCCCGAAAGTCGAAAAGCGAAAGACCGAAACTCCATGCTCCGCCGCGCCGAAAGAGGAAGGCAAACGGATTCGTCATTTCGCTTTTCGACTTTCGCGCTTCCCCCCCCTTTCGCCTTTCCCCTTCCAAAACTCTCACCGCATCAAAGGTGCGCAAGACAAAAATAGAACGGGGTTCTGGTGGAATCCCGTTCTCTCCACAACTCCCTTACTTCTGCGCCGCCGCCCGTCTCCTGCTCGCCGCAAACTCCGGCGCTTCCTTCACCGCCATGCCGAGCACGCCGAACGACCGCGCAAACACCGACGCGCCGCTGCGTTGCAGCTCCAGCGTCTTCTCGCCCACCGAGGGGAATCCCTGCGCGTCGGGCGTCAGCGTCTCCCAGTTGCGGAAGAGGCGGCCCCAGTCGCTCGCCAGCGCGGCCTTAACGCGCTTCTGGCCGATGAACGGGTACCAGATGGTGTCGTGGTAGAAGACGGACGCCATGTACGACCACGGCGCCAGCACCGTCTTGAGCGACCACTCGATGGGCTTCTTCAGCGGCCCCCAGTAAATGCGGTGCTGCATGCGCGAGGCGAAGGTCATCTTCTCGAACGGCCCGCGGAAATGCCAGTTCTCCTGCGCCGCGTCCAGGTCGCCCACGATCTCGATCTCCCGCGGGTCGCCGCACCCCAGCCCGAGGTCGTGCGCGAGGCGGATGAACTTGATCGACAGGGGGTCCATGCCCATCAGCTTCGCCGCGACCGCGTCGATGGCAACCTGATCGGACGAGGCGAGGATGACGTTTTTCGCGTAGGGCGTCATGCACCGCGGCCCCGGCCCGTCTCCCGCAAACGTGCCGTCCATCACCGCAAACACGCCCCGGTGGATGCGCTTCTGGATCATCAAGAGGTCGACGAGGGTTTCGTGGATGACCGGGTGCGTCCAGTGCCGGCGCTCGTTGAGCAGCCCGCCAAACGCGTTCTTCATCGCGCCCGTCGTGGTGGTGAAGATGTGCGTCTTGACCGTGGGCAGGTGGATGATGTTCTCGCCGATGAAGCGCTTCGGGACCATGAACCCATCCGGGTACACGTCGTTCAGCACGAGGAACTGCTTCGTCAGGTCGCCCACCGCCTCGCGGATGGGAATCCACTCCTCGCCCTCGTACAGGTGGACGTTGCGCAGCCCGTGCGCCTCGACGGGGCCGAGTTGCTTGTTCTCGCGCTCGCCCAGGTGCGCGTCGATGACGACCGTGCGGTTGTGGCACGCGTGCATCAGGTCGGGTGAGTAGCCGTCCTGCTTCATCGCCCGAATGACGCCTTCCAACTGCCACGGCGTCGTCGAGCTGCCGGGGAAGAAGAAGTGCCACGAGATATTGACTTTCAGCGCCGTGTCCGCGTCCTTCGCGACCACATCCTGGTAGCCGGCCAGGTTCATCAGCCGGTGATAATCCGCCAGCACCGTGCGCGGGGACGTGCGGAGGATGGCGACCTTGCTTTTGCTCAACGGGAACTCCTGCTCTCCGACGCCGCGCAGCGAGCGGTGCTCGATGGCGCGGCGCGAATGGTTTGTAGGCATAACTCGCGCCAGGAAAAGAACAGCGAAGCGCGGTCGGCTTCGCTGTCGGCGTCTATGATTATGTCCGCATTCTAGCGCAAGGCGGCGGAATGGTCAATCCTGGTGGTTGTCCTCAATCGCGCGGCGAACGGCCTGCGCGCGCGCCTTCGTCTCCTCCGCGCGGAGCGCGTATGCGTCGGAGATGCCGTTCTCGCCGTGCTCGCGCAGGTGCCGGCCGAGATGCGCCAACAGCGCGGCGTTCTCCTCCAGCCCGCGCACGGACGCCCACAGGGTGCGCTCAATCGACTCCGTTAACTCATCCAGCAGCGTCTCCGTGCTGTACGCGTGTCCGGTGCGGCAGCGGAAGCGCAGGATCTTCCCCTCGTAGATGCGCCACAGGGAGCCGTGACACTCCGGGCACGTGAACTGCGACAGCTCGCCAATTTCGGCCATATCTTTGTCGTCGGTTGGCATCATCGCGGCGCTCTCCACCTCTAGTTGAAGCGCGTCAGGCGCGGGGGGCGCCGGCAGCGTGATTGGTTCGCTGGCAAGCCGGCCCAGCAGCGCGCCCATCTCGTGCGCAGGCAAGATGTAATCGACGGCAACATTCCGAATGGCGCTCGTCGGCATATCTGGGAACAGGGCATCTGTAGGGTCTTGCGCGATGGCGATGCCGCCGCGGTCCTTGATCGCCCACAGCCCGGAGGTGCCGTCGTCGAGCGACCCGGCCAGCACGACGCCGATCACGCGCGGGCCGAAACTGTTGGCCGCGGAGCGGAAGAGCGGGTCGACCGCGGGCCGGAAACGGTTTTCCCGCGGCCCCTGCGTCAGGCGGACGCGGCCGTTCTCCAGCAGCAGGTGCTGATCCGGCGGCGCAACGGTGATCGTGCCCGGCATCACTGGCTGGTCTTCCAGTGCGTTGCTGATAGGCAGTTGGCTGACGGGCTGCAACATGCGCGGCAGCATGCCCAGGCTGTGCGAGGGCATGTGCCATACGACAAAAAGCGCGGCCGGGATATCAGGGGGCAGCCCCGCGCACAGGTCGCGCAGGGCGTCCACGCCGCCCGCCGACGCGCCAATGACGATGATGTCTCGGTTTGCCACAGAGAGGCTACCTTTCAGGCGACCTGTCGCCCGGCAGCGGAAGCTCGGCGCGCACGACCGTTCCACCGAGCGGCCGGCTCAGGATTTCGATTTTGCCGCCCACCGTGGCGGCGCGTTCGCGCATGGACCGGATGCCCATTGTCTCCCGGCCGAGCGCGGCCGGCTCGAACCCGACCCCGTCGTCGCGCACCTCGACGCGCAGCGCCTCATCCGCCAGCTCCAACCGCAGCGTCAACGCGCTCGCGCCCGCGTGGCGCACGACATTCTGCAACGCTTCTCGCACGATGCCGTACGCGGCTTCCTTTACTTCGAGCGGCGCGCTCGGCTCAGACCCCAGCTCCCCGTCGATGCGGATGTCGTTGCGCGCGATGAGCGCGCTCAACTGGCGCTGCACCGCAGCAACCAACCCATCCCGCCGGATGTTCTCGGCCTGCAAGTCAAAAATCAGCGCCTTCATCTCGGTCAAACCTGCGCCGGCGAGCTCGAGCACGTGGTCCAGGTGTCGGCGGGCGCGCTCCGGCTCGCGGCCGAGCTGCGCCGCCGCCGCATGGATCGACAACGAAATGCTGTAGAAGGTCTGGGCGACCGAGTCATGGAGCTCGCGCGCCAGCCGCTGCCGCTCCTCTATGGCCGCCACGTTCTGCGCCTGCGCATACAGCCGCGCATTCTCGATCGCCACGGCGGTCTGGTTTGCCAGGGTGAACGCGATATCCGCGTGCGACTGGGTGAAGTGGCCCGCATCGACGTGGTCGAACCGCAGGATGCCGACGACCTGCCCTTTGGCGATCAGCGGCACGCCCATCCACGAACGCGCATGCCCCAGCAGCCGGTGCTGCAGGACGCCGGCGCGCGAGCGCCACGCGGCAGGCAAATCTTCCTTTGCAGCCATATCGCCTACGATCACCGGGCGACGCTGCTCCAACGCCTCTGACAGCAGCGGCGACTGATCGAGTGTGGTCTGCGACTGCACGACCTCCGCCGCGGAGATCGGCCCGCGGTATGCGACCAGCGTCAGCAGCTCGCCGCGCAACATGAAGATGCCGCAGCCCGTGTAACGAATGGTGCGATGCAGGTGCTCGAGGATGATGTCGAAGACTTCGTCGATCTCAAGCGTGGAGCTAATATCCTGCGAGACGGCGAGCAGGCTGGCAAGCTCCGCGGTGCGCTCCGCCACGCGCAGTTCCAGCGTCTCCTCGCGCTCGCGCAACGCGGCCTCGGCCTCCTTGCGGCGGCTGATCTCCTCCAGCAACTCGCGGTTGGCGAGGGTCAACTGGTGCGTGCGCCGCGTGACGCGCTCCTCAAGCTCGTCGTTCATGCGCCGCATGAGCAACTCGGCGCGCTTCTGCTCCTCGATCCGGCTGACCGCGATCTGCCACAGCAGCACGTCGTCCACCGGGTCGCGCCGTGTGATGATCTCGAGGCGCGCCCAGAACGGCTCCCCGTCATGCGGCTGAAGCCGCAATTCGAGGGTCTGGGTCTCCTGCGCCTGCATCATGCGGTGGCGAAGATAGTTGAAGCGCGCGAGGTCATCGGCGAAGATGAAGCGGCTAAAGGGGGCGCCGGTGAGGTCGCGGCGCTCAACTTCCAGCATGGCCGCCACGGTCAGGTTGCCCTTGACAATCCGGCCGTTTGCGTCGACCGAGAGGTAACCGACGGGCGCGAAGTCGTACAGGTCGGCGTAGCGTTCGGCGATCAGTTGGAGGTCGAGTTGCGCGCGGCGCAGTTCCTCGTTTTGCAGCTCCAACTCGATCTGGTGGACCTGCAACTCGTGGGTGAGCGCAAGGATGTCTTCGATGGGTTGCTCAGTGGCAGACATGCGGCGGCCGGCGACAAGCAGACGCTCGGCGCGCGTGCGCAACGCAGGATCGGAACCCGCGCGGGCGCCCGCGTGGAAGCCGCTCGCGCTGGCCTCCGCCCCTGGCGCTAACTCGTCTGTTGCCTGCGTTTCGCCCTCGCTGTCCGCGTCAGTTCGCACGGTCGCTCCTCTCGCTGGCATGGAGAACGACGAAAATGGACGAATTTGTTCCGCTGTCCACACGTTCGCAGCGCACGTCGACCGAGACTTTCGCGCCGTCCTTCCGGTAGAGCGTGACGGACACCGTCGGCTTACTGCCCTGCTCGGCCTCGTCGAGCGCATCGCGCAAGGGGGCCACGGAGGCGGGATCGACAAGGTCCGCCACGCGCAGACGGGTCACTTCGTCCTGACTGTAGCCGAGGAAATCGACCGCGCGCTGGCTGAACTCCAGCACGCGGCCGTTCAGGCTGAAGACGATGACCGGCTCTGCGAAACTCGCCAGCCGCAGCCGGTGCGCCGCTTCGAGCGCCTCGAGGATGTGCCGCCGCGCGGTCAGGTCGACGAAGGTGATCACCGCGCCTTCGATCATGTTTTCCAGCGTGCGGTAGGGCTGGATGCGCATCAGGTACCACTTGCCCCCGCGCACCTGCACCTCGCGCTCCTTGGGGATGAGCGTGTCGAGCACGGTGGTCACATCCTTGATCAGATCGGTGTAGCCGACCAGGTTGGAGACGATGTGCGCGACGGGCCGGCCGATGTCGGTCTGGATCAGGTTGATGATGTCGGTGGCCGCGGGCGTGAACCGCTGGATGCGCAGCATGTGGTCCACGAACACCGTGCCGATGCCCGTGCTGGCGAGCAGGTTGTTCAGGTCGTTGTTGACCCGCGACAGCTCCTCGATCTTCTTCTGCAACTCCATGTTGACGGTCAGCAGCTCTTCGTTGACCGACTGGAGCTCTTCCTTGGAGGTCTCAAGTTCCTCGTTCGTCGACTGAAGCTCCTCGTTGGACGACTGGAGCTCCTCATTTGTCGACGTCAGCTCTTCGTTGGAGGTCTCAAGCTCCTCGATGGTCGTCTGGAGGTATTCTTCCTTAGAGCGCAGCTCGCGTTCGAGATTCGTGATGCGCTGGTCCTTGTCGCCCGCAGTTGGAGGGGGTGGCAGTTCTTCCAGGCGGATAGGCGACTGCACCGGCTCGAACACCACGAGGTACAGGCCGGTGAGCGGCGAGCTGCCGGTCAACGGCTCCACCGTCAGGTTGATCACCTGCGTCGCGCCGTTCGTGCGCACCGTGATGCCGCGCTGGATCACGGCGTCCTGCGTCGCGCCGGCCTTACGCAAAGCGGTGGTCAGTTCGAGGCGCAGCCCATCGCGCGCCATGCGCAGCGCGTTCAGGCTGGCCTCGCCCTGCGCGGGTTCCAGGTAATAGCCGGTCCGGCCGTGGATATAGAGCACGTCGCCCTCGCCGTTGACGACGATTGCGGCGGGCGTGTGCTGGGCCAGCAGCGCCTGCTCCAGCGCCTGGCGCACGTCGACCGCGGCCTCGCGCCGCGCCTCCGCGCGCAGGCGCCGCGTGCTCGGCTCCTGCGGCAGGTTGGCGCGCGCAAAGTCGACCGACGCGCGCTGCGGGAGCAGCCCCGGCTTGCGCACGAAGATTTTCCACTTGCGGTCCACGGGCGCAAAGAGGTCCGCGAACTCCCCCACCGACTCAGACGTGCCGAGGAACAGGTAGCCCATCGGGTTGAGCGCGTAGTGGAAGAGCGGCAGGACGCGGCGTTGCAGGTCGCCGTTCATGTAGATGAGCAGGTTGCGGCAGGAGATCAGGTCCATGCGCGAGAACGGCGGATCGTCGGCGACGTTCTGCTCCGCAAAGACCACCATGTCGCGGATGACCTTCTTGACGCGATACGCGCCGTTCTCCTCGGTGAAGAAGCGCGCCAGCCGCTCGGGCGAAATGTCGGCCGCGATGCCGTTCGGATAGACGGCCGCGCGCGCCTGGTCGATGGCCTCCGGGTCGATGTCGGTCGCGAAGATTTGCGCGCGGATGTCCGCCTTGGTCTGGCTCAACTGCTCCTGGATGAGCATGGCGATGGAGTACGCCTCCTCGCCCGTGGAGCAGCCGGGCGCCCACACGCGCACCGCATCGCCGTTGCGCTTGCCGGCAAAGAGCGCCGGGATCACGCGCTCCTGCAGGGAGGCGAAGGCTTCGGGATCGCGGAAGAAGTTCGTCACGCCGATCAGCAGTTCGCGGAACAGGATGCCGACCTCTGCGCCGTCCTGCTGGAGCAGGCGCACGTATGCTTCGATGGTCTCCAACTGGTGGACGGCCATGCGCCGCTCGATGCGCCGCAGGATGGTGTTGTGCTTGTAGCGCGAGAAGTCGTGGCGCGTGTGCGAACGGAGGAGGGAGAAGATGCGCTGCAATGGCTCGTTCAGCCGCGCCCCGGGCGGCGCGGCCCGCTCCACGCGTTGCAGCGTGTTGCCGAATGCGCGCTCGATGTAGGCCATGATGCGTTCGGGCATCTCGTCCGGCGGCAGCACGTAATCGACCAGGCCGGTGACGATGGCGCTGCGCGGCATGGAGTCGTACTGCGCGGACTCGGGCTGTTGCGCAATGACCAGGCCGCCGGCCTCCTTAATCGCCCGCAAGCCCAGCGTGCCGTCCGTGCCGCTGCCTGACAGGACCACCGCAACGGCTTTGTCGCGGCGGTCTTTGGCGAGGGAGCGGAAGAAGAAATCAATCGCGAGGCGCAGGCCGCGCGGGTTGACCGGCTCGGTGAGTTGCAGCCTGCCTTCCACCAGCGCGAAGTCCTTGTTGGGCGGAATCAAGTAGATCACGCCGGGCTCAACGGCCGCGCCGTCGGTGGCTTCCTGCGCGGTCATCCGCGTATGCTTGCTGATGAGGTCGCGCAGCAGGCTTTTGCGGTCGGGGTCGAGATGCTGGACAACGATCAGCGCGAGGGCGGCTTCGGCCTGCGGGGGCATGGCGTCAAGGAAGCGCTCGATGGCCGCCAGTCCGCCCGCGGATGCGCCGATGCCGACAACCGGGCAACCGTCCTTCTCGGCCGCGTCGGGGTCCGCGGCCGGCACAACACTTCCGCCTGGCGCCTCGGCCGGCGGCTCAGGTTTCGACCCGTCGCCGGGTTTAGCGCGGCTGCGCTTGCGGGGGGCGGGGGTGATCTGCGATTCCGGTTCCACGAGTGACTTCTTTCTGCAAGATAGCGCGATGGGTGCGCGGCTGTCGGATGCGGGCGGGGAGTGGCGCGAGCTAGACGAGATACGGGCGCAGGTCCGCGGACACCAGTCCCTGGCGCGTCGCATACAGCACGGCCTGCGCGCGGCCGGCGATGCTAAGGCCAGACATTGCCGCGTCGAGCCGGCGGTCCACCTCGGCCTGCGCGCAGCCGAGCGCCTCACCGATCTCCGCGGTCGACTGCCCTGCGGCCAGCATGCTGAGCGCCTGGCGTTCGTCATCCGGCAGCGTCTGCGGGTCGACGTTGGGGGTGGGAACGTCCTGCATCAGGCGACCGGCGGACTCAGGGGGAAAACGCACGCGCCCTTCCGCGGCGGCCAGCACCGCGTCGCGCAGTTCGTCGGGCCGCGTGTCCTTCAGCACATAGCTGATCGCGCCGGCCTCGATCGCGCGATGCACCCCGACCTCTTCGACGACGCTGGTCATGGCAACGATGTGGGCGCGCGGCAGCATCTGGCGCAGCGCCTTGATGGCCTGGAAACCGTCGACAACCGGCATCAACAAATCCATGAGGACGACTTGCGGTTGGAGAGCCGGCGCTAATGCCAGCGCTTCCTCTCCGTTGCGCGCTTCGCCCACAACTTCGACTTCCGCATCGCCCTCGAAATACATCTGAAGACCCTGGCGGACCATGCTGTGGTCGTCCACAATCAGGACGCGTATCGTCACCTGGCGCCTCCGGGCGGGGATGTTTGGCAGCGTTAAACCACGCGCCGCGATTATAGCAGGCCAAAAGACGCAGAACAACCGCCTTTTGTCGCAGTCTGCAACTCCCAATGGGCCACAGAGCGGGCAACCGTAACATTTTGCGATGATCCGTAACACTTTGCTTTTCTGGCGGCCTGATTCGGTTTTGTTACGGTTGAGCGTCTGGCTCCGGCGCTCTACCGGAACATTTTGCGCTGTTCCGGAACATTTTCGCTTTTTTGCAATCTGTTTCGGTAGTGTTGCGGTTCGAAGCGCAACATAGCGCAACAATTTTCGCGTGAATGCGTCGATTTGGCGGTGTTAATGAGCAACAGCTTTTTTGTTCCACTACCTTTACTATAACATATGTTCGTATGGGAAGTCAAGGGGATTTCCACTTGACAGTTACTTTGCAGCGGCGTAACATGAGCAAGCATCTTTACGCTTTTGCTTTGCTTGAAGGAGGCTACATGGAACGAGTACCGGAACTGGTTCCGATTTCAGACATTCGGCAGCGACAGGTCGAGATTCTGTCCATGCTTTCTAACGGCCCGGTGATCCTGACGCAGTTTGGGCGCGCCGCAGCCGTCATGCTCAGTCCCGCCGAGTACAATCGACTGATCGACGCGCTGGAGGACTTCCAGGACGCGCTCGATGCAGCCGCCGCGCGGCAGGAACCCGGCGAGCGGGACTTTGATGACTACGTGGCCGAGCGCGACCGTGTATAGGCTGAGGATCAAGCCGAGCGCAGAGAAAGACCTGGAACGGCTCCGGGGTGAGACGTGGCAGCGGGTCAGGGATGCGCTGTCGGAGTTGCGGAACAATCCTCGCCCTGCGGGGTGCGTGAAGCTGACCGACTCCCCCTCCTGGCGCATTCGCATTGGAGACTGGCGCGCGGTCTATGACATAGACGACGGAGCGCAGATTGTCACGATCCTGCGGATCAAGCACCGCAAGGATGTATACCGCGATCTGTAAGGCTGCGCGAGGGGTTGAAATCTTAACAAACCGTGTGGTTTTGGAAGGTTTTCCGCGCGAGAACCTTCCAAAAATGGGGGTAAAGTGGGCCCCCCCGGATTCGAACCGAGGACCAACCGGTTATGCTTCCCACTACGGCTTTCGCCGCCCCGCGACCCCCGGCCAATCCTGCTACGCATAGCCTGATTGCGCCGCGGACGAGTTTGTGGGCTGGACTATCCCTTCGCCCTGTGAGGGTCGATGAACTCCCCCCGTCGGGCGCCCGCCGTCTAGTCTCTACACCTTCCCCCGCGCGAGCGAACTCACGCAAGGGCTTGGCTCGGGATCACCATGCTATCGTAGCGTAGGCTTCCCCGAATTTGGCAGGGTGTCACCCGGCAGTTACCCGCCGGGCAGCCCTTGACGGATGGACATCTGTCCGTCACGAGCCGGCCGCTCTAACCGCTGAGCTAGGGGCCCCTGAACAACGGACATTATAGCACCAACGGCGCGTTTGATCAAAGACCGGCGGCACGCGGCCTGACACGAACTTTGTCCGCTTCGACGATCCACAACAGACCCGCAAGAGGCTCGGATTCAAGCAGAAGGCAGACCCGGGTTAGCACCTGAATAACCGTTTCCTTATCCTGCTGTTGCGCTTCCGGTGCTTGCCGCGGCAAATTCGCATCGACTTTGAACTTCATGCTGTTCCCGGAAGAGCCACGAACCGCTCCCGCGCTAAATCCGCAGCAAACGACATCACCGCCTTCACGGCATCAGCCGAGACGCCCGGATCATCGTTTACAATATCCGCAATCGAGGCGTCCTTCGACTCCGTTTCACTCCGCTCAATGCCTCTTGCCCCCAAACTGAAATACACCTGTGTCAACCATAACGTTCCCGGCCTTCTCGAATAATCTCAACAATCTCGCCGGTGCTGACCCCGAGGTCGACGGTGCCAACATCCAAAGGCGAAGCGGCGGGCATCTGTGGCCGCAATACGAAAACACGACCGTCCCGACGAAGAATGCGCACTTCACCGTCGCGTGCCGCTTGCTCCAGCACTGCCGCAAGGTTCTGCCGCGCCTGCGAAAAGGTAAACTCCATCATCTGTCCAGCTCCATAACTGTGATGCCCGCAAGCGCTGCATGCGCTCGCAAACCGTTATCAAGTGTGAGCAGCGGGGCCCGATAACGACGCGCGCAGGACAGCAAATAAGCATCGTAGGCGTATAACTTGAATTCGACAGCTAACTCAAGCGCCCCGTCCAGGTCGACGTCAACAAAACGGATTGGCACGCGCGCGTACAAGCCCAGCGCCTGACGCACCGCCTCTATTGTCGTTCTGCCGCGCCTCAGCATGGCAGAGAAGGCATTGCCGATTTCCCAGTGGACGGAAGGCGGAGCCAGCAGGTTCACCTTCCGCGTCAGCTTAAGGAGTCTTTCACGCTCCGGTTCACCTGCAATCACTGCGATAATTACTGAAGCATCGACGACGATGTCCATTTCTGCTCTCATCCAGGCGAGTGGTACAATTGCGCAAGTCATTATACTCGTGTGAGCATCGTCGTCAACCTCCACAACAGTACGCAGCAAGGTGCGCTTTGAGACAGGGCGCGCCAGGCTTGCCCTCCAGCCCGCACCCTGTTATTCTCACGCTACGCACTACAACGAAGTAAGGAGCGCTAGCGAAGCAACATGAACGACAACGCCGTCCAACCGAAAACCATGGGCCAGCAGTTCGGCCGCCGCTCGTGGGCCGAACCGTGGAAGATCAAGATGGTCGAGCCGATCAAGATGACCACGCGCGCGGAGCGCGAGCGCGCCATCGCAGAGGCCGGCTACAACACCTTCCTCCTCAAGTCCGAAGACGTCTACATCGACCTGCTCACCGACTCGGGCACGAGCGCGATGAGCGACCGCCAGTGGGCCGGCATGATGCTGGGCGACGAAGCCTACGCAGGCAGCCGCAACTTCTACCACCTCGAAGCCAACATCCAAAAGTACTACGGGTACCGGTACGTGCAGGTGGACGGCGCCGCGCCGGCCGATGCGAG
>CAZPTI010000106.1:0-14919 GCA_964588925.1 uncultured Anaerolineales bacterium | reverse complement strand
CTGAAATCGAGCGGGTCTTCTAGGGACGAGGAGGTCACGTTGGAGAATACACAGCCGACAGTCACGCCTACCCCGGCTCCGGCTAACCGCTCAAAACCGGCGCGGCGCAGCGCAGCCCTGCAGACAGTGCTGATCCCGCTCCTGGCGGTGTTGACCGGCCTGATCATCGGCGCGCTTGTCATCATCTTTACCGATCCTAAGGTTGTCGAGGCGCTCGGCAACTTCTTCCAGGCCCCCGGCGCGTTCTTCGCCGCGGCCTGGACTTCCATCCGCACCGCATACGGCGCGCTGTTCACCGGCTCGCTTGGCAACCCGGCGGAGATCGTCAACGGCTTCCGCGTGCTGTTCGAGACGGGTGATGCGAGCGCCCTGCACACGGCGATCTGGCCGATCACCGAGAGCCTCGTCGCGTCGACGCCGTACATCTTCACCGGCCTCGCGGTGGCGCTCGGCTTCAAGGCCGGCCTGTTCAACATCGGCGTGGAAGGCCAGTTCTTCATCGGCGCGCTCGGCGCGGCATGGATCGGCTACGCAGTCGAAGGGCTGCCGTGGTTCATTCACCTGCCCCTTGCCATCCTGGGCGGCTTTGTGGCTGGGGCGTTCTGGGCCGCAATTCCGGGTTACCTGAAGGCGACGACCGGCGGGCATGAAGTCGTCAACACGATCATGATGAACTGGATCGCGTTTCGCCTGAGCGACTGGCTGCTCAATGGCCCGATGAAGGGCGGCGGGTTCCGCCCCGTCACGCCTGTGATCGAGCATACGGCCGAGCTGCCGCGCTTCTTCCCTGATCCGATCCGCTTCAACGCCGGGTTCTTCCTCGCGCTGGTCACCGCGGGCGTCGTCTTCTGGCTGCTGTTCAAGACGACGACAGGCTTCCAGTTGCGGGCGGTCGGCGCAAACCCGGACGCGGCCAAGTACGCGGGCATGAGCGTGCCGCGCACCTACGTGCTGGCGATGGTTCTGAGCGGCGGCCTCGCGGGCCTGGCCGCGGCGAGTCAGGTGCTCGGTGTGGACCACTGGGTCGGACAGGGCTTCTCCGCGGGCTACGGTTTCGACGCGATTGCCATTGCGCTGCTGGGCAAGAGTCACCCGTTCGGCGTCGTGCTGGCCGCGCTGCTGTTTGGCTTCCTGCGCAGCGGCGCGACAAAGATGCAGTCCATCGCCGGGATCCCGATCGACATCATCTCGATCATCCAGGGTCTCGTCATCGTGTTCGTGGCTGCGCCGGCCATCATCCGCTGGCTCTACCGCATCAAGGCGGTCCGAGAGGAACGGGTGGTGCTGACGCGCGGCTGGGGCAGCTCGTGACAGGAGGGATGAGATGAGCGTAACAACCGCAACCCACCACGCCCCGATCCAAAAGCGCAGCGTTGCAAGCGGCGTGATCCTCCTGGTCATCGGCCTGGCGATCTTCTTCCTGTTCGGGCTGGGCACCGAAGCGGACATGACGACGAAGTTCGGCATGAACGCGGGCGTTGGGTCGAGTGCGATCCGCATTCCCGACTTGACCTTGCCGTCCATGCTGACGATCTACGTCATGGCGGGCATCTCGGTGTTCCTCGGCGCGGCGCACCTGTTCCGCGGGTTCAAGCGCGTCGGCCCGGTCATCGCGATCGTGGCGGTTGCCTTTGTCGTAGCCTTCCTGACATGGGCGGCGCGCGACAAGTCGTTCAACCTGGTCGGCATGTTGAGCAGCTCGCTGGTCCGCGCGACGCCCATCGCGCTCGCCGCGCTGACCGGCGTGATCAGCGAGCGGTCGGGCGTGATCAACATCGGCATCGAAGGCATGATGTTGATGTCCGCACAGACAGCGGTCGTGGCCGCGTCGGTAAGTGACAGCCTGTGGCTGGGCCTGCTCGCAGCGATCATGACCGGCATGCTCCTTGCGGCCGTGCATGCAGTGCTGGCGATTAAATTCAAGGTCGACCAGGTCATCAGCGGCGTGGCGATTAACATCTTCGCGACCGGCATGACCAGCTTCATCTCGTCCAAGTTTCTGGAACGGAACGGCGACCTGCTAAACAACTCCGGCACCTTCCCGAGCGTGCCGATCCCGCTGCTTTCGAAGATTCCGGTCATCGGGCCGATCTTCTTCGAGAACAACGTCATCGTCTACCTGATGATGTTGATTGTGCTTGCCATGCACTTCGTGCTCTTCTTCACGCCCTGGGGCCTGCGCACGCGGGCGGTGGGCGAGCATCCGAAGGCTGCAGACACCCTGGGCGTGAACGTCTTCCTGACGCGCTACGTGAACGTCATCATTGGCGGCGCAATTGCGGGCGTCGGCGGCGCGTACTTCACCATCGGCTCGGTGGGCCGGTTTGACGAGGTGATGACCGCGGGCAAGGGCTTCATCGGCCTCGCGGCCATGATCTTCGGCAAATGGACGCCCATCGGCTCGTTCCTGGCGTCGCTGCTGTTCGGCTTTGCGGATTCGCTGCAAATCAAGCTGCAAATCCTGCGAGTGCCGATCCCGTCCGAGTTCCTGCTGATGGCGCCGTACATCGTCACCATGATTGTGCTGGCAAGCGTGGTGGGCCGCGCAGCCGCGCCGGCCGCCGAAGGCACGCCTTACGAGAAGGCATAGCGGACTATAGCCAGCGAGGACACAGAGAGCGCAGAGAGATCGGCGCCTTTCTGCGCTCTCCGTGTCCTCGGTGGCAAAAGGGTACTTCATGCGAACGCAGCGAGCCGATTTTCAGAACCGGGACGGCGTGATGCTCGGCGGACGGCTGGACCTGCCCGACGAGGGTGAACCGCGCGCGTATGCGGTCTTCGCGCACTGCTTCGGGTGCACGAAGAACCTTAAGACGATGGGCTACCTCGATCGCGCGCTGACCGAGGCGGGCGTAGCCGTGCTGCGATTCGACTTCACGGGGCTGGGCGACAGCGAAGGCGAGTTTTCAGACACAACGTTTACCTCCAATGTCACCGATGTGGTCTCAGCCGCGGAGCATCTCGCCGCCAACTACGCCGCCCCGCGGCTGTTGATCGGCCATTCGCTCGGCGGCGCGGCGGTGATTCAAGCCGCGCGCCATATTCCTTCGGCCGCGGCCGTCGTGACGATCGCCGCGCCGTCTGAGCTCAACCATCTGAGCAAGACGATCGTCAGCCAGGCGCCGGAGATCGAGCAAACGGGCGAAGCGGAAGTGATGCTGGCTGGCCGACGGTTCCACATCAAAAAGCAGTTCGTCGACGACCTGGAGCAGCGCAGCATGGCCGAAATCGTCGGGTCGCTGCGGCTGCCCCTGCTGACGCTCCACGCGCCGGAGGACGACATCGTCCCGATGGCTGCGGCGGAGCGCATCTTCGAGATGGCGCGCCATCCAAAGAGCCTCGTTGCCCTCGACCGCGCGGATCACCTGCTCCTCCATCAGGAGGACTCGGAGTACGCGGGTCGCATCATCGCCTGCTGGTTTGGAAGGTATTTGTCCTGAATGGGGTTTATCGAAATACTGTTGATCGCCCTCGGTTTGGCGATGGACGCGTTTGCCGTGTCGCTGGGGGCGGGCGCAACGCGGTTTGTGAATGGCCCCCGACCTGTTTTCCGCCTGTCGTTCCATTTCGGCCTGTTTCAGGCGCTCATGCCGGTGCTCGGCTGGGTGAGCGGGACGTTCGTCGCGCGCTACATCAGCACGTGGGATCACTGGATTGCGTTCGGGCTGCTGGCTTTCGTCGGCATCCGCATGTTGCGCTCCGGCTACGACAAGGACGGCGAGTGCTACGAAGTCGATCCGTCGCGCGGGGGCACGCTGATCATGCTGGCGGTTGCTACCAGCATCGACGCGTTCGCGGTCGGACTGTCGCTCGCCATGCTCAACCTGAATATCCTGTATCCCGCGGCGGTAATCGGCGTGGTCGCCGCGACGTTGTCGGCCGCAGGGCTGGCGCTGGGTCATCGGCTCGGCTGCCGCTTCGGAAAGAGCATGGAGCTCGTCGGCGGACTGATCCTGGTTATCATCGGGCTTCGGGTAGTGCTATCACACACAATCCTTGTCTGATGCGCTATGTTGTAGCATGATTGACAGCCGCGCAATCTGAAAGCGCGCGGCTACGGAGGGTGATATGGGCCGCTCCCCCGCAGCAGGACTGATCGCCGCTTTAGTTATCATCGTCGCCGCGCTCGTCGTGACCCTTGTCGGCGCGCTTGGCGTTGCGTTGATCGGCTTGCTCTTAAGCCGCTGGTTTGAATTGACGCAGTGGCAGGGCAGCCTGCTGGCGCTCGGCGGGCTCGTGGGCGTCGTGTTGTTGGTCTATCGGCTTCTGGATACGCCCAGGTACATCGAGCCGGACTGGCTCGACTTCGAGGACGAGGACGAAGAGCCGGAGCCGCCCGAGCCACCTATCGTCCCGTGGCGCCGCCAGCGCCCAACGCAGGGCGAACCGCCCGTACCAGCGGACAAGAAGCGAAATTAGCAGTTCAAGAGACAAGTGGAGTTGCAGAGATGTCTACCAGGTTCACCCGTTCGCTCTCGTTAGTTTTGCTTGCTGTGACGGTCGCGCTGTTGCTTGCAGCGTGCGCACCTGTGCCCACTCAGCCTGCTGCGTCGACTGGCGCAGCCGCGTCTCCCGCGGCCACACAGCCACCTGCCGCAACCGGCGGCGAGACGATTAAGCTCGCTCTGATTCCGGTGCTCGACACCATCCCGATCTACATCGCCCTCCAAAATGGCTATTTCCAGGAGCAGGGGCTGACGGTCGAAACTGTGCCGGTCAAAAGCCCACAGGAGCGCGATGTGCTGCTCCAGACGGGGCAGGTTGACGGCGTGCTGACCGACCTGCAAGGCGTCGGGCTGCTGAATAAGGACGCGGTCAAGGTGAAGGCGGTGTACACCGCGCGGCGGCCGTTCCCCGATGCGCCGCTGTTCCGCATCCTCGCCAGCCCCAAATCCGAGACTGCTTCCGTGGCCGATTTGAAGGGCGTGGAAATCGGCATCAGCAACAACACGATCATCGAGTACCTGACCGACCGCATCCTGGCGGCTGAGGGGTTGAAGCCGGAGGAGATCAAGAAGATCGAGGTCGGCGCGATCACCGTGCGCTTCGAGCAGTTGATGAACGGCAATATCAAAGCCGCCGTGCTGCCTGATCCGTTGGCGCAGGGCGCGATTGCCGCGGGCGCGAAGCTCGTAGTGGACGACACGACGCACAAGGACCTGTCGCAATCCGTGCTGGTCTTCCAGGATGCGGCGCTGAAGGGCAAGCCGGAAGCAGTCCGCAAGTTCCTCATCGCCTGGGAAAAGGCGGTCAAGGAAGTCAACGCGAACCCGGAAAAGTACCGCGCGGTGCTGATGGAGCAAGGGCGCGTTCCGCAGTCGATCCAGAATTCGTACAAGATGCCGCCCTTCCCAGAGCGCGGCGTGCCGAGCGAGAGCGAAGTGGCCGATGTGACTGCGTGGCTGAAGGAGAAGGGTCTCGTCAGCCGCGACATTCCGTATGCGGATATGGTTGATACGTCGTTCCTGCCGAAGTGACCTCTCCCCCGGGCCCCCTCTCCTCCGCAGAGGAGAGGGGGAGTCACGACCGCCTGATGCCCCCCGCTGTCCAAGTCCGCGATGCGCGTTTTGCTTACCCTCCCGTCACGTCTGGCGCGCTGGCGACGGAAGTTCTATCCGGCGTCACATTTGACCTGGCGGAGGGGGAGTTTGTCGCGCTGTTGGGGCGCGTGGGCGCGGGAAAGTCGACGCTGTGCCTTGCGCTGAACGGGCTGGTTCCGCACGCGACCGGTGGCGTGTTCCGCGGGTCGGTGACGGTTGGCGGGCTGGACACGCGGCGACAAGCGGTTGCGCAGCTTGCGCAGACCGTTGGGCTGGTCTTTCAGGACCCCGAAAGCCAGTTGACGCAGATGCGCGTGGAGGATGAGGTCGCGTTCGGGCCAGAGAATCTGGGGCTGACGCGTGGCGAAATCGCAGAGCGCGTGGAGTGGGCGCTGGCCGCGGTCGGGCTGACGGAGTATCGCGACCGCAACCCTTCCTTTCTGTCAGGCGGCGAGAAGCAGCGCGTGGCGATTGCCGCGACGCTGGCGATGCGCCCGCGCATCCTTGCGCTGGATGAACCGACGGCAAATCTCGACCCGCGCGGCAAGGCGGTGGTGTTTGCGACGCTGCTGCGGCTGGCGCGCGAGCAGAAGGTCACGATCCTGCTTGCGACGCAGGATGTGGAGCGCGTGCGCCGCTATGCGCAGCGTGCGCTGGTGCTGCGCGAGGGACGGATCGCAGCGGATGGCAAACCGGCGGATGTGTTTGCGCGCGTCGATGAGATGCGCGAGTGGGGCATCGGCGCGCCGCAGCTGGCGGAGTTGGCGCAACGCTTAGCGCAGAAGCGCGGACGCGCCTATTCTTTTGCCGGATTGAGCGATGCAGCAGCCGCGTTGCGCCGCGAATTAGAAAAGCGTCCCACTGTTGCCCTGTGTGGCGAGCCGCGCTCTGCGTCCTCTGTGGCAAAAGCAAAGTCTACCGTTGCGGTCGAAAACCTCGCCTTCACCTACCGCGACGGCTCAATTGCCCTGCGCGACGTCTCTCTCACCATCCCCGAAGGCCAGTTCCTGATCCTCGCCGGGCCGAACGGCTCGGGCAAGACGACACTGGCGAAGCACTTCAACGGCCTGCTCAAGCCTACACGCGGTCGAGTCCTGGTCAACGGCGAGGACACGGCAAGGTTGCGCGTGCCGCAGCTTGCGCAGACTGTCGGTTATGTCTTCCAAAATCCCGACCACCAGATTTTTGCGCCCACAGTTTGGGAGGAAATCGCTTTCGGGCTGCGGCTACGGGGGTTGGACGAGACGGAAATCAAGCAGCGCGTGGAGGAAAGCCTGGCGAATCATGGGCTGGAGGCGCACGCGTCGCTGCCACCTGCGACGCTGAGCCTCGGGCAGCGGCGGCAAGTCACGCTTGCGTCCGTGCTCGCCACGCAGCCGCGCATCCTGGTGCTGGACGAACCCACCGGCGGGCTGGACTGGCGCAGTCGCGAGGAGTTGATGGCGCGCGTGCAGGCGTTCCATGCAGGCGGCGGCACTGCCGTCCTGATCACGCACGACGTGCGGCTGATGGCCGAGCGCGGGGATCGCATTGTCATCCTGCTTAAGGGACGGGTGGGTTTCGATGGCAGCGCGAGCGATCTGTTCACGCGGCGCGAGCTGCTGGCCGAGGCGCAACTGACCGCGCCGCCGATCGTCCGGCTGGCGCAGCGGTTGGCGCGGTACGGCGCGCCGGCGAACGCGCGCACAGTGGCGGAGCTGGTCGATGGCCTCTAACTTCGACGTCTACGTCCGCCGCAACACGTGGCTTTACTGCCTCGACCCGCGCGTTAAGCTGGCGTTCGTCGTCGTGGCGAGCGCGGTTACATTCCTGTGGCCGTCGTCGTTCGTGGCGCTCGGTGTGGCCGCCGCGTCGCTGGCGCTGCTGCTGCTGGCCGGCGTGGACGGCGAGCGCATCTGGCGCTTCCTGCGGGGACTGCTGCCGCTGCTCCTGCTGGTGCTGGTGTTGACGACGCTCTTCTCTGGCGGGGGCGGCCCTGTATGGTTCACAATGGGGCCGCTGCGCGTCACGCCTGCCGGGTTCCAGCAGGCAGCCCTGCTCGTGGCGCGGCTGCTCAGCCTGGGTCTGGTCTTCTTCTTCTGGTTGAGCACGACGGATCAGGGCGAGATGGTGCGCGGGTTCGTGGCCCTCAAGCTGCCGTACGAGTGGGGGCTGACCCTCGCGCTGGCGCTGCGCTACCTGCCGATCCTGGGCGGGCTGATGGAGCAGGTGCGCGAGGCGCAGGAGGCGCGCGGGCTGGACCTGGCGCAGCACGGCTTTATGGCGCGGCTGCGCGCCTATGGGCCGATCCTCGTGGCGGTTATCATCGGCGCGCTGCAACACGGGGAACGGCTCGGCTGGGCGCTCGAAGCGCGCGCGTTGGGCAGCAGCGCCCCGCGGACCGAGTTTCGCCCGCTGCGCCTGCGCCGAGACGACGGAGTTGCGCTGGCACTCCTTTCGCTCATATTGTTAGGAGCCATCGCCTTGCGCCTGCTTTAACAGTGTATTGAAAATCACTTAAACGCCCCCCCGTCGTGGTACACTGAAGTCACTGATGGACCGGGGTTAGGCAGGGCTGGCAGTGCCTAACTTCGGTCCGGTCATTTAGTGGGCCTGATTTGCTCCGTTTCGGGGGGCAATGCTATAATCACGTTGTTCTCGCCCCCATAGCTCAGTGGATAGAGCGTCGGCCTCCGGAGCCGAAAGCGCAGGTTCGAGTCCTGCTGGGGGTACCACTGGTGGATAGCGGCCTTTCGGGCCGCTTTTTTGTTTCCCCGCCGTCCGTTTGTGACATCCACTCGGCCAACATAACGTGATACGGAAGCTTTCGGTTATTCTCGCATCCCTCCCTGCCCGCGTTCGTTAGCCTCTTTGAGTCAGGTTGCGTTGCTCCAGACCCTCGCGGCCCGCGGCCACTGGTAGACCACGCGCACCATGCCTTCGGCGTGGTGCGGCAGTCCAGAGCGCCGGCGAAATCCAAGACGGAACAGGAGACATCCATGCCGATCTTCAAACGCGAGCAAGACCCGCCTTATAACCAGCCGCGGCCCGCGACCGCGGCCGTTGCGCAGACCGCGCAGCGCAGCGATAAACCGCTCTCTCCCGCGCCATCCGCGGCGGCGCCGGCCGCTTCGACGGCCGCCTCAACCACAACCGCCAGCCAGCCGGCTCCGCAACCGGCGAAAGCAACTCCTCCTCCCCGCCCTGCTGCCGCAGTCATCGACGAGAAAACCGAGATCACCGGCAACCTCAAGTCGACCGGCAACGTGCTCATCGAAGGGCGTTTCCACGGCGAAGTCGAAGCCACGGAAGCAATCTGGGTGGAGCCGGGCGCACAGAGCGACGGCCAGTTGCGCGCAAGCGATGCGGTCATCTCGGGCGCTGTGGACGGCGAGATCGACTGCCGCCGTCGGCTGCAAATCGCGGCGACCGCGGTGGTGAGCGGGGAAATCAAGACCCCGATCCTGGTGATCGAGGACGGCGCGACGGTCAACTGTCGCTTCAGCATGACGCGGGAGGGGGCACTACGATGACAACAATGACGGCAACGGGCGCAGCAGCAAACGTCGCGGCGGCTCAAACTGCGGACACTGAGAGCCGCGTCGACCGCGATTCGCACTTCAACGGGTTGTATGAGACGCGGCAAAACCTGCGAATCGAAGGGCTGGCCGAGGGCGAAATCCGCTGCGAGGGGACGCTGACCGTGGCGGAAGGCGCGCGGGTCAAGGCGAAGGTCACGGCGAGCACCATCACCATTGCGGGCGAGCTGGACGGCGAAGTTGTGTGTCAGGGCGTGTTTCAGATCATGCCGACGGGACAGGTGTCAGCGACCGTTTCGGCCCGACGCCTGATCGTGCAGGAAGGCGGCCTCTACAACGGCGAGTTCCGCATGATCCAGGACGCGCCGCGCGAGACGACGAGCAAGGGCCTCTCTTCGTGGCAGGACCTGGCCGGAAAAGAGCCGGAGGAAAACCCGTTGGACACGCTCAATTCCGATGATTGGTGGCGGAAGTTCACGGGCAACGAGGCGCCGGAAGGCGCGCTCGAGGACGAAGGCGCACGCAAGAACGAGGAAAAGAAAGGCGACTAACCCAAAACCGAGGGTCGCGTTCCTGGCTCTGAGGGGCGGCGGAAATTCCGTCGCCCTCGTTGTTGCCCGTTTGGCGGTTGCTACAGCCGCTTCTCCCACTGCAACCAGCCCGGCAGGCGGACATAGCCAAGCTTTTCGTTGAGGTGGATGATGGACGGGTTGGCAGTGTCATTATGGGTGCGAGCCTCGAGGCGGCCGGCAGCTTTGAGCGCGGCGAGCGACTTGACCTTGAGCGCCAGCGCCACGCCGCGGTTGCGGTGCTCGCGCAGCACGCCCGTCGCATCGGTGATCGCAGGGCCGTCCTTGAGCTGCTCGATCATCGTCAGCCCGACGATGCGCCCCTCATGCAGCGCGACGAACGAGGAGCTCTGGTCCAGCGTGGGATTATCGAAGTTCTTCCGCCACTGCTCATAGCTAAGGTTGAACTCCGCGCCGCCAGGGAGGGGCACATCCCGCAGGCTGATGTTCTCGACTTCGTACAATTCACGGTCAACGTCGGACCGGCTCCGGAGCGCATCGGCCAGCGTAGTCAGCCGATAGCCTGCCGCCTCAATACGCTCGAAGGTCGCGGCAAACTGCTCGGGGTCGAACTTGCTCAAATCAATCGCCGACTCGAAGCGGATGCCGAACTGATGAAAGCCTGCTTGCTCAAGGAAGCGAATGCTGTGCGCCTGGCTCTCGCGGCAGTCGGTCCACAGCTTCTCTGCGCCCTGCCCGCGCGTATACGCTTCCAGGCGCGCAAGCAGATCCCTGCCAATGCCCTTACCGCGATGCGCCGGATGGGTCACGATGAAGAGATTGTAGACGCCCGGCGCAATGACCCAGAACGGTTTGACGCTGCTGCCGCAGCCGACCATCCGACCGGCCTGATCGTCCACAGCCAGCCGCAGCCGCGGGTTATCCTGGGGATAGATGCTGTCCCAGTGTTCTTCCTGCTCAACTGTGGTTGGTTCGTCCGGGTACTCCAGGTTAAGAATTTCGACGAGCGATGGGATATCGCCGCGCGTATACTCGCGCGCCTGCCACCCGGCCCCCTCGCGCTGATTCATAGGTCCCTCCTGCATTCCTGTGGCACTATAGCAGTCCAACGGTCGTGTGTCCATCCCAAATAACCATGATTCTCGCGCGTCCGCAAGGGCAAAGGCCTCGGAACAACAAGCGGGGGAAGGCAGATTCCTGATTCCCCGCGGAACGCGAGCCTATACTGTACCATAGGCTCGGTTTCCCAACGACAGCGACTGGCCGGCGACCGGGCCAATTGAGTAAGCGAACGGATGCGTGAAGAGAGAGGGGTAGGGTCGATGTCTGAACATGTGACTTTTGCGTCGCCAGCCGAGTTGAAAGACGCGCTGGGTGAACATCAATATATCGCGAGCGACGAGATCGCGACCATCATGTACCTGAGCCAGCAGCTCGGCAAGCCACTGCTGACCGAAGGGCCGGCCGGCGTCGGCAAGACCGAGTTGGCGAAGGCCATCGCTGGCGCGACCGGCCGCGAGTTGATCCGCCTGCAATGCTACGAAGGGCTGGACGAAACTAAGGCTTTATACGAATGGGAATACGCCAAGCAACTGCTCTACACACAGTTGTTGCGCGATAAGCTCCAGGAGACGTTGTCGGGCACGGGCAGCCTGTCCGAGGCGGCTGACAAGCTGGCAGGCGAAGAGGACGTCTTCTTCTCGATGCGCTTCCTGCTCCAGCGCCCTCTGCTCCGCGCCATCCTGAGTGAGCAGCCCACGGTCCTCCTCATCGACGAGATCGACCGCGCGGACGCCGAATTTGAAGCCTTCCTGCTCGAAGTGCTCTCCGACTTTCAGGTCAGCGTCCCCGAACTGGGCACGCTTGCCGCCGTGCATCGCCCGCTGGTGATCCTCACGAGCAACAATACCCGCGAGTTGAGCGAGGCGCTCAAGCGGCGCTGCCTGTACCTTTTCATCGACTACCCGAATGTCGACCAGGAGCTGGCAGTCGTTCGGCTGAAAGTGCCGGAGCTGGCGCCCAAGCTGGCGCGGCAGGCGGTCGAGTTGGTGCAGCGGCTGCGCAACATGGACCTGCGCAAGTCGCCGAGCATCTCCGAGACGCTTGACTGGGCGAAGGCGCTGGTGACGCTCAATGCCCGCGCGCTGGACACGCCGACGCTGGAGACGACGCTGAGCGTACTGCTCAAGCACGAAAGCGACCTGCAACGCGTCAAGAACGAGATGAACCGCCCGAGCGAACGCCCACGCTTCGACGATGAGATGGGCCGCTATCGCCGGCTGAACTGAGCGCGCTATGGACGAGCGAATCGCGAAGTTTATCCAGGCATTGCGAGGAGGCGGCGTGCGCGTCAGCCTGGCCGAGAGCGCGGATGCGTTCCGGGCGGTCGAAGAACTGGGCGTGATCGACCGCGAGGCGTTTCGCCTCAGCCTGCGCACGACGCTGGTTAAAGACGCAGCCGACCTGCCAACGTTTGACGAGATGTTTCCGCTCTTCTTCGGCGTGTCAGAAGCGCCGCCACTGATGAACCTGGCGGAGGACCTGACGCCCGAAGAGGCGCAGATGCTGGCAGAGGCGCTCAAGCAGTTCACCGACCGGCTGCGCGACATGCTGGAGCGGATGATCCAGGGCAAGCCGCTGTCGCAGCAGGAGCTGGATCAACTCGGCCAGATGGTGGGGCTGAACCGCGCGGACAATCTGCGGCAGAAGGAGTGGATGGCGCGGCGCATGGCGCAGGCGCTCAAGTTCAAGGACGTCCAGGATGCGTTGGAGAAGCTGCAAGAGCTGCTGGCGCAGATGGGCATGAACAAGCAGCGCATTGACCAGATGCGCCAGATCCTCCAGTCAAACCAACAGTCGATGATGGAACAGCTCCGCAACCACGCGGGGCAGCAAATCGCCGAGAACATGGCGGAGAGTCGGCCGGAAGACAACGTCGACGCGCTGATGAACCGGCCCTTCAACGCGCTCTCGGATAAGGACATGGACATCCTGCGCAAGGAGGTCGGTCGGCTGGCCGCCTTACTACGCAGCCGGGTGGCGCTGCGCCAGAAGCGGGCGAAGACCGGGCAGATCGACGCCAAGTCGACGATCCGGGCGAATCTCAAGCACGGCTCCGTGCCCATCACGATCAAGCACCGCGACCGGACGCTCAAGCCGAAGCTGGTCGTCATCTGCGACATCAGCACATCGATGCGGCCGGTGTCCGAGTTGATGCTCAGCCTGATCTACGCGCTGCAGGATCAAATCTCGAAGACGCATGCGTTCGCGTTCATCGACCGGCTAGAGTACGTCTCGCCCGACTTCCAGAGCAAGGAGTCACGCGAGGCCGTCAGCGACGTGCTGCTGCGGATGCCGTCTGGCTACTACAACACGGATCTGGGCGGCAGCCTGGCCGAGTTCTCGCACGACTACCTGGACACGGTCGACAGCCGCACCACGTTCATCGTGGTGGGCGACGGCCGCAACAACTACAATGACCCGCGGCTCGACCTGTTCAACAACATCGCGCGGCGCAGCCGGCATACGTTGTGGATCAACCCGGAGCCGCCGGCCTTGTGGACGCAGGGCGACAGCGACATGCTCAAGTACGCGCCGTACTGCGATACGGTTGTGCAGGTGACGACGCTGGCCGAGCTGGCCGCGGCGGTTGACAAGCTGCTCGTGTCGCATTAAAGTCAGTCCGGCTTGCCTTTCGCGCGGCGGCACCCGGCATCGGGAGCCGCCGTCTCTTTGCCATCAGGGAGGATTCATGCGCATCACGTTCCACGGCGCGGCCCAGGAAGTCACAGGGTCGATGCACCTGATCGAGGTGAACAACCAGCGCGTTCTACTGGATACGGGGATGTACCAGGGCCGACGCAATGAGACCTACACCCGCAACCTTAACTTCCCCTTCGAGCCGAAAACCATCGATGCGGTCGTCCTCAGCCACGCGCACATCGACCATTCGGGCAATATCCCTAATCTCGTCAAGCAGGGCTTCACTGGTAACGTCTGGTGCACTGCGGCAACTCGCAACCTGTCCGTATACATGCTGCTGGATAGCGGGCACATCCAGGAGAGCGACACGGAGTATCTCAACAAACGGCGCAAGAAGGACGGCCTGCCCCCCGTGCAGCCGCTCTATACGCAGGCCGACGCGCAGGAGGCCCTGACGCACTTCATCAGCGTCGGATTGCACCGCCCCATCACCGTTGCGGACGGCGTCAAGGCAACGTTCTACAACGCAGGGCACATCCTCGGCTCGGCCTGGGTGGCGCTGGACATCAAGGAGTTCTCGACCGGCAAGGAGTGGCGGTTAATTTTCAGCGGGGACGTGGGGCGCAACGGGATGGCAATCCTGAACGACCCCGAACTGCCCGACACGGCGGATATCCTGTTGCTGGAGAGCACTTACGGGAGTCGCCTGCATCCAACGCGAGAGAATGCGCGGCGGGCGCTGCGCGACGTGGTGCGCGATACGGTGCGCCACCGCGGCAAGGTCATCATCCCCTCGTTCGCGGTGGGCCGAACGCAGGAGCTCGTCTACGCGCTCAATGAACTGGAGGCGGACGGCGACATCCCGTCGCTGCCCGTGTACGTCGACAGTCCGCTGGCGGTCAGCGCGACCGAAGTGTTCCGCATGCACCCCGAAGAGTGGGACGACGAGGTGCGCGCGTTTCTGCAAGAAGAGAAGCGGCGCAACCCGTTCGACGCGCCGAACGTGCAGTACATCCGCGATGTGGTCCACAGCAAGCGGCTGAACTACCTTAAGGAATCGGCGATCATCATCAGCGCGAACGGTATGGCCGAAAATGGGCGCATCCTGCACCACCTGAAGAACAACATCGAGGAGCCGGAGAACACCATCCTGTTTGTGAGCTTCCAGGCCGAGCACACGCTGGGCCGGCGGCTTGCGACCGGCGCGCGGCGGGTGAAAATCCTGGGCGAGGAGTACGATGTGCGCGCGAAGGTGGTGAGCATCGAGGGTTACTCCGCGCACGCGGACCAGGCGGAATTGCTGGCCTGGGCGCGACCGCTGGACCGCGCGCGGTTGAAGCACACATACCTGGTGCACGGCGAGCCGGACGCGGCGCTGGCGCTGGCCGACAAGCTGCGGCTGGAGCGCGTGGCGAACGTGGAGACGCCCATCCGGGGAGAAGTGGCAGAGTTTTAGGGCGCGTTGTATAGGCGCGAGGCAAAATCGGTGGCTAGTTGTGGATGGTTAACGAAATTGGAATCCAACGCGCCCGTTCGCTGCCCGGAGAATCTCTCGCCTTGAGGCACGCAGATAGAAGCGATAAATTATGTCGATACTGACTTGACAATGTACTGCTTGCAACGCGTCAC
>CAZPTI010000105.1:0-14928 GCA_964588925.1 uncultured Anaerolineales bacterium | reverse complement strand
ATGGGGTGTCAAGGGGATTTCCGAAGTTGCGCGTGCGAAATCGTGAACCGCACCCGCGGGTGGGGATATGGTTATGCGCTTCCCTGCGAATTGTTCCGTTGCAGCAACCGCCATATCAAGACGAGTAGCGCAAGTCCAACAGCAATAATGGCTATCGCGGCATATGGCGCTTGTGTTGAGATAGCCGCATTAGTAGATGCCGAAGCGGTAGATGGCGCGATACCGTTTCCTAGAAATGATAAATCCTCGGCAGCTGCATTAAACAATCGCGTACGGGTGCAGAGGTCCGTTATTAATCCAACACTGGACCCCGTGGCGTAGACGAGATACTCTTGGGCAACATGAAAGTCGTATCCGCAGTTAGCCCCATCACTTGGCGTCAACACCGTGATCGAATGAGCCACATCTCCTTTCCATACATTTCCTGCCGCAAACGTTACCTTCTTGAAGGCCATGCCTGAAGTCTCATCTACGGCTGTGACAACACCTGAAAAGACTGAGGTGGTTTTCTCAAATGCCTCTTGTGGCTCCATACTAATTACGCAAGAGCAGGCGGAGGCTGACTGCGGAGCGCTGATCTCGACGATTAATAGCAACGTTAGGATTAGAAACGCCGTCAGCGCCTTAAGTCGTCCGCGGCCTGTCGCTTTGTTGTCGGTATCGAAGGCATATACATAACTATTGGCGCCAATGAAGATCTTAGCGGTCATACAGGTCCTCGCGCTTCAATGTTCGCGTGCCGGAGACCGGTCCCTGCGAGATCAGCGAGTCGATGAACTCTTCTTCTTCCCGCCACGCTTTCCAACCGAGCGGGAATAGTCGCAGCGCAGGCGCGTGTTTATCCAGCGCCCTCCTGATAATCTCTGCCTCGCTCAACCCGGTTGTCTGTGAGACTTTGCGGAGGCTCCGAGCTTATTGTTCTTCAAGATAAAACTGCTTGCGTACCTTTCCCATTTCCTTCGATCCTTCTAGTCCGCGGGGCATTAAGTGTCTGATTCTGGGCAATCGGGGTATGCGTCGATTCGCATAGCGTCATTTGGCTGTTCATCGTCGCGCGAGCGCCCGGACCAACGCGACCGCCCCCACTACACACCACGTCCCTTCCAGCACCACGAACGGCACAAATCCGATCAAGTACGACGCGTAGCCGGACAGCCCTGCGCCGACCATGTTCATCGCCGAGTATAATACTGATCCCTGCGAAAGCCGCTTTGTCAAATTAAGCAGGAACGCCAGCAACAGCAGCGCCACGCCGATTGACCCCAGGGTCGTCGACAACTCCACCGGTGGCACCTCCAACGAATAGTCCACTATGTAGACTTGTTGGGGCGCGGCGATGTTCCACCATGCCAACCGGTTTGCCGCCGTGACCGCATGCGGCTACAATCCATCTGTTGTCTCTCCACCGCCCCAACGTCCTTCTGGAGGTATCATCATGCAAGTCGCTCAACCGCGCATGGGCATCCTCGTCGGCGGCGGGCCCGCGCCCGGCATCAACGGCGTCATCCATTCGGCCACTATCGAGGCGATCAACAACGGCATCGAGGTTATCGGCATCTACGACGGCTTCCAGCACCTGATGGAGGGCAAGCTCGTCTCCACGCCGCTGACCATTGCAAGCGTTTCGCGCATCCACCGCGAGGGCGGCTCGATCCTGCGCACGTCGCGCGCCAACCCCGCGAAGTCGCCCGATAGCCTGAAGAAGGTCGCGTGCGCGCTGGCCGAGGCGGGCATCTCCCTGTTGATCGGCATTGGTGGCGACGACACCGCGTACTCGCTGCACCGGGTGCAGAAAACCGCATGCGAGGACATGGGCCTTGCCGTGCGCACTTGCCATGTGCCAAAAACCATCGACAACGACCTGCCCCTGCCCGAAGGCATCCCCACGTTCGGCTTTGAGACCGCGCGCGAGGTCGGCTCCAAGATCGTCATGACGTTCATGGAAGACGCGCTGACCAGCCAGAACTGGTTCCTCGTGGTCACGATGGGGCGCAAGGCCGGGCACCTGGCGCTCGGCATCGGCAAAAGCTCCGGCGCGACGCTGACCATCGTCCCCGAAGAGTGGCGCGGGCGACCGATCCGGTTACAGGAAGTGGTCGACATCATCGTCACCTCCATGCTGCGCCGCCTGGCCGACGGCCGCGCGCACGGTGTGGCGCTGGTGGCCGAGGGCGTGCTGGAGTACCTCGCGGAAGAGGATCGCAAGTACCTGCAGGACATCGGCGAGCGCGACCCCCACGGCAACGTGCCCCTTCATGACCTGAACTTCTCCGACATCCTCAAGCGGTGGGTGATCGCGGACCTGAAGAAGATGGGTGTCAAGGTTGGCGTGCGCGATAAGGAGCTGGGCTACGAGCTACGGTGCGCGCCGCCTATCGCCTATGACGTGGACTACACGCGCTCGCTCGGCGAGGCCGCGGCCGACTTCCTCATCAACGGCGGCAGCGGCGCGACGATCAGCCTGCAGGGCAATCAGGTCGTGCCGATCCCCTCCGATACGATCATGAACCCGGAGACCGGCCGCATCGGCATCCGCATGGTGAACGTCGACTCCTTCACCTACCGGTCGGCCTACAAGTTCATGATCCGACTGAAGCCGCATCATGCTTCGGACCCGATGTTCCTGCCGCGGCTGGCGATGCAGACCAACCTTTCGGTCGACCAATTCCGCGCGCGCTACGGCTATCTGATCGGCGTCGCGGAGCGCCCGGCGTTCGATTTGCGCGCGGAGGAACCTGGCGCGACCATAGCGGCATGACCGACGCAAATACTCGCCTGACGACCGCGGCCAACGGCCTGCCCGCGGTCGAAGTAACTTTCCGCGTCCGCTACTTCGAGACGGACGCGATGGGCATCGTGCACCATGCCGCGTACATCACGTGGTTTGAGGAAGGACGCAGCGCGTTCACCCGCGCGATCGGCTATCCCTACTCGCGCATGGAGCAGGAGGGGATCAGTCTGGCCGTTGCTGAGGTGACTGCGCGCTATCACCGCCCGGCGCGCTACGACGACGAGGTGCGCGTGATCGCCGCGCTGAGCCAGCTTGGCAGCCGCGGCATGTCGTTCGGGTACGAGGTGCGCCGCGTGGCGGATGGCGAGCTGCTGGTGAGCGGAGCCACACGACATATTTCAGTGGATGCGCACGGAAAGGTGACGCTCCTGCCGGCAAGCTTGCGGGAGACGATTCGTCTGCGGGCTCCGCTTGCAAAGCGGGTCGCTTAGTAACCCGACGGATCACGACATCGAAGATAACAAGAGACCGGGTTCGCCCCCACGCTACCAGGCTGAGGCGAGACCCGGTCTCAACAGGCAAGGCCAGGACGCGTCCCGGCTATTCCTCGTCTTCTTCTTCGCCGTCCGCCTGCGCGGATTCCGGCGCGCGTGGATCCCAGCGCTCCACCGCATGACGCTGCACGACGATGTCGCCAGTTGCCGTTTCGATCGCAGTCGCGCCCAGGTCCCACCACTTGACCTTCCCCGTCACCGTCTCACCGGTCGACAATTCGAGCGTGATCGGGTGGCCTTCCGCTTCCGCATGAAAGAGCGCGTGATTTAGCGCCTTCCGCGGCCAGTCGAGATGCGGGCGAAGTTCGTCAAAGGGCACGCCGAAGTAGTCTGCGAGCATCTGAATCGTGTTGTCGTCGCCGACCGCGCGATAGCGCTGTTCCATGTAGCGGTACAGGCCCTTCGGCAGATCGGGCAGCGCGGCCTCGATTTCAGCCGGTGTCACGCCGCCGCGCTCGGCGCGCAGCAGGCGCAGCTTGTCGCTGAGGCTCATATCGCCGCTCCCCGATCGCTCGCCGCTCGGCGGTAGCTCACGATCGCCAGCTTGTTGAGCGTCACTTCGCTGCCGTCGTCCTGGCGCACGGTGATGTTGTACGGCCCGTATCCGCTGACCTGGCCTTCCAGCCGCTCCCCGTTGAACAGGGTGAAGGTCAGCCGCGCGCCCGATTCTTGGACCTCGTTCAGGTAGCGGTGCTCGTACTGGTCAACCGCTTCGGGCAGGTACGCGCGGTGGCGCTCCGGGCTCGGCGCGTTGCGCATCTCGAGCTGGAGCTTGCCCAGCAGATTGCTGGCGGCCAGACGGTCAAGTTCCTCGATGGGCTTGCCCAGTTCCGCTTCCAACGCCGCGCGGTCCTTGCCCAGGCGCCCGATCAGGTCGTTCAGATGCGCGATCTGGCTCGGCCGCGCCGGCGCAGGCGGCCGTGGATCGGGAGACTGGCGCGGTGGCCGCGCTCCGCGCTGCCGGCTTGGCGGGGGAGCAGCCATCGTTGGCGCGCTCGGTCCACCCTGCATGGGCGGCGATGGCGGAGCAACGGGACGCGGTTCCGGGGGCCGCTGCCCCTGGCGCTCCAACGTGCCCGCGCCCGGACGCGGGTCGCACCGCATACGGATTTCGGATTCCTCGACGTAGAGCGCCTTAGCGAGCCGCGCAAGATGTCGGGGGTCGATCGACCGCGTTCCCGACTCGTATTCCATGATCAGGCCAATAGGCAGGCCGGCGCGGCTTGCGAGTGTGGCGACGCTCAGCCGCTTGGCCTCGCGCAATGCCCAAAGGTTCTCAGCCATAGGGGGGTCTCCTTGCTGGAGCTCGCAATGAACGAGCGCGAGCTCAATACTCGGATTTAAACGTATGCGCGACAAATTGCGAGGACAGTAGCGCGTTATACTGTTGACAACCGTCTATAGAGGATGAAAGGTCTAACTTTCAGCGGATGGCAGGGGCGGAAGTCGATCCAGACCTTCCAGGCCGAAATACTGAAGGAACTGCAATGTTGTGCCGTAGAGAAAGGGGCGTCCTGGTTGTTCGAGCCTGCCGACCGGTTCCACGAGCGCGCGGGCGAGCAGGGTCTTGAGGACGCCGTCGCAGTTCACCCCGCGGATCGCTTCGATTTCGCCGCGCGTAAGGGGCTGGCGATATGCGATAACGGCCAGCGTCTCCAGCGCCGCGCCCGATAGCTTCGCGTTAAGGTCGAGGCCGAGGAACTTCTCTACAGCCTGCGCGGCCTCCGCGGCGGTTGTCAGGTGGATTTTGTCGCCCTTGCGGATCAGCCGCAGGCCGCGCAGCGCGGCTGCATACGCGGCCGACAGTTCCGCCAGCGCAGCCTCGATACCGGCCTCATCCGTCTCCAGCACCTGCGCCAAACGCGCAACAGGCGTGGGAGAGGGCGCGACGAACAGCAACGCTTCCACCTGAGCGGAGAGCGGCAGCGGCGCGACTTCGACCGCCGCTGGCTGCGTTGGCGGCGCAGTTGCCTTGATGACCGGCGCGGTTCCCTGTTCCGGTGTTATCTCCGTCACGCGATTCCTTCCGCGTATGGCGCGTGGTCGATGCTCACCTGCACCTTGCCGAGGCGCAGCCCCATGCGCTCGGTGACGACTTCCTTCGCCACGCCCACGATCTCGTCCGTCTTCATGGGCACGTCGATCTCCGGCCCGGTGCGCACCTTGAGCTTGATGTTGACCCCGTTGCGCCCGCCGGAAACCTGCGGCTCGACGTTCACCACGTCAGCGAGCTGCGAGATGTGCCATGCCAGGCGCTGCTGCACCGCGTCGGTGGTCACTGCGGCCTGTGTGCCGCTCTCCGTCACCACGCGCACTGCCTTTGGCCGCCGCGGCTTCACCTGCTGCCAGAGGAGCGGCAACGCGATGACGATGCCGAGCACGGCCAGCGCGACGCGACCGAGCGAGAAGAGCAGCGGTTGCTGCGACTGGAACGTCGTGACCCACTGCGCCGCGTTGCCCATCGCATTCTGCAGCGAGCGCAGGGTCTCAACCGGCATCAGCGCCAGCAGGATGCTCAGCGCCAGCAAGACGAGCAGCAGGATAATGACAACAAGCTTGTTGAAGACGTTCACGGCAGCCTCCTGTGAGCGGGACCAGCGCGAGGATTATAGCGTCTTTCGGGGGAAACGGATAAACGAGACCCTTGCCAATGTCGCGACAAGCGCTACGAGGAGCGCGGCCAGCGTTGCGAGCGAGATGATGCGGCCGGTGGCCCAGGATTGCGGCGCGTAAGTCAGCGCGACCATGTGACGACCTGCGTGCAGCGGGATCGCGCGGTAGAGCAGGTTGGCGCGGAGGATGTCGATGGGCTGCCCGTCAACTGTCGCGCGCCAGTCGGGATACCAGGCATCGGCAATGACCAGCCAACCGGGCGCGTCGAGCGACACTTCATACTGCGCGCGTTCCGGCTCGTAGAGGACGGGTTTCACCGACTCGTTGCTCATCTGCGCGGCCGGTGGCGCGGGGACCACCGGCGCTTCCAGCGCGACCGAGGCGCGCGGATCAAAGGCAGCGTCGGATAACGCGACTGCCGCAGCGGTTTCATCTGCCACAGGCGCCGCGCCGTGGACGATCCATGCGCGGCCGAGCGCAGCGGTCCGCTCGTAAATCTTGACGTCACCCGAATGGATGCGGCGGAAGTCGTTGCGCGGGGAGACGGTGATCGACTGGTGCGCGCCGGTCTTGCCGTCGATGAGCGACAGGCCGCGCACCACGAGCGGCGACAGGCCGGTATTGGTCAGCCGAAGCTCTACCGGCGTGACCTGCGAGGATAAGGACACGACGACCGGCTGCGGCGGATCGGCGAGCGACGGCTGTGACGGCAGCAGCGCGTCTGCCGTTTCGCCGCCTGCTGTGCGCACCGTGATAATTACGGCAGCAGTTTGCCCCTCCGACGCCGCGCCTGCGACGACGCCCACAGCATCCGCCGCAAAGACCGGGTAGTTTTGCAAGTCAAACGTAACGCTCTCGCCGGGCACAAGGGTCATGGCCTGTTCGAGGTCGTAGTAGATGTCGTCGACCCACAGGTCGCGCTGCTTGTCCGTAATTACATAACGGACACCCGACAGGTCGAGCAGCCGCGCGTCTGGGATCGCATCCAGTTGCTCGGCCAGCCGGCCATCGGGCGTCATGGAGGCTTCGTCGAGGAAGAGCCTCTGCAAGAGGACATAACGATGCAGGGGCAGCAGCCCGCCGTCATAGCCGTCAACTGCGGGCAGCCGGAAGAAGAGCGGCAGGTTGGGCGCCAGCACTTCGACCTGTTTGGCCGCGCGAACGAGGCGCTCCACGGCGGGCGCGGGGAGACGGTCGGCCTGCAATGCGCGTAGATCGGCCAGGTCGCCCGGATCGTAGCGGATGTCGGAGAGGCTGATCACGCGGTCGCGCGCCGCGGCAGACGCGTCGTCCGAAGCGGCCAGCAGCGCGGCGGTTGAGTTGCGCAGATCGGTTGCCATCGGCGCGGTGGCGGCGGTGAAGGGAAGCGCGCGGCTCGCCAGGAACAGTTCGAGGAATAGCAGCGCGGTCAGCGCATATCGCCCGGCGGTGCGGTTCGTAGTAGGCGCTTCAGCGCCCATGCGCGCACGGGCGCTGAAGCGCCTACTACGAACCGTGATGCCATAGATCAGCCCGGCCGCGAGCGCGAGCGCGACAGCCCATGCGAGCAGCGTGCGCCACGAGGGGTGTTGCTGAATGACCAACAGGGCGAGCGCCGCGACCAGCGCGCCGACGAGCGCAATGCGACGCCAAAGGCCGCGGGGCGGCGCAAAGCGAATGTCGCGCAGGCGCGGCAACGCGTCCAATCCCAGCGCGGCCAGCAGCGCGACGCCCATCGCGTATAGCTCCAGCCAGCGCGCCGGCGCGCGAAACAGGTCGAAGCCGGGCACAAAGCGCCAGAGGACATAATAGAGCGGGTTGTACGCGCCGAGCGCCAGCAGGAAGCCCGCGACGAGGAGGGCGATCGGTCGCAGTGCGCGCCTTCGCGCGGTCACTGCGCCGATGACGGCCAGCAGCAGCCCGACCATGCCGACGTAGCCGACGAACTCCGCGTAGCCTTCGCTGCCGAAGGCGTTGCTCAGGTCGCTGAAGAACGGCGGGAAAAGGCTCTGCGCCAGCAGACGGGGACGCAGCGAGAAGCTAACCGCAGATCGGAAATCGAGTCCACCCGTGCGCAGGCCGAGGCCGTTTAGTTCGAGCGTGGGCAGCAGTTGCGCGGCGGAGAGCGCGAGGGCGGGCACAACCGCCGCCAGCGGGAGCAGGCGAAGCAGCCATTGCCGCGTGAAAGGCCGGCCTGCGGTGACGAACGCCCACAGTCCCAGCCCAACCATATTAATGAAGGTGGTCTGCGTGTGGCCGGCGAGCAACTGGAGCGCGATGGCAACGGTCAGGCCAACAAACGCCAGAACCGTGCGGCTCTGATTTCTCTCAGCGGCCGAACGCCCCACGCACTCATCATACAGCCACAGCAACGCGGGCAGCCACGCCAGCGCGTTAAGCTGATTGACATTCTCGATGCGCGCCAGCGAGAACCCGCCCAGGCCGAAGATGAGCGCCGCGGCGAACGCGGCGAGCCTGCTCACGCGAAATGAGCGCCGCGCGAGAATATAGGTGAAGGCGGCGGCCAGCCACACATGCAACAGCGCGGACCACAGGAGCGCGCGCTCGGCGGTCAGCCAGCTGAGCGGCCAGTGCAACGGATAGAGCACTGCGGTCTGAATGTTGGCGAGGAAGGGCGCGCCGGAGAAGAGGTACGGGTTCCACAGTGGGACGAATCCCGCGCGGAACGCCTCCATGCGGTATGACCAGTAGGGTGTAAAGTATGTGAACGCGTCAATGCCGGCGAGGATGCGGTTGGTGAGCCCGAGCGGCCAGCACACGGCAAGCGCCGCAACGGCCAACGCTGCAAGCGCCGCAACGTCCTTCCACCACTGCCGGCGGTTTGCGCTCATGGCGCGGGGTCCGAATTTGGGGCTGTAGCGACTTCGAGCGAGATCGGCGCGAGCCGGTAGAGCGTCAGGTCGATAGCGCTGCCGTCCGAAGCGGCAACTTCCACCTCGGGCCGCGCGGTAAGGCCGCGCTCGGCCAGCGCGACCTCCAGCGCGGGCAGCTCGCCCGACTCCCACTGCGGCAAGGCAAGCCACTGCGAGGAGCGGGGCTGTTCGGTCGCCACGCGCGCCGCCTCGCTCGCCAGCTTCTGCGGCGAGTCGAACCAAGTGCGCGTGACCGGCGAGCCGTACAGATAGTAGTCGAGGTGCCAGCCCAGGTGGTCGTGGTAGACGGTTGGGCGGTCGGGCTGGTTCGCCAGGAAGCGCGCGGCTTCTGCGACGCCGCGGTACGCGCCGACGTCGCTGCCCACAGGGATTGTCGCAGTGACGCCGAGGCTGGCCGCATAGAGGGCGAGGCCCGCGATGATCGTCGCAACCACGGCGCGCCACTTTTGCGAGACGGGCGCGGATGTCAGCGCGCGAGTGGCAAGGAGCAGCCCGCGCCCGGCGAGCGCGCAAATCAGGGGGAGGATAGGCAGCAGATAGCGGTCCCACGGCTGGAACGTGAATGCGACGTGGATGAGCAGGTAGCCGAGGATGTACGCGGCAATGATGAGACCTGACAGGTTTCGCAAACCTGTCAGGTCTTTGCGTACTGCGAAAGCTCCGGCGGCCAACACAGGCAGGGTCAGCCACCACGCGCCGAAGAGGAGCGCGACCTGCTGCGTCCACTCGCCGATGCGCGCAGGCCAGTCGGAGGCGGCCGCAAGGACTACGCCGCCGTAGGTCCGCAAGCTTTGATCCCAGTAGCTGGGCCGGTTATGCCAGCGGAGGCTGTCCCAGTACGTGACGAGGCCGAAGATGATGCCGAAGCCGAGCGCGGCCAGGAGCCACCTCTCCCCCCGGCCCCCTCTCCTTCGCGCAGGGAGGAGAGGAGGAGTGACGGCGAGGAGCGCGATGATCAGAGGGATGGCGAGTAGGCCCTGTTGTTTGCTGGCCGCGGCGAGGCCAGTAAGCGCGCCGGCCAGCGCAGGGCGGCGCGCCAGCACAGCCCACGTGGCCGCGACGAGAAAGAGGGTGAGCCACGGATCGGTGAACGCGGTGGGACCGAAAAGGATGGCGAACGGGGAGAGCGCAAACAGCGCCGCGGCGACGAGCGCCGCTTTCTTCCCGTATAGACGGCGCATGAGGCCGTATGTGGCCCAGACAGTCAACACGCCAGCCAGCATTCCGGGCGCCCGCAGCGCCAACTCGCTCGTCCCAAAGAGCTTAATGTTGCCGGCAAGCAGATACAGGACGAGCGGCGGCTTGTCGACCCAGGGAATTAGCAGGAGCGGATCAGAGCCGTCGGCAATGGCGCGCGCCCACGCCCCGTACAGCGCCTCGTCGTGGTGCAGGGGCAGGTTCGCCAGCCAGGGGATCAGGCGCAGCGCAAGCGCGAAAAGGGCCACTCCCAGCATCGGAAGTGTCGCGCGATGAGAGCGCATTAGCCACAGAGGACACAGAGATCTCAGAGCCTGTCGGGGCGGGATTGCCCTGCCCCATCCCTCTGCGCTCTCTGTGCCCTCTGTGGCTAAAGTATTCTCACCGCCGCGTCGGACCTTCATTCCGTCAGGCGATACTTTAGGAGCGTCCACATTACCGTCAGCCCGTCGCGCCAACTGATCTTCTTGCCTTCGTCGTACTCGCGGCCCGTGTAGGAAATCGGCACTTCGTAGATGCGGTAGCCGCGCTTGAGGATTTTCGCGGTGATCTCCGGATCAAAACCCCACCCCGGCGATTTGAGCCGCAGTTGCAGCGCGACTTCACGCGTGAACACTTTGTAGCACGTCTCCATGTCCGACAGAATTGTGTCGAACAGAACGTTGGTGAACAGCGTCAGGATTTTGTTGCCGAGCATGTGCGTAAAGAACATGGCTTTGCGAGGGCCGCCCAGAAAGCGGCTGCCGTAGACCACCTTCGAGCGACCCTCGACGATTGGCCGTATCAACTGCGGATACTCGCGCGGGTCGTACTCCAGGTCCGCATCCTGCACGATCAGGATGTCGCCGATCGATTTCTCGATCGCCGTGCGGACGGCCGCGCCTTTGCCCTGGTTCACCTCGTGATAGTGGACGAACACGCCGGGCAGTTGCGCGAGCTCGGGCAGGATATCGCGCGTGCCGTCGCGCGAGCCATCGTCAACGATGATTATCTCCTTGTCGACAACGAGTTCAAAGAGCTTGTTGCGATGGGCAGCGTCGCGATACTCCGCCGGCGCATAGGGGCCATCCCGCAGTTCCAGCCGGATGTCCACGGCCAGCACGCGTTCGACAATCTCGCGGATGGTGTCAATTTCATTGTAGCAGGGAATCAGGACCGAGAGCTTCAAACAGGACCTCCGGTGGGTTCAGCAGGCGTAACGACCATTTAACCATAAAGCGTCGAAGACGCGAAGTTTCACCAGGGCTTTTGTCGGTGTTCGCTGGCCGCGTTTGACTTCGCGCGCAGCCCCCGTATACTTCCGCAGACGGAGTGTGGGAATGGGAAGTTCCGAAGGACAAGAACGCGTGCTCTTAGCGATCTTCGCGCACCCCGATGACGAGTCATTCGGCCCGGGCGGCACGCTGGCGAAGTACGCGGCCGAGGGCGTGAAGGTGTGGTACGCGTGCGGCACGGACGGCAATGCGGGAACGGTCGACGCAGAGATGCTCGAGGGCTACAAGAGCACGTCGCAATTGCGCGCGGCCGAGTTGTGTTGCGCGGCGCAGACACTCGGGCTGGCGGGGATCGACTGGCTCGCCTACCGCGACAGCGGCATGCGCGGCGCGCCGGAGAACGACCACCCGGACAGCCTGTTCCAGGCGCCGCTCGAAAAGGTTGTCGGCCAACTCGTCGCGTCGATCCGCAAGCATCGGCCGCAGGTGATCATGTGCGACAACCAGTACGGCGGCTACGGCCACCCTGATCACATTAAGCTGCACGAGGCGACGATGCTCGCCTTCCACGCGGCCGGCGATCCCGCGCAGTTCCCGGCGCACGGCCCCGCGTGGCAGCCGCAGAAGCTGTACCACCCCGCGTTCGGCTTCGGCCTGTTTAAGTGGCTGGTTCGCATCGCGCCGCTAGCCGGCCGCGACCCGAAGAAGTTTGGCCGCAACGGCGACATTGACCTGACCGAGGTGCTGACGTGGGAGTTGCCCCGCCACGCGCGCATCGACGTGAGCAAGTACTTGCATGTCAAGGAAGCCGCCAGCGCCTGCCACCGCAGTCAGGGCGGACCGATGCAGATGACGCAGCGGCTGCCCGCGTGGCTGCGTCGCCAGATATTCAAGTATGAAGGATTCACGCAGGCCATTCCCGCGCCCACTCCGGGCAAGGTGGCCCGCGATCTGTTTGAAGGATGCGTTTGAATGACCCTGGAGAGCCAGCTTAACGCGGACGAGCGCGCTTTGCTCGCCGCGCTGACTACCCCGCGCAAAATCCAGGATTTCCTGGATACGATTGTTTACGAAGCCGAATACTTTAACCGCGCGCCGCTGCGCGTCCTGCGCGAGCGGCAGGGCCACTGCCTCGACGGCGCGCTGTTTGCCGCGGCCGCGCTGCGCCGCATCGGCTACCGGCCGCAGGTGCTCGATCTCACGCCTGAGCCGTTGATGGACGACGATCACGTGTTGGCGGTGTTCGAGCAAGGTGGCGCGTTCGGTGCGGTCGCGAAATCGAATTTCGCCGGCCTCCGTTACCGCGAACCGGTCTTTCGCACCCTGCGCGAACTGGTCATGTCCTACTTCGAGGATTACTTCAACACCCTCGGCCGCAAGACGCTGCGCGGCTATACGCGGCTGCTCGACCTGAGCAAGTACGACGCGGCGAACTGGGAAACGAACGACGCCGCGTGCGACCGCATCGAGAAGCGCCTGCAAGGCATGCGGTCGATCCCGCTCCTCACGCCCGAGATGATTCGCAGTCTGACGCCGGTGGATGCGCGGCGCATGGCCGCGGGCTTGCATGGGGCGGATGAGGCGGGGTTGTTTAAGCCGGGGATTGCATGATACCCGCTGCAAACACCGTGTGGGACTCTAACTCGCTTTTGCTCTAACCTTCACGATTTAGTGATACAATTGTAATTTCAATCATTTGTTCATTCAGCGTATTGCTTGTACACTCCTCGTGCGTGTTCCGCTGTCCTTGTGAGGACTACCAAGGAGTGTCTCATGCGCATCCCTGTTTCGGCCCGCCCCTGGCGCCTGGCGTTGATCCTCGCCGCGCTCGCCCTGACTGCGCACGCATCCCTGCTTGCATCGCGCGCATCCGCGCAGTTTGGCTCACCCGTCATTGACGGCGTTATCAACGCCGGCGAATACGGCGTCCACACGAACGGCCAGAATCAGCAGACCAGCGGCGGATCGGTCTGGTACATGACCTGGGATGACACCTACCTCTACGTCGCCCTCGCCAACGCCAACCTCACGGAAGGCGCGATCCTCTACATCGACAAGGACCCCGCGCTGCCCGCGAACGGCGGAGGCGCCGGCAACACCAACGGTCAACTCTACGATAGCGTTGCCATCGTTTTGCCCTTCCGCGCGGACTTCGTGGCCTATTTCAAGGCGGGCTACCGCGAGTGTCGTACGGGGAACGGCGGCAGTTGGTCAAGCCCAGTGGTCGGGTGCGGCAGTTATGCGGAGGGCGGCGGCAACACGCGCGAGCTGAGCATTCCGTGGAGCCAGATCACGAGCGGCGCGGGGCGGCCCGCGGCGTTTAATCACCTCGCCTACGCGACCTCTGCCAGCGGGTACATCTATGCGCAGGTTCCCGCCTTCAACCCCGGCCCCGGTTTCATCGCTTCAGGCACCCTCTATCCGCGTTTCTACAGCGTGCTGAGCACGGTGGACGCAGCCAGCACGAAACCGTTCAGCCGCGATACGATTGAGCGTAATGTCGGGCCGGGGGCCTTTTACGCGACCCTGAAGGCTGCGTTCGATGCGATCAACAACGGCGCCCTCACCGGGACGGTCAATCTGTACGTGACTGCCAACACAACCGAGTCCAACACGGCGGCCCTCAACGCCAGCGGCTCCGGCGCGGCCAGTTATGCCAGTGTCACCATCCGGCCCTCGGGCGGGACCCGGAAGGTGGGAGGCAATCTTGCAGCGCCACTCGTGTATCTGAACGGGGCCGACAACGTGACGTTTGACGGCCGCATCGGCGGAACCGGCTCCACGCGCAGCCTGATCCTGGAGAATCTCAATACCGCAGTCGGCAGGGCCATCGAATTCATCAACGACGCGACCAATAACGCCGTCCGCTATTCGATTCTCACCGGCGCCAGCAACAGCGCCCCTACCGGCGTTGTGTACTTTAACGGGACCACGGGCCCCAACGGCAACGACGATAATACGATCGAGAACAATGAGATCGGCCCCAGTGCGGGCACGCCCCAGTACGCTATCTACTCGGCGGGCGCAACCGCGCAGAACAGCAACATACGGATCTTGAATAACGACATCCATGATTGGTGGCACGCCAGCCAGCAAACCGCGGGATTGTACGTCGCCAGCAACAACGATGCCTGGACGGTTTCGGGCAACAGCTTTTACCAGACCGCAGCGCGGAGCCTCAGTGGCACGGCATCGGCGTACGCCATCTACATCACGCCGGGCGCGGGCGTCTTTACGGTGAGCGGGAACTACATCGGCGGCAGCGCGCCCCTCGCAGGCGGCAGTCCGATGTCGATAACTGCCAACCGATTCTATGGCGTCTTGCTTCAGGCGTCCGCCTCGCTCAAGAGCAGCATCCAGGGCAACACGCTCACTAACTTTAGCATGACGACCACGCAGGCCGGCTACGATAACAGCTCATGGCGCGGCATCTACACCGGTTCGGCTGCCGATATCATAGGCAACACGATCGGAAGCGGGACGGCAACCGGCGCAGTGGTAATGACAAGCCAGTCCAACGGCCCGGTCCTCTACGGCATCCTGGCCGCGGGAGGCGCCGAATGCAACATTCAGAACAACGTGATAGGCGGCATCACAGCCGCCGGTCAGACGCCAGCCGTTTCGGCCAACTTTAGGGGCATCTACGTAAGTGGGTGCGCGCCGACGATCTCGCACAACACGGTCGGCAGCGCGACGACGGCGAACAGCGTGCATGCAAGTTCGGCAGCGACGGGAGTTGACGGTAC
>CAZPTI010000104.1:0-15012 GCA_964588925.1 uncultured Anaerolineales bacterium | reverse complement strand
CTAAAGCGCCTACTACGAACCAGTGCGGCAGGGGAGGTTGTAGTGGGCGCTTTAGCGCCCGGCTCAGGCCACGCGGTCAGAAAATACGCGTACCGAAAGAATTCGTCGAACCCGTGCATGGTTGTCCGCAGATCGTCCGGCTCGCGCGGGGGCAGTTGGGCGCTGCGCGGCAGCGGCCAGGTGGGATCGAAGCCCCACGTGTCCTGCGCCGCGACAGTCACGGGTGCCTCGCGTGCGCGCGTTCTCGCGCGTCCGCCACTGCGCGCGTCAGCCGCTCGGGGGGGTCCCAACTCGACACGGTTGCGGTCGCGCCCGCGGCCAGCGCAGCCGCGCGTTCGTCCTCGTCGCGACACAGCAGGATGACCTGAGCGGTCCACCCCGCAGCACGCGCCTCCCGCGCAAAAGCGACCGCAGCGCCCCCGTCCAGGTCCCAGGTGAGCAGCAGCAGGTCGGGGCGGGCCGCAGCCAGCAGCGCCCGCGCGCCGGCGAGGTCGGTTGCCACGCCGGCAAGGAAGACGCCCGGCTCCTCGGCCAGGAACAACTCCAACGCCAGGCGCAGATCTCGATTGGGCGCGGCCAGTACTACACGCATCGCAGCCCCCTTCCGCGCCAACTTTACCGGAAAGGCGCGAGGGCGTCGACAGTTGCGGTGAGTATCTTCATATAGAACAGTCGTCTAGGGTTGGTGCGTGTTCGGTCTCGGTTTAGGCGTCGCGCGTCACCAGGTGATGCCGCGTCGCGATGGTCGCAGCCTCAGTCCGGTTGCTGGCTTCCAGCTTGGAGAGGATGTGGCTCACGTGGAGGCGAACGGTGGCGGCGCTGATGTAGAGGCTGCGGGCAATCTCGTCGTTCGTCTTCCCCTGCACCAGCAGCGCCAGCACCTCGCGCTCGCGCGGGGTCAGGTCGCTCCCCGGCGTGGGGCCTTCCGCCGCGCCGCGCGCCAGCGCCTGCGCCGCAGCCGAGTCGATCGTCGGCCGGCCCCGGTGTGCCGCGCGGATCGCTTCAGCCAGCCGCGCGGGGTTGACGTCCTTGAGCAGATAGCCCACCGCGCCCGCGCGCAGCGTCCGCCGGATCAGGTCCTCCTCGACGAAGCTGGTCAAAGCAATCACCTGCGCGTCAGGGTGCTCCTTGCGGATGCGCTCGGTGGCAGCCGGGCCGTCCACGCCGGGCATGAGCAGATCCATCAGCACGACGTCTGGCCGCGCGCGGTTCACCAGCGCGACCGCCTCTGAGCCGTCCTCAGCCTCCGCGACGACGCGGATGTCCGCGTAGTTCGAGAGGAACACCTTCAGCCCGTCGCGCACCATTGCGTGATCGTCGACAATCATCACGCGAATTGGCTTTGCGCCTGCGTCACCCATTCCCCGCCTCCATTACGCTCCACGTGAGCTTGATGCGCGTGCCCTGCCCCGGCGCGCTCGTTACGTCCAGCGTTGCGCCGTTCGCCTCCGCGCGCTCCCGCATGATCGCCAACCCCATGCGGTCGCCCCCTACCGCGACCGCATCGAACCCGCGGCCGTCGTCCTCGACCACCAGCCAGCCTCGCTCGCTATCGCAGCGCAAAGTAACCGCCACTCGGCTGGCGCGCGCGTGCTTGACGATATTGTTGAACGCCTCCTGGCTGATCCGGTACACCGCAGCCTTGGTTGCCGCGGGCGGATCGCACTCGGCGCGCAAATCCCACGTCACGTCGACTCGCACGCGCCCTTGTAGCGAGTCGCGCAAATATTCCAGCAGTCGGGTAAGCGGCACGGTATCGAGCGTCCACGGCCGCAGCTCGAACAGCAGCGCGCGCATCTCGGCCAACCCGCCGCGCACGAGTTGACGCAGTTTGCTCAGGTTGCGCTCGCCCTCCGCCGGACTACGCGCGTACACCTGGGGCAGCGCTTCCGCGATGAGCATGGCGGAGTAGATGGTTTGCGTCGCTGCGTCGTGCAGATCGCGCGCCAGCCGGTTGCGCTCCTCGGCCACCGCGGCCTGCCGCGCGCCCTCGCGCAGCGCTTCTTCGGCGCGGCGCTCCTCGGTGATGTCGACCACCACCGCAGCATACCCGCGGACCGCGCCCGCCTCATCGATGTCCGGCGCGTAGCTCTGGCGGAGCACGCGAACGGTCCCGTCGCGCCCCACTGCGGCGCGCTCGTGGGTAACGATGCGCCGCGTCTCGCCCGCCTGTTTGAGGAAAGGCCGCGCGGCCTCAAACCCGCCGGGGAGCATAATGTCGTTAAGGTAGCGGCCGGTGACCTCGTCCTTGTCGTGGCCCCACCATTTCGCCATCGCATCGTTCGCATGCCACAGGCGAAAGTCCGCGCCGCCGTAAGCCAGCATTGCGGGCACGGTGTCGAGCAGGAGATCGAGCCGCTCCAGCCGCGCGCGCAGGGCTGCGTTCTCGGCCTCAAGCTCCGTGACGCGCGCTTGCAGGTTCGTAGTGGGCGCTTGAGCGCCCGTCTCTCCGCTGTGCGCAGACCGCGCGCTCAAGCGCCTACTACGAACCACGGCTGCCATGACACACCTTGAACTTCCGGCCGCTCCCGCACGGGCACGGATCGTTGCGCCCGCGCTTCGCGTCCTCCGCGCGGACCACCTCCATCACGCCGTCCGCGTATTGCCCCTGCTGCACCAGGCGAGCCATCGTCGTCATCGTGGGGCGCGTGTGGGTGAAGAAGGCGAACAGTCCTTCGCACAGGTAGTTGTGTCCCGGCTCGCCGTCGACCGACGCCACAAACCGGTCTTTCGGGCAGCCGCCGTTGCACAGCCCGCGGACCGGGCACCGCCGGCACTGCTGCGTCAGCAGGTCATGCTTGTTGTCGCCAAAGCGGCGCTGCTGGGCGGAACTCACCAGCTCGATCATGTGCGTGTCGTTGATGTTGCCCAGCAGGAAATCGGGTTCGACGAAATGGTCGCATGAATAGAGATCGCCGTTGTGCTCCAGCGCGGGGCCGTAGCCGCACGTGGGCGCGTGGATGCACAGCAGGTGTTGCCCGAAGTAGGCGCTCAGCGTGACGTCGAAAAGCTGGACGTACACCTTGCCTACGTCGCGGCGCACCCACTCCTCGTAGATGTCGATCAGGAAGCGGCCGTAGCCCGCGCCCGTCACCGAGCGTTCCGTCACGAGCGAGCCATTCTGCGTGTAGAGCAGGCGCTTGCCGCCCGGCCGGTCGCTCCAGCCGAGGTTGGCAAGGGGCAGCGTGTCCGCCGTCGCGCGCTCTACAATGGGGATGAACTGCACCCATGTCGCGCCGAGCTGATCCCGGAAGAAGCGGTAGACCTCGCGCCCGCGCGCCTGGTTCGCCGCGTTGACCGTGCAGAGGATGTTAAAGTCGACGCCGTGCTTGCGCAGATGCTCCCACCCGGCCATGACCTGCTTGAACGTGCCCGCGCCGCCTTTGTTGTGGCGATAGGTGTCGTGGATCTCCTCCGGCCCGTCCACGCTCAACCCGACGAGGAAGTTGTGCTCCTTGAGGAACGCGCACCACTCGTCGTCGAGCAGCACGCCGTTGGTCTGGAAGGTGAACTCGAGTTGTTGATCCGGCTGGCGGTGCTGATACGCCAACTCGACCGAACGCTTGAAGAAGTCCAGCCCCATGAGTGTGGGCTCGCCGCCCTGCCACGCGATGATGACTTCGGGCGTGCGGTGCGATTCGAGCAACTGCCGGATGTAGTTCTCCAGCGTCTGTTCGCTCATGCGGCTCTTTGCGTTGGGGTAGAGCGCCTCTTTGGAGAGGAAGAAACAGTACGCGCAATCAAGGTTGCACGTTGAGCCGCTCGGCTTCGCAAGCAGGTGGAAGCGCGGCGGCGCTTTGGCAAGCGTAACGGGATTAAGATCGGCAAGGGAAGGAGAGGTCATGCTGTCTATCCTCAGCAAGATTCGCTCGGTTAGCCGTGCGGCAGCGGCAGCTTACGGGGCGCCCCTATTGTATCACATGTTCGCGCGAGTGGGTGGAGTTTTGGAAATCCTCTTGACTTCCCTTGCGAACATATGTTATAGTAAGGATAGGAGAACAAAACACGATCGCTCCTTAACACACCCGGCGCATAGCTGCCGCGCGGCGCATCGTCCCCGCCAAAATCGACGCGTGCGCGCGAAAATCGTTGCGCGAAAACGCGCAAAACCCCCTGCGCTGCCGCATCGGCCATCCATTTGGCCCGTTCGCCCCGCGCCCGCCGCAAAACAGCGCGCGCTAAACCAGATAACCGCGGCCGCGCGTGCGCAGCAAAACTGAATTTCGCGCGAAGTCGTGAACCGCTCCCTGTTCGCGCCGCTTCATTGACAAACACTCGCCTTGGGGTGATACTGCCTCCCGCAACTTGCCTTGTTCGAGGAGAAGACATGTCCTTGTCCAGGCGCTCCGTATGAGCGCATTCGACCTTTCGCTGCCAGATTCTGTCCCGGATGATCGCTATCGCCGTCGCATTGGTTTTCTGCTCGGCGCGGCGCTGGGCCTGGCGTACGGCCTTTTTTCGCAGATCGGGAACCGGCTGCTCGTCCCTGGTGTTCCGCTGTATCAACCGCCACTCGGCGGCTGGCTGAACACGCTGGTGTTCGTCGTCGGCGGCGGGCTACTGGGCTTGCTCGTGGCCTGGCCGCGCAGCGGCATCAAGGGCGTGTTTCTTATGGCAGCAGGTGGCGCCGCAGGCATCGTGCTGCTTTCGTTGGCAACCGCCGAGGGGCTGTCCAACAGCTTCGCGCTCCACCTCGTCTCCGCGGTCACGCTGGCGCTCCCCTTCTGGGGCATGCTCGTGCCGATCTTCGCGGCGGTGCGGTGGGTGATCGGGCATCAGGAGGAAGCGCATCGCGACGGCCAGTCGTGGCGCGGGCGCTTGCTGTGGCCGGCGGTTCTGATCGCGCTCGTGGCCCTCGTCGGGTACACTTCAGTCTATCCGCCGCGCGGGCGGGAGACGCTGCGGGCGATGGACGCGATGCTCTCGCAGGCCGCGCGCACCGGTTCGACGCCCGCCGCGCTGGCGCAGGTGCAGGCTTTTCCCGCGCACCTGGCCGAGCCGTATCAGCTTACGTGGGAGGGGGTCGACATCAACCGCTACCGCATCCCGCGGCCGAGCGTGAACTTCGACTTCCATTCCGCCGCCATCGCGCGCTACTCAAGCGGCTGGAATCTCGTATGTATCTATATCGCCCTGGATCAGCCGCCGCTGTGCCGGGGTTTCGACGCCTTACCACAGTAAGGCGCCTTACCGCAGTAGTCCGGCAGCGGGAGGCGTCAATCCGAATACCTGCCCGATACGCGGCAGTGGGAGCAGCCGGAGTGAAAACGACGACGAACAAGGAAGAACGACCCGCTTGGAAAGCTGCGCCGAACGAAGAACGTTCGGTGTGGCTCACCGCAACCTCGCCGGATGAAGGGACCGTTGCGGCCCGGGCGCGAGCGCGGCTTAAGACGGGCATTATTCTGGGCGCGCTGCTGGGGTTGGCCTATGGCCTCGTCTCGCAGCTCATCAATCCCATCGCTGAGCCGGGCATCCCCTTCTACGCGCCGCCCGCCGGCCCGGTCGGGAATGCCCTGTTGAGCGGGCTGCTCGGCGCGTTTTTGGGCGGCCTTACCTGTTGGCCGGCCAGCGCGGCCCGGGGCGTGATTTATGGCGCGGCCGTTGCGCTTGCCGGCATCTTCGTTTACATGCTGATTCGCCTCGAAGTGATCGGCTTCGGCGGCGCGCTGATCAGCAGCGCGCTCTTTTCCGTGCCGCTGGCCTGGCTGACCGTCCCGCTGCTCGCCGTTCTCCGCTGGGCAAGCGAGCGCCAGGTTGACGCGGCGCGTGATGGGGAACCCTTCCTGCGCCGCGCGTTCGTGCCGGCCGCTTTGGTCCTGGCGATGGCGGTTGCCGGATCGTTTGACCTGTTGTCGGTTGAGGCGCGGGGCAATGTCCGAAACATGAACGACATGCTCCAGCAGGCGTTGGCGGCGCCTTCGGCTTCTGCGGTCCCTGCGCCCCTTCGTGACGCCTACCTAACCATGATTCCGCCAGAGAACCGCGCGCGATACACGCTGGAGTGGACGCAGTACGACCTCGACCGCTTCAACGAGCTGCGTCCGCCGTCGAACTTCAACGAACACGCCGCGGTCATCGCCCGCTTCCCCGGCAGTTTCTACGTCGTCTGCCTCTACCCCACGCCTAAACAGGAGCCGAACTGCGCGGGCTACGAAAAACTGCCGGGCAAGGCGCCCGAACGGAGAGACAATTAGGCGCGCAAAGACCCATCGGGTTTCTCAAACCCGATGGGTCGCCATTTATAAGGAGGCCCGAATGTTCCTGCCAGATTTGCTCAAGGACAAGGTCATCCTGATCACAGGCGGCGGCACCGGGCTGGGCCGCGCAATGGGCGAGCGTTTCCTCGAACTGGGCGCGAAGCTGGTCATCGCCAGCCGCCGCGAGGAGCTGCTCAAGCAGGCGGCGGACGAGATGACGGCTGCGCGCGGCGGGGAAGTGCTGCCGCTCCCCGTCGATGTCCGCGACTCGGAGGCGGTCGAGAAGATGGTCGAGGCCGCGTGGCAGCATTATGGTGGCGTCGACGTGTTGATCAACAACGCGGCCGGCAACTTCGCCAGCCCGACCGAACGCCTCTCCTCGCGCGCGGTCGACTCGGTTCTCAGCATCGTCCTGCACGGCACCTTTTACTGCACGCTGGCCGTGGGCAAGCGGTGGATCGCCACGCAGCGACCCGGCCGCATCCTCAACATTGTCGCCACCTACGTGGAGTCTGGCTCAGCCTACGTCACGCCTTCGGCCGCGGCGAAAGCGGGCGTTCTGGCGCTCACGCGCTCGCTGGCGGTCGAGTGGGCGAAGTACAGCATCACGACGGTCGCCATTGCGCCCGGCCCGTTCCCCACCGAGGGCGCGTGGCAGCGGCTCATGCCGCCCGGCATGGCCGAAGCCGCGCTGAACCGCATCCCGCTCAAGCGCGTCGGCCGCCACGAGGAGCTTGCCAACCTCGCCGCGTACCTGCTGTCGGACATGGCGAGCTACATCAACGGCGAGTGCGTGGTTATCGACGGGGGCGAGTGGCTGAAGGGCGCGGGTCAGTTCTCCTGGCTCGAAGCCCTCAGCGACGACGATTGGACGCAGTTGGCTGCGCGGGCGCGCGGCGCCAAGTAGCATCCGCGGTTTTCCATCTTCAATTCAGGAGTATCCACATGCTTCCCCCCACCGCAGATGTCGTCGTCATCGGCGGCGGCGTCATGGGCGCCAGCGCGGTTTACCACCTCGCCAAAGCTGGCGTCAAGAACGTCGTCCTGCTCGAAAAGCATGAGTTCCTCGGCGCGGAGGCCACCGGCAAGTGCGCCGGCGGCATCCGTTACCAGTTCAGCACCGCGATCAATATCCGCCTGTCGCAGATCAGCCTGCCGATGCTCGAACGCTTCGAGGACGAGACGGGGCAGAGCATCGACCTGCGCTGGCCGGGTTACCTGTTCCTGCTCGACAACCCGCGCGACCTCGAAGTTTTCCGCCGGAACGTCGCCTTGCAGAACAGCATGGGCGTGCCTTCGCAACTGTTGACTGCCGAAGAAACGGCGGAGCGCGTGCCCCTGCTCAACCTGGAAGGCGTGATCGGCGCGGCTTGGCACGCAGGCGATGGCCTCGCTGATCCCAACGGCGTCGTGCAGGGGTATGTGTCGGCCGCGCGGCGGCTGGGTGCGCAAATCTTCACCGCGACCGAGGTGACTGGCATTTGCATCGAAGGCGGACGCGTGACCGGGGTGCGCACGTCAAAGGGCGATATTGCGACGCCTGCTGTGGTCGACGCAGCCGGCCCGTGGGCGGGCAAAGTGGCTGCGCTCGCCGGAGTCGACCTGCCCATCGTCCCGCTCCGCCGCCAGATCGCCGTGACGACGCCGCTCAAAGGCGTGCCCGATGACTTCCCGTTCGTCCTCGACTTCAGCCGCTCGCTCTACTTCCACCGCGAGGGGAAGGGCATTCTGACCGGACAGTCGAACGCCAACGAGAAGCCGGGGTTCGACCAGTCCATCGACCACGCGTGGACCGAGCAGCACCTGGAGAACGCCATGTGGCGTTTCCCGCTCTTGGCGAAAGCCGGGCTGTTGCGCGAGTGGGCCGGGCTGTACGAGGTGACGCCGGACGCGCACCCGGTCATCGACACGCTCGCCGAGCCGGCAGGATTCACGATTGTGGCGGGGTTCAGCGGACACGGGTTTATGCACGGGCCGGTCGCGGGGCTGCTGGCCGCGGAGCTGGTGATGGATGGGCGGGCGCGCAGCCTGGACATCGGCCAGTTGCGGTTGGGTCGTTTTGCGGAGGGGGATTTGGTGCGGGAGCATAATGTGGTGTAGCGAAGCTAAGGCCTTGTAGTTTGTGGTCACTTCTGTTATGATATGACTACAAACTGTTGGAGGTGGATGATGCAAAGCGCGGTTGGCATCAGAGAATTGAAGGCCAATTTGAGCAAGTACATTGCGCGCATCAAGGAGGATGGCGAGACTGTGATTGTTACCGAGCATGGCAAACCCGTCGCAAGACTGGGGCCGATGGAGTCCGATCTTGAACAGAGAATGAAGCAGTTGCAGGCGCTTGGTATTATCAGTTGGAACGGCAAGAAGCCGCAATTCTTGCCTGATCCACCTGAGAACACCAGTGACATCTTGCTGTCCGACATTGTCGTGGAGCTTCGAGAGTGAACGTCTACGCCGATACCAGCGCACTTGTGAAGGGCTATGTCAGAGAGCGCGGCTCGGATGAGTTTATGAACCTGGTTCGCGCAGCCACCGAAATCGCGACTTCGCTGATAACGCGTGCCGAACTGGCCGCCTCATTTGGCAAGGCAGTCCGCGCGGGTGCGATCCCTGAACACATCGCGCGACGGCTGCTTTTAGCTTTCAGGGAAGAGTGGCCGTCCTGGACGAAGCTGTATGTGCTTGAAGCGTTAGTGGCGCGCGCTGACGGGTTCGCATACGACTACGGTCTGCGAGGCTATGATGCGATTCATCTGGCTTCGGCCGTTTCGTGGCAGGAGTCGCTTCGAAGTCCGATTGTCCTGGCAACATTCGATCAGGAAGTGTGGACCGTAGCGCGGCAAGTCGGACTGGAGGTTTTTCCAACAGATCTCACGCCATTTTTAGGGAATACCACACGGAGGAGCTAAGTGGACATTGTCGTCAAACAAGGCAACATTGCGCAGGAAGCGGCTGACCTGATCGTCGTTAACCTGTTCCAGGGCGTGACAGTTCCGGGCGGCGCAACCGGCGCAGTTGACTCAGACGCGGGGCTGGGCGGGAAGATCCGTGAAGTGCTGTACAGCGGCGACTTCACGGGCAAGGCGGGCGAGACGCTCGTGGTGTACACAGGGAGCGCCATCCCCGCGCCGCGCGTGCTCGTCGTCGGGCTGGGCGAGGCGGGGAAGTTCGACCTCGCGGGCGTGCGCAATGCTGCGGCGACGGCGGCGCGTAAGGCGCGCGAGCTGGGCGCTAGGCGCTTCGCGACCATTGTCCACGGCGCAGGCATCGGCGGACTGGATCCGCTGGCTGCGGCGCAGGCCGTGGCCGAGGGCGCACTGATGGGCCTGTATCGCTACGAAGGGCAACGCTCGAAACCGCCGAAAGAGTGGCGGCCCAACCCCGAGCAGATGGTTGTGGTGGAGCACAGCGGGAAGAATCACGCGGCCATCGAGGCGGGAATCCGTAAGGGGACAGGGATTGCGCTCGGCGTCAATCTCGCGCGGCAGCTGGTGAACACGCCGGCGAATCGCATGACTCCGACGGATATGGCTGCTGCCGCGCAGCAGCTTGCGCGCGAGACGGGGTTGCGTTACGAGGCGCTCGACCGGGCGGCGTGCAAGGCGCTGGGCATGGGCATCTTCATGGCTGTTGCGGAGGAATCCGAGGCTGAGCCGCAGTTGATCGTCCTCGAGCACAATGCGGGCCGCACCGACCTTCCCACTGTTGTCCTGGTGGGCAAGGGTGTCACGTTCGATTCGGGCGGCATTTCGCTTAAGCCGGGCGACGAGATGTGGAAGATGAAGGGCGACATGGCGGGCGCGGCTGCGGTGATCGCGGCGCTCGGCGTCGTAGCGCGGCTCGACCTGCCCCTCCATGTCGTCGGCCTTGCGCCCTGCGCGGAGAACCTGCCAGGCGGACGCGCGCAGAAGCCGGGCGATGTGTACACGGGCATGACCGGCAAGACGATGGAGGTCATCAGCACGGATGCCGAGGGCCGGATGCTGCTGGCGGACGCGCTGGCGTACGCGAAGCGCTTCAACCCGGACGCGGTTATCGACATCGCGACGCTGACCGGCGTGCAGAGCATGGCGCTCGGCCCCCACGCGGCCGGTTTCTTCGCCAACGACGAGGCGCTCGCCGCGCGGCTGGTCAAGGCGGCGGAGGCATCGGGCGAGCGGCTGTGGCGCTTCCCGTTGTACGATGAGTACGCCGAGACGATCAAGAGCCAAGTGGCGGACGTGAAGAACACCGGCGGGCGTTACGGTGGGCTGGGGACGAGCGCGAAGTTCATCGAGCACTTCACGGAAGGCTATCCGTGGGCGCACGTGGACATGGCGTCGATGTCGTTGTCGGACGAGGATAAGCCGGCGAAGCCGAAGGGCGCGACGGGGTATGGTGTGAGGCTGTTTACCGCGCTGCTGGAGGGGTGGAGCGCGTAAGGGGCGAAGAGACCTGACGGGTTTTCAAAAACCCGTCAGGTCACCGAACGGGTTCATGGCTCCGGGCAAACCTCAAAACTGTGCGTGATCGTTGTGACGCCCCGGATCGTCGCGGCGACGGAGCAATACTTCTCCTCTGACAGCTTAATCGCGCGCTCGACCTTCTTCGAGTCCAAACCCTTGCCTGTAAGCTGATAGTGCAGGTGGATCTTCGTGAAGGGCCACGGCGGTTCGGGCGCCTGCTCCGCGTCCGCGCTGACCAGCAGGCTTGTCAACGGCTCGCGCTGCTTTTGCAGGATGTCCACCACGTCATAGGCGGAGCACGACGCTAGCGCGATGACCAGCAGGTCAGAGGCCTTCGCGCCGCGCGCTTCCGTCCAGGTCGGGTCGTTTGGCTTCTGCCAGTAGCCCGCGACGACCGTGCGGCCCATCGTGTCGCGGCCTAAGAACATGCGGCTCTCCTCGCCCAACCACTTCACGTCGATCTTCCCCATGCGTCCTCCGGCCTTTCAGTCTGGCTTAATGTCCCGGCCACTCGTCTGATGCGCGGCGCCGACGCAGGTTACAACCAGCAGCGTCATGTCGTCGGCCTGTTCCGCATCCCCGCGAAAGGCTTTGAGGCCGTCTATGACTTGCGCAGCGAAATTTTCGGCGTCGAAGCGCGTGGATTGGAGGAGGAGCGCGGAGAGGTTGTCCGCGCCGAGCATGTCGCCCTGCGCGTTCACGACGTCGGTCAGACCATCCGTGGAGAGAACAAGGCGGTCGCCGGGGAGCAGGCGGAGCGACTCTTCGGTCAACGTCGCGGCTGCGTCGTCAAACAGACCCAGCAGCGCGCCCTTGCCGCCCAGCGTCATGGCCGCGCCGTCGCGGAGCAGCAGCGGATGGTCATGCCCTGCGCGCGTGTAGATCAACTGGCCGTTGCCAGTGTCAAGCGTGGCGTAGAAGGCCGTGACGAACATGCCCTGTTCGCCCAGGTCCAGCAGCGAGCGGTTGACATTTGCCAGCACGGCGCGCGGTGAATGTTCGCGCACTGCCTCTGCGCGAATGAGGCTGCGGCTCAACGCCATATACAGCGCGGCGGCCATCCCCTTGTCTGACACGTCCGCGATCACAAGCCCGATGCGACCTTCGCCCAGGTCGATCACATCGTAGAAGTCGCCGCCGACCTCGCGCGCCGGTTCGCTGTACGCAGCGAAGGCGTAGCCAGACGCAGCCGGGAACGTTTTAGGCAGGAAGCTTTCCTGCACCTGCCGCGCCAGTTCCAACTCACGAGCCATGCGCGCCTTCACAGCCAGCTCGGCCTGCGCGGCTTCGAGCGCGGCCACTTTGGCGCGCAACTCGGCGGTGAGCGCGGCGCGTTGGAGCGCGAGCGCGGCCTGCGCGGCAAACGTTTGCAGCAACGCGACGTGACCGGGCGCGAAGGTGTTGCGGACCGCGCTATGGACGTAGAGCGCGCCGACCGTCTCGCCCTGCGCCACGAGCGGCGCGCGCAGCCCGGCGCGCAGCTCCGCGCCTTCGAGGTCAGGTGTGCGTTCAGGAATCCCTGGCGGCCAGCCGTCGAACCGGGCAGGTCTACCCGCTCCCTCGGCGTCGCCTTCGCGGCAGCAGACCGCCTCGGCCGGCAGTGGCGCAGGCAGGCGCTCCCGTCCCCAGCCCGCTTCGCCGAGCGCAACGGCCTGCTCGCCCTGAACAGCATACAGGATGACGCGGTCCGCGCCGCACAACTCTCGCGCCTGACGACATAAGCGGCCGGCGAGCTCTTCGGGTGAGGCATCGGAAAGCAGCGCCTCGCTGATGCGTTGCAGCGACAGGAGTGCCTCGGTCCGCTGCGTCGAGACGCGGTGCGCGCTTTCCAGTTCGGCCACCTTGCGTTGCAGCGCCGCGTTCGACTCGCGCAGCGCGGCCTCGCTCGTCTCGCGGAGCGCGTGCGCCTGGCGCAGTTGCGCGGCGTCGAGTGAGAGGACGTCGTCGAGCGCGACCGCGCCGTCGAGCGCCATCTGGAGCGCGTATTGTTCGTAGGTGATGACGCTCCGGCGCTCGGCGGGTCGGTACACGTCGAAGAGGAACACTTCGCCGCTGTAACCTGTGCCGTCGCAGGTGGGGCAGCCGACGGGATAGTGGAGTTGCGCAGGCAGGTCGCCAGCCGAGGGGAAGCGGCTGCGCAACTCCGCCGCGGCGAGCGGATCGACCGGGCGGAGTGTCGCGCAGGAGCAGACCGCAGGCATGCGCTGTGTGGCGAGCACCCACTTGAGCGCAGGGAGCTGCTGCGCCGGCACGCCCGCTGAGACTAGGTCACGCGCCACGGCCAGGCCTCGGCAGGGCGTGTTCATCTGCGCCAGCACCTTCGACCCCGCCGCGGCCAATTGCAGCGCGGCTCCGGCTACCTGCGGTGTGGCGTTAATCTGCGCGATCACGAGCTCCGGCGGCCGCGCGCTGACCGCCAGCAGCCGGGCGCGCGCCTCTTCGTCGTCCGCGACCGCGATAACCTCGACGCGGCGCCGGCGGTCGCGCGTGATGCGGATGGCGTCGCGCGCCGGGGCAAGGACAAGCACGCGGCGCGTGGCCTCAGCCAGCAGCCGTCGCGTCAGGATGCGGAAAAGGGACGCGCGACCGGATGGGAGGGGCAAGTCGGCAGTGGGCGCAATGGCAGGCGGCGCGTCCAGCCCGACGACGAGCGCAAGGCCGGGACCGTCGGCGATCAGTTCGTCGACGGCCGCGTCGAGTTGGGTCAGGTGGCGAATATCGCTCAGTTCGAGCATGGCCCTATTAAACAACAAACCTCCCGGATCGAAAATTCCGGGAGGCAGTCGAGCAGCCGTTCTAGCGGGGTCAGGCGGCGCGGCGGCGCAGCACGTAGACGACGATGCCCGCAAGCGATACGGCGGAACCGACCGCGGCGGCAGCCGCAGCTCCCTTGACCCAGCGCCAGTCGCTATCGCGCGTTTCAACGAACACGGGCAGCAGGGCGGAATGGGCCGCTTGCTGGCGCGCCTCGGCGATAAGCGTACGTTCGAGGTTCATGCGGAACTCGGGCCGGGGCGCGACCGGCGCAAACAGCGCGGCCAACTCGCGCGCGAGCGCGAGGAAGGGCACGATGGTGAGCACGTCGGCCGCGTGCGGCTCTGCAGGGACGCGCGTGCTGAAGAGGATTGACGGCAGGAAAGCGATACGACTCACAGGCATCGTGAACCTTTCTGAGAACGCAGGCTGGACCGCCCCTTCGCGGCTCCAGTGAGCATCGCGCAGGTTCTACCAGCCGCGGGCTTCCAAATCGGCCTTGAGGGCCTTCAACGTCCGAAAATACAAAGACTTGATCGCGCTTTCCGTCCGCCCCATCTGCGCGCCGATCTCCTCGTTTGACAGGCGATCCGCGTACTTCAGGATCAGCAGCCGCTGGCGTTCCTCGGGTTGGCGGCGGATGGCCGACCAGAGCGCGCGCTTGCGCTCGTTCGCCTCCGCCACGCGCTCCGGGCTGTCCGCAGGCCTGCCGGTGAGCTCCAGATCCTCCAGCGACGTCAGTTTCCACCGGCTGTGCGACCGGTGGTGGTTCGCAACCAGGTTGTGCGCGATCCGGTACAGCCACGCCGCAAACGGCACGCCGTGGTCGGTATACTTTGGCAGGTGCGTTAGCGCCTGGTGAAACGCGCGCGCGGTCAGGTCTTCCGCATCGGCCGCGTTGCCCGTCCGGTAGTAGATGTACGTGTAGATACGATCTACGTGCCGACGGTACAACTCGCCGAAAGCGTCGCCTTCGCGCTTTGCCAACTCAACCAGGGCGACTTCGCTCAGCTCGGCGTACGGACTTTCCGCCGCCACTGCCTCTGTCACCTGACTCTGCAAACGTGGCATAAACTAGAACACTCGCGCTCAACAAAAGACGCGCTGCGTCATCAACATCATGTCGTCGCAGCGCGTCTTCGCACCGTATCAGGCAGTGGGCATCACCGCCACGCCGATCGTTCCCGGCCCGACGTGAACGCCGATGACCGGGCCGAGGTCCGACACGTAGAAGTCCGCGGTCTCGAAGATCTTCGACAGCCGCGCGCCCGCCGCCCACGTCTCCTCCGGCGCCAGCGCGTTCGTCAGCGCCATACGCACGTTCGCGCCGCGCGCGGTCACCTGCTGCGTGAGCAATTCCTGCGCCGTTTCCAGCGCCTTGCCCCGGCTGCGGACCCGCGCCAGCGGCGCTACCTCGCCGTCCACAATGCCGAGCAGCGGCTTGAACTTAAGCAGCGTGCCGACGAACGCCTGGGCCTTGCCGATGCGGCCACCGCGCTGGAGATATTCGAGCGTCTCCAGCACGAAGACGAGGCGCACCTGCTCGCGCAGCGCAAGGAGCCGCGCCGTGATTTCGCTGCGAGATGCGCCCGCGTCCAGCATGCGCACCGCTT